>NZ_JAFIMS010000001.1:0-432741 GCF_017309135.1 Corallococcus sp. NCSPR001
CGGCTGCGTGCGGTGGGGACGCGGGATCCGTCACCCGTCCTGCATCAGCTTCTTCAGCCAGAACCAGCGGCCGTTGGAGCGGAGCGCGCCCGCCAGGAACTCGGAGAACGAGCTGGCGACCTGCGGGCACTGCGCCGGATCCGGGAAGCCTTCGCGGAAGCCGTCGCGCAGGGGATAGCGGCCGTCGTGCTGCTGGCTCACGTCGAGCAGGACGTAGTTCCCATCGCGGACCTCGCAGAGGGCGTACCAGGACGCGGGCCCTGACTGGTCCGTGTCGGCCTGACTCATGACGATTCGCGCGCGGCGGAGCTCCGACAGCGGGGGGAAGGAGAACGCGGGGTCGACGCGGTCGAACAGGTCCGCGCCGTCGCAGTGCAGGTAGAAGGCGCGGAGGTCCGGGTCGAGGCGCCATCCGACGCGATGTTCGAAGGCATCGAGCTGCGCGGGCGTCGCGGGAGGGCGAGCGTGGTGGAGGCGCGAGACCTCTTCGAGCAGGGCGTTCATCGACATGGGATTGCCACCATGCCTTGGGTCCCGGGGCGGCGGTGCGCTGAATGCGTCCTTCCTGATAGGGAGCAGGGATGCCCCTCCACGCCGTAGGGTACTTCCGTGAGTTCGTCCCGGAGTCCGATGAAGGACCTTCTCTCGTGGAGTCGCGAGGGAAGATTCCGGAAGAGGATCGCTCTCGGATCGGGCGCTATCTCGCGTCAGGCGTCGTCTTCGCGGTCAGCTCGGGGCCGCTGAGTGACTGGTTTACGGGCGAGAAGAACATCGCGCCCCACCATGCGTTGACGGACGGCGTCTGGCACTGGCGGGCGGACCTTCCGTACTACGTCCTGCGTTACGGCGTGGCGCTGCCGGATGCGTTCCTGCAGCGCATGCGGGACCTGAACTGGAAGTGCCCGGTTCTATCGCAACATGAACTGCACGCGTTCCTGGAGCACCTGTCGTTCGAGGGCGAGGTCCAGCAGAAGTTGCGGAAGAAGCAGGAGAAGGAGGCACGCGTGCGGCGAGCGTTGGAGCGACAGCAGACCAAGAAGTGACGGGCGGGCCACGGCTGTGACGCCACGCTCTGGGCCTTCGATACGAGCACGCTGTCTGGAGTTGGAGCTGGTCGACCTGGCCCTCATCCACTGACCGCCACTCGACTACCGCACCGCGCCCGACAGTGCCTCTTCACGGCTCATGCTCCAAGGCCCGCGTCATCAAGCCACGAGATGATCTCCTGGTATGACATCCCCGTTACCCTTGCCGCGTTCCGTGCGAACGCTTTGGAAGACGCGGCCACACTCGGTGTCGAATGCTCCACGGGTTCATTCAGAAGGTCGAGGCAGCCCCGGCGCAGGTGGACCCAGGAGCGATTCGATTGTCGCCTCAGCTCACGCAACGCGGACCCCACACTGTCGTCGTGGGGACTGGAAACCTGCTCCTCGATCTGGTCGTGACCATCCTTGCTGACCGGAATCGGTGGGCGACCGTCCCGCACGGGGTGATGAAGCTCAACGACTCCATCAGCCAGCGGTGCACCTGAAACGATGCACACGTCGGCTGCGGCCCGGCACTCGATTCGAGCGTTCCCGCCCAGCAGGTAGCGATCGGTCGCCGCCTGTTCAGCGGCCACCCACTGCTTCAATGCATTCAGCGTCAGCGAGAATGCCCGGAAGTCATCGGGGAGCATCCCCTTGAGCGACGGAGGCAACGGGTTCTGTTCGAGGAACTCGCGAACGGGGCCAGGAGTCGTTGCCAGCGCCGCAGCCTGCTCAAGCAGTAGCGCTCCGATTTGATCCAGCAACGCATCAAACGCTTCCCGCGGAACCTTGCGATTCAAGCAGGAGGGATCCTCGACCGCCTGCGCTCGATACTCGCCATAATACCGCGCCAGTAGTTCTTTTCGCTCGGGCTTGCTTGGCTTCGACTCCGGCGCTGGTCGCTCGTACGCCATTCCCCTCATCCTCCATGCAGTGAATGGCGTCAGCATGGCCCACGGCCCACGCGCGCCGACATCCCCCAGAAGAGGCATGGTGGGACAGCGGGCGATGTGTCTCGAATGTCTCCGCTACGGCGGCGCGGGCCGCACGTCCGGCCTCACGTCCGCGAGCAGGCCCTCCACTTCATCCCGGTAGGGCAGTCCCGCCTGCGTCCCCAGCCGTGTCGTCGCGATGGCGGCCGCGGCGTGCGCGAAGCGCGCGGCCGAGAGCAACGACTGGCCTTCAGCCAGGGCCACACAGAGCGCCGCGGAGAACGCATCCCCCGCTCCGGTCGTATCCACCGTGTCCACCGGCAACTCAGGCAGCCACGCCTCCTCCTCCCGCGACACCAGCAGACTGCCTCCGGGTGCCGCGATGATGGCCGCTCCCACGCCGCGCAGCAGCAGGTTGCGGGCGGCTCTCCGCGCGGAAGCACGGCCATGCACCGGGATGCCGGTCAGCGCCCGGGCTTCGACGGCGTTGGGCCGGATGACGTGCACATCCTCCAACAGCACCTCCGGCAGCGGCACGGCTGGCGCGGGATCCAACACCACCCGGACTCCGGCCGCTCGCGCCAGACGGACCGCCGCCTGGACCGCGTCCAGCGGCACCTCCAACTGCACGAGCAATACCTTCGCGGTCGCGATCCGCTCCGCGCTCCGCAGCACATCCCGGATGGACAGTCTGTGATTGGCGCCCGGCGAGAAGAAGGTCTGCTTCCTCCCGTGCCCATCCACCATCACCAGCACCGCGCTCGAAGGCGCCTCCGCATCAGGCACCACCCCCTCCAGCGCAACGCCTTCCCGCTCCAGCCACGCCACCTGCCTCAGGCCGCGCCCATCCGACCCCACTCGCGCCACCAGCGAGGCCCGCGCCCCCAGCCTCACGGCGGCCACCGCGCCGTTGGCCCCCTTTCCTCCGAGCGCCTCCTGGAAGACGTCGCCCTCGGCGCTGCCTCCCGGCTCCGGAAATGACCGCCCGTGCACCAGGTAGTCCGTGGCCACGCCGCCCACCACCGCGATGCGCGGGCTCATGGCGGAGCCTCGCCGAAGGGACGCTCCCGCGCGGCCGTGACCAGGTGCTGGAGGAACCAGTCCCGGGCCAGCCGGGCCGCCTGCTCCAGTGTCCCCGGCTCCTCGAAGAGGTGGGTCGCCCCCGGGACGATCTCCAGCCGCTTGTGCGTGCGCAGCGCCTCCAGCGCCTCCTGGTTGAGCTCAATCACTTGCGTGTCATCCCCGCCCACGATGAGCAGGGTCGGCGCTCGCACCGCCGACAGCATCGCACCCGCGAGGTCCGGACGGCCGCCCCGGGACACCACCGCCTGGATGGCTCCGGGCATCCGCCCCGCGGCCACCAGCGCCGCTCCCGCCCCCGTGCTCGAACCGATCAGCCCCAGCGGCTGCCCCTCCAGCCCCGGCACCCGCGCCAGCCACCGCACGGCCCCCACGAGCCTCCCTGCCAGCAACTCGATGTCGAAGCGCAGGTGCCGCGTCCACCGCTCGGCTTCTTCCTCCTCCTGCGTGAGCAGGTCCATGAGCAGTGTCGCCAGCCCCGCCTGCTGCATCACCCTCGCTACGTACTGGTTGCGCGGACTGAAGCGGCTGCTGCCACTGCCGTGCGCGAACAGCACCACGCCCGAGACCGGCTCCGGCACGCTCAGCGTTCCGTCCAACTCCACGCCGGGCTCCACCTCCAGCCGCACCGCGTGCTCTGAAATCCTGTATTCAGCCATGTTTCAACCCTCCGCCGGACTCACGGCAGCCCCTTCCCCGTGCGCCGCGCGCGCCAGCAACTCGCGCACCTCGTCGTCGGTGGTCTGCGCGAAGTCCTCGAACCACTGCCCCACCGCGTAGAACGGCTCCGGAGTGTGAAGGCAGACGAGCAGGTCCGCCTCTCGCTCCAGGTCCGCGCATGTCTCCGGCGCGCCTACCGGCACTCCCACCACGATGCGCGCGGGCTGATGCTGACGCAGCGCCCGGAGCGCCGCCCGCATGGTGGAGCCCGTGGCCAGCCCGTCATCCACCACGATCACCGTCCGCCCCTCGATTCGCGCGGGAGGCCTGCCCTCGCGGAAGAGATGCTCCCTGCGGGCCAGCTCCCGCGCTTCACGCTCCGCCGCCGCCGCGATGGCCGACCGGGGAATCCCCAGCCTCCGCACGACCCCCTCGTTGAGGACCGTGACGCCGCCGGTGGCGATGGCCCCCATGGCCAGCTCCTCGTGCCCCGGCGTGCCGAGCTTGCGCACCACGAACACGTCCAGTGGCACCCCGAGGATCCGAGCGACCTCGAACCCCACCGGCACACCGCCGCGCGGCAGCGCCAACACCAACAGGTCATCGCCTCCACCGAGCAGGACGCGGAGCCGTTGGCCCAGCGCATGGCCGGCGTCGACGCGGTCTCGAAACAGTTGCATGACGTGCCCCCACCTCTTGAGGTGGAAGACCTGCTGGATGGCAGCAAGGGCACCCTGGCCGCCCGCTCGCATCACGCCCGAGTGACTGATTCAGCGATCAACCATTAACAAACATTTCCCTCCGGCTCCGCGCACACAACGCGAAGCGTTACCTGCCTATGGTCTGTTCCGCTTCAACCCCCACAGGAGTGCGTCAAAACCCAACGCAGGGAGTCCCCATGTCGAAGGTCTATGAAGCTCCGGGTCAGAAGGGCAGCAAGGTCGAGTACAAGAGCCGTTACGGCAACTACATCGGCGGTGAGTTCGTCCCGCCCGTGAAGGGCCAGTACTTCGAGAACATCAGCCCCGTCACCGGCCGCCCCTTCTGCGAGATTCCCCGCTCCACGGCGGAGGACATCGAGAAGGCGCTCGACGCCGCGCACAAGGCGAAGGACGCGTGGGGCCGCACCGCCGCCGGCGAGCGGGCCAACATCCTGCTGAAGATCGCCGACCGCATGGAGCAGAACCTGGAGATGCTCGCCGTCTCCGAGACATGGGACAACGGCAAGCCCGTCCGCGAGACGCTCGCCGCGGACCTGCCGCTCGCCATCGACCACTTCCGCTACTTCGCGGGTTGTATCCGCGCGCAGGAAGGCTCGCTCAGCCAGCTGGATGACAACACCGTCGCCTACCACTTCACGGAGCCGCTCGGCGTCGTGGGGCAGATCATCCCGTGGAACTTCCCGCTGCTCATGGCCGCGTGGAAGCTGGCCCCCGCGCTCGCCGCGGGCAACTGCGTGGTCCTCAAGCCCGCGGAGCAGACCCCCGTCACCATCCTCAAGTTCGCGGAGCTGGTGGGCGACCTGCTTCCCCCCGGCGTGCTCAACATCGTGAACGGCTTCGGCATCGAGGCCGGCAAGCCGCTCGCCAGCAACAAGCGCATCGCGAAGATTGCCTTCACGGGTGAGACGACCACCGGCCGCCTCATCATGCAGTACGCCTCCGAGAACATCATCCCGGTCACCCTGGAGCTGGGCGGCAAGTCCCCCAACATCTTCTTCGAGGACGTCTTCGCGAAGGACGATGACTTCGCCCAGAAGGCGCTGGAGGGCTTCGCCATGTTCGCCCTCAACCAGGGCGAGGTGTGCACCTGCCCGTCCCGCTCGCTCGTGGCCGAGCGCTTCTACGACGAGTTCATCGCCAGGGCGGTGGAGCGCACGAAGCGCATCGTGCAGGGCAACCCCCTGGACACCGCCACGCAGATTGGCGCGCAGGCGTCCAATGATCAGCTGGAGAAGATCCTCAGCTACCTGGACATCGGCAAGAAGGAGGGCGCGAAGGTGCTCACCGGCGGCGGCCGCAAGTCGCTGTCCGGCGCGCTGGCGGAGGGCTACTACGTGGAGCCCACCATCTTCGAGGGCCACAACAAGATGCGCGTGTTCCAGGAGGAGATCTTCGGCCCCGTCGTCGCGGTGGCGAAGTTCAAGGACGCGGCGGACGCGCTCGCGATGGCCAATGACACGCTCTACGGCCTGGGCGCTGGCGTGTGGACGCGTGACAACAGCACCGCGTACCGCATGGGCCGCGGCATCCAGGCGGGCCGCGTCTGGGTGAACTGCTACCACCTGTACCCCGCGCACGCGGCGTTCGGCGGCTACAAGCAGTCCGGCATCGGGCGCGAGACGCACAAGATGATGCTCAATCACTACCAGCAGACGAAGAACCTGCTCGTCAGCTACGACCCGAAGCCCATGGGCTTCTTCTAGGCCGCCCCATGCCCGTGCCGCGCGTCGACGTCACGCCGGCCGCCGAGGCCCTCATCCACAAGATGCAGGGCCTTCACGGTCCGCTCCTCTTCCACCAGTCCGGCGGCTGCTGCGACGGCAGCGCGCCCATGTGCTTCCCGCGCGGCGACTTCCGCGTGGGACAGGAGGACGTGTACCTGGGTGACATCGTCCGCACGCCCTTCTACATGTCCGGTCCGCAGTTCGAGCTCTGGCGCCACACCCACCTCACCGTGGACGTGGTGCCCGGCCGCGGCAGCGGCTTCTCCGTCGAGGCTCCCGAAGGCGTGCGCTTCCTCATCCGCTCACGCCTGTTCACGGACGACGAGTACCGCGCGCTCGAACAAGAGGGGCCTCCGCCCAGGGGACCCCAGCACTGAAGGCCGCGCTCCTCGCCTCCCTCACATCTCCGGGGGATGCGGGAGCCGCGCCTCCGCCGCGTTCCGGGGCAGCCGCAGCGTGAAGGTGGCGCCCTGCCCCGGCTGACTGTCCACGTCGATGCGGCCGCCCAGCGCTTCCACGATCTGGCGGCTGATGTAGAGCCCCAGGCCCATGCCGCCGTAGTGCCGCTCGCTCACGGCGCGCTCGAAGCGGCCGAAGAGGCGCGGCAGCGCATCCGCTTCGATGCCGATGCCCTCGTCGCGCACCTCCACCCAGGCCTCGTCGCGCGCGTCCACGCCCGCGCGCACCGACACCGGGTGGCCCGCGCCGTACTTCGCCGCGTTGGAGAGCAGGTTCACCAGCACCTGGTCCAACCGCAGCGCGTCCCACTGGCCCGTCAGCGTGCGCGGCAGCTCCAGCTTGAGCGGGCACCGCGCCTGGGTGAACACGTCCTCCAGGCGCTCCACCGCGTCGCGCGTCAACTGCACCAGGTCCACCTCCGCGCGCTCCAGCGACAGCTTGCCCAGCGACAGCCGGCTCACGTCCAGCAGGTTGTCCACCAGCGCCGTCAGCCGGAACACCTGCCGCTGCGCGGTGTTGAGCTTCCCCGTCACGGGCGCCGGCATGCCCGCTGTCTCCATCGCCCGGCCAATGAGGTTGTGCTGGAGGATGAGGCTGGTGAGCGGCGTCTTCAGTTCGTGGCTCGCCACGGAGAGGAACTCGTCGCGCAGCCGCACCGCGGACTGGGCGTCGTGGAACAGGCGCGCGTTCTCCAGCGCCACGCTCAAGCGCAGCGCCAGCTCCTCCGCCATCGTCACGTCCGCGGCCACCAGCGTGCGCTGGGGCTCGGCGGTGAACAGCGTGATGACGCCCAGTGTGCGGCCCCGCGCGCGCAGCGGCACCGACAGCACGGACGTGGGCGCCATGCGGTCCACCAGCGCCCGGTGCGAGTCGCTCGTGGAGACGGCGTCGCACAGCTTGAAGTCCAGGCGCGACAGGAAGCAGACCTCCCCCGACCGGAAGCACTGGAGCGCCGGGTGCGCGGGCCCGCGGTCCGTGCCGCCCAGGGCCGCGTGGAGCCGGGTGTCCTGCTCGGGCACGCGGTGGGCCGCCGTCACCCGCCGCAGGGTGCCGTCCGGCGCGGCCAGGTCCACCAGGCAGCCGGTGGCCACGTGGTCCACCACCAGCCGCGCCACCTCCGGCAGCGCCTCCTCCACGTCGTCCAGGCGCAGCGCCAGCACGCGGCTCGCGTCCAGCAGCAGCTGAAGCCGCTCCTCGGCCTCCTTGCGCCGGGTGACGTCCGCCATGGCGCCGGTGAGCTCCGTCACCCTTCCCTCCGGCCCGGCGAAGGACTGCCCCACGCTGTGCAGCCAGCGCACGCCGCCGTCGCGGCGCATCACCCGGAACTCCAGCTCGAAGTAGCCCGGCGACTCGCGCTGGTGGCGGTGGAACTCCGCCTCCACGTGCGGCCGGTCCTCCGGGTGCAGGTACCCCAGCATGTCCCCCACCGCCACCGTCGAGTCCACCGCCGGCAACCCCAGCATGTGGTTGAGCGCCGCGTCGCGCAGCTCCTTGCCGCGCACCAGGTCCAGGCGCCACGTCCCCATGTCGCCCGTCACCAGCGCCTGCCGCAGCCGCTCCGTGCGCTCGCGCAGCGCTTCGTAGAGCGCGGCCCGCTCCAGCGCCTGCGCGCACTGGTGCGCCAGCGCCTCCAGGAACGCGCGCTCCGCGGCGGGAAAGACGCGGGTTTCCGGCCACCCGAGCAGCAGCAGGCCCCGCACGCGCGTCTCCCCCCACAGCGGGAGGACCGCGCGGGCCCCCGGCCCCTGGCGGCGCGCGAACTCCGCGCCCTCCGGATGGCGCGCGACGAACTCCTCCAGCGAACCGAACCACCCCACCTCGCGCCGGACCTCCGGGGCCGCCCTGTCCGCGGGCCGGTTGAATGACGCCAGCGCGTCTTCCGGATAGCCCAACACGCGCAGCGGGCGCAGGAGGCCGTCCTCCTCCAGCGCCAGCACCGCGACGCGCGTGGCGCCGCTCGCCTCCCACACCTCGCGCGCCAGCACCTGCGCCACCGCGTCCTCGGTGGCCGCGCGGGACAGGGCCGCCGTCACCGCCTGCAACCTCGCCGTGCGCGCCTGGGCCTGACGGGCTTCGCCATACAGGAGCGCGTTGTCCAGGGACAGCGCGGCCCGGCGGGCCAGCTCGCGCGCCAGCTCCAGGTCGCCGTCGCCATAGCGGCCGGCCGTGGCGGACATCAATGACAGACACCCCAGCACCCGCCCCCGCGCGACCAGTGGCACCAGCATCACGGAGCGGCAGCCCAGGCGCCACGTCTCCTCCAGGGCGGCATTCCCCCGCGCCAGCGCATGGAACGCCTCTTCGGGCACCTCCGGGATGAGGCGGGCCTGGCCGGTGCTCAGCACGTGGGCCACGCCCTGGGAACCGTTCTCATGGAGGGCCCAGCGCTCGGCGATGGCATACACGGAGGGCACGAGCGTGGGGTCGCGGTGCGCCGCGGCCCGGCGCACCACCGTGCGGGAGGGCGCGACGACGTCCACCGTGCACCAGTCCGCCAGTTCCGGCACCACCAGCTCCGCCAACTGGCGCAGCACCGTGGGCTCGTCCAGCGATGACGACAGCACCTCGCCCGCGCGGGCCAGGAACGCGAAGCGCCCCTCCTCTCCGGAGGAGGACGCCTCGCGCGAACCGGCCAGGGACCCGGTCGCGATGGGCTCCACGACGTTGGCCCCGTCTCCCCCCACGGACACGGAGACCGCGTCGTTCGCCGTCACGGAGGACGGCGGCGGGGGCTCACCGGGAGGCTCGGTCGAAGGCTCGAGGGATGGTTCGGGCATGGAGCGCGGGTCATGGCGTCACGGGAATGACGCCCCACCAATGGGACGCTCCGATAATGACGGCCCCCCGGAGGCAACAAGCCTCCAAGGCCGCGGGATTCCGGGCGAGTGTCCGGCAGGCAACCCGTCCGCGCGCCGCGGCTCAGCCCGCCGCCACGTCCGGTGAAGGGGGGTTCCACCACACCGCCCCCTTCCCCTGGATGGCGGCGTGCGCGCGCTCCCGCACCGCCTGCATCCCCGCGGCGTCCAGGGGCCGGAAGGCCGAAGCCGCCTGGAGCGCGGCGTCCTGTTCGTTCGGGAAGCCCATTCCCATCAACATCACGTCCGGATCCAACGTGAGCGTGTACCGCACGCACTCCGCCACCGACAGGTGCGGCAGCACCGGCGTGCCTGGCGCCGCGCCACCGGAGCCGACCTTGCCGCGCGGGCGCGCCTGGAGCGGCCGGCCGTAGCCCTCCGTGTCGCCCAGCAGCTTGCCCGCGCCGAACGTCTTGAAGGACACCACGCCCACGCCCTTCTCTCGCGCCAGGGGCAGCACCTCTTCCACGTAGCGCGCGTCCACGAACGGCCCCAGCGGGAACATCACCACGTCGCACCGCCCGGAGCGCACCGCCGCCACCAGCGCGTCCGGGTGGTGACAGGAGATGCCCTTGAAGCGCGCCTGCCCCCGGGCCACGCACGCCTCCAACTGCTCCAGCGCGCCGCCCGGCCGGGCCAGGTCCTCCCAATGCGCCAGCGACTTCACCGCGTGCAGCGCGAACAGGTCCACCGACGGCAGGCCCAGCCGCCGCAGGGACGCCTCCACCTGGGGCGCCACCGGCGCGTCCAGTTCGTCCACCTTGTCGATGACGAACACGCCCTCACGCCGGCCGCGCAGCGCCTCGCCCACCACCTCCTCGCTCAGGCCGTCCTCGTAGCCGGGCGCCGTGTCGATGACGTTGAGCCCCGCGTCCAGCGCCCGCGCGAGCGTGGCGACCAGCTCCTCGCGAGGCACCGTGCGGTCCGCCAGGTCGCCAATGCCCACCGCCGTCGCGGCGAAGCCCGTGCGCCCGAGCACGCGGCGCGGGGTGAAGCGGGGAAGCGATGTCGTGGTCATGAAGAGGTCCTCCCGTCAGGCCCAGGAGGAGAACAGCATCTCACCGCGCGCTTCGCCCCGCGCGGTTCTTGTCCCAGATGGCTCCCAGGATGAGCAGGTAGGCCATCAGGCGGACGACATACAGGTAGTGGATGCGCTCGGTGTCCAGGTCCGGCGCCACCAGCGCGCCCAGCAGGTTGTGGACGCCCATCAGCGTGAAGGCCAGCGAGAACAGCGCGAACAGCCGGTCCTTCGACTGGAGGTAGAAGCGCAGGAAGAACAGGGCGCACGCCAGGTACGCCATCAACACCGCGCCATCGAGCAGGATCTTGAACATGGTGTCCCCCCCTAGGACACGTCCCAGATGAGGCCGAAGAGCAACACGCTGGCTCCCGCCAGCGACGTGACGGTGCGCGCCAGCGACAGGTCGCCCGCCGGAACCAACACCAGGTCCACGAAGAGCAGCACGTTGTTCAGCGTGAAGACCGCGAAGCACAGGCCACTGTAGAGCAGCAGCTTGTTCCTTGTGCGGCGCCAGGCCCGCAGCAGCAGCACCGCGCACGACAGGCTCGTCAACGCACACAGGATGTAGACCGCCTCAGCCATGTCCGTCGCCGTCCTTGTCCCTGTCCTGCTTGAGCACGAACGCGTCCGCGAAGCCCCTCACCCGGTCCATGGGACGTGAGAAGATGAACGAAATCACGCTCACCCGCCGCGCCGAGTACGCCGCCGCCAGCTCCGCCGTGGCCTGCACGTCCTCCGAGCGGCCAGGGCTGAAGCGGTAGGCGTCCTGCTCCACCCCATCCTGGAGAAGGAGCCCTCCCGTCTTCAGCTCCGCCATACGGCGGGCCGCGGAGGCTTCGGTGATGCGCAGTTCCAGGGCCACCGCCGGCGCCGTCCACGCCCGCTCCGTCCGGGCGCGAAGCAGGAGGAGCACCTCCAGCTTCTCGATGGAATCGATGTGCGTCGTGAGGAAGCGCTGGACCCGTGGTGCGAGGCCGGCGTCAGTCACGTCTCCACCTATGGACCCAGATACTTTGTGAATCAACCTTTTCGGTACAGGCGGTTGTTCACAGTCCCACACGAGCCCGGCCGCCTGGCTGGTCAGGGTGCGTCACGCCAGGGGGCCCCTGATTCCGCCTAGTTACGCACCCTGGGGGCCGGGGCCCGCACACGGACGTCCATGCGGGCGTCGCCGGCCACCATGCTGCTCAGGGCCTCTGGCTGGGACGGCGACAGGCGGGCCACGGCGCGCAGGGCGGCCACCAGGATGAGGGACTCCAGGCTGGAAGGAACGGACAGCCCCTCGGGGCCGGCCTTCACGGGCAGGGGCAGCCGGGGCGCGCGGCCGGCGGCGGACAGCGCGTCCACGGCGTAGGTGGGGCGGGCCTCCAGCGACACGGTGATGGCGGGCAGGGCCTGCGCCTCCTTGTCCGCGCCGTGCACCTGGAGCTCCAGGAGCCGGCCCAGCGAACCGGGGGACAGATAGAGGGCCAGGCCCGAGGGGCCCTCGTCCTCGCCATGGAAGACGCAGCCTTCGTAGGTGTGCTCGTGCGCGCCCGTCACGTCCACGGTGAAGGCCTGGCTGTCGTCCCAGTGCGCCCAGGGCTTCGCGTCCCAGAACTCGGTGGCGGCCTGGACGAAGAGCAGGGCCTTGTCGCTGCCCAGCCCGGACACGCCCAATTGGCCCCACGCGAGGAAGGTGGCGATGGCCGCCCGGGCGGAGAGCGCCGCCAGGGACGGGGGCGCCACGGCCAGGCCCAGCTCGCCAGCGGCGTCCGCCAGGGCGGGCTCGCAGGACACCTGGGACGGCTCCAGGCCGGCGATGAGGGCGCGCACGCCGGCGAGGTCCGTCTGTTCGAAGACGGGGGCGGACGGGTCGCCGGACTCGCCGATGCGCAGGTAGACACCGGTGGTGCCCACGGAGAGAGGCACGGGACCCAGCTTGAGCAGGTGGAACATGGCGGACCCTCCGGGCACGCGGGCGGTGCGCCTCACCCTCCCCGGACGCGGGGGTTCGCGTCCAGGGCCCGGCGCACCTGCTTCATCAGGGCCCGGATGTCGAACGGCTTCTGGAGGAACTCCATGCCCGGGTGCAGGCGCTTGAGGCCGTTGACGTCCACGGCGCTCATGCCCAGCACGGGGATGTGGCGCAGCGCCGGGTCCTGCTCGATGCGCGCGATGAGCGCGGGCCCATCCAGCACGGGCATCATCCAGTCCGTGAGCACCAGGTCCGGCTTCACCTCCGCCATGCGCTCCAGGGCCTCGCGGCCATGGGACGCCGTGAGCACGCGGTAGCCCTCCTCTCGCAGAAGGTCCGCGAGCGCCTCCAGGATGCCCTGTTCGTCGTCCACCACCAGCACTGTCTCGGTCGCGGGAACCACGGAGCCTCTCGAGGTCAGGAGTGGTTGCCCGGGAAGCGGGCGATGCCGGTGAGCAGCAACTCGGGCGACGGCTGGAAGGGCGGCTGGATCTCGATTCCCTGGCTGGTGATGAGGAACTCGCGCAGGGTCGGGTCGTAGTCCGCGTCCCGCAGCTTGAAGATGGAGAGCAGCCGCCGCAGGCGGCCATTGAGCTCCAGGTGGCGCATGAACAGCAGGTTCTCCGCCACGCCGGACAGGCCGGTGCCCAGGGGGACATCCATGTCCGGGCCGAAGAGGCGCGGCGTCTCCAGCGTGAAGACGGTCGTCACCCCGTGGCGTCGCAATTCCTGCGTGAGCGCGGCGAAGAAGGGGCTGATGCGCGCCGGCTCGTGGGTGGTCTCCACCATGGCGCTCAGGCCGTCCACGAACAGGCGCTTCACGCCGCGTCTGCGCACGTCCTCCATCAGCGAGTGCGCCACCAGGTCCAGGTTGCACTCGGCGGGCATGTTCCACTGGAGCACCAGCCGGCCGTCCTTCACCGCGCTGCCCAGGGACAGCCCCACGTTGGCCGCCTTGTGCATCAGACGGTCCGGCCCCTCGTAGAAGCTCACCATCAGGCAGGGCTCGCCCAGCCGCAGCCCTTCCGCCAGGTGGCTGACGCCGAGGATGGTCTTTCCGCAGCCCGGAGGCCCCATCACCAGCGTGGTGGACGCCGCGGCGAAGCCCTCTGGAATCATGGCGTCCAGCGTGGGCACGCCGAACCTCACGCGCTGCGTGCCCCAGTCCGGCGGCTGCGCGCGGCTGACCATCGTCTCCAGGCGGGGGAAGACCTCCAGGCCCGCCTCGGAGATGCGGAAGTGGTGCGCGCCGTTGAGGCTGGCGCTGCCGCGGAACTTGCGCACCTGGATTTCGCGCCAGGAGCGCATGGCCGCGGTGCGCTCGCGCAGCTCCAGGATGCCGTCCACCATGGTGTATTCCGGGTGCACGGTGGGGCCCACGCTGCTGGTGAGCAGGAGCGCGGTGAAGCGCGACAGGCCGGCGGACACCTGGAGCTCGTGGATGAACTTCTTGAAGTCGCGGCTGCTGCCCGCGGCCTCCTGCGCCTGCACCAGGCCGTCCAGCACCAGGATGCCCGCGCCGTGGTTGCGCATCTCCCGGCGCAGGAGCTCCAGCAGGCCCGGCAGCCCCTGCTCCTCCAGCATGCGGAAGCCGCTGACGTAGTAGATGCGCTGGGGCAGTTGGGAGGCGTCGAAGAACGCCATGCTGCGCAGGTTCGCCAGCATGCGCGAGTGCGACTCGGCCAGCAGCGTCACATACAGACAGCGCGTACCCTGCCGCGCCTGCGAGTAGCACAGCTGGTTGGCGAGGATGGTCTTCCCCGCGCCGGGCTCCCCCACCACGATGTAGACACCTGAAGCCACCAGGCCACCGCCCAGGATGGGATCCAGTCCGGGAACGCCTGTCGCGATGCGTTCGAAGGCGGGCGGGTGCTGCTCGCTAGGGGACATGGCGACCGCTCATACCGTAAAACCCGGGGTGTCGCCCTGGGAGTTTCACGCCGGGGCCCCCCTGCACGCCTGGAGCCCTCACACCGTGGAAACCCTCGTCCGGTTCGCCGAAGGCCTGGGGCGCTTCTCCGCGCGCTTCGTCCCCAGCGCCTTCGCCATCGCGGTGCTGCTCACCCTGCTCACCATGGCGCTGGCCCTGGGCTGGGTGGGCGCCACGCCGCCGGCGGTGCTGGACGCGTGGGGCGGAGGCTTCTGGGAGCTGCTCACCTTCTCCATGCAGATGGCCCTGGTGATGTTCACTGGCTATCTGCTCGCGCTCACCGCCCCGGTGAAGGCCCTGCTGGAGGGGGTGGCCCGCCTGCCGAAGAGCCCGAGGAGCGCCACCGCGCTGATGGCGGCGGTGTCCATGGCGCTCGCGTACTTCAACTGGGGCCTGTCGCTCGTCGCCAGCGCCATGCTGGTGCGCTTCATCGCGCGCAGGCGTCCAGATGTGGACTACCGCCTGCTGGTGGCGTGCGCCTACTTCGGCCTGGGCGCCACGTGGCACGCGGGCCTGTCCGCCTCCGCGCCGCTGCTGGTGGCGACGCCGGGGCACTTCCTGGAGAAGCAGCTGGGGGTCATCCCCATCGACCGGACGCTCTTCTCCCCCTTCAACGTGGGCCTCACCCTGGCCGCGGTGGCGCTGCTCACGGCGCTCGCGTGGGCGCTGCACCCCTCGCCGGAGCGCACCGTGCGCGTGGAGCCCGCGGTGCTGGAGAAGCTGGGCGACTTCGTCCCGCCGCGAAAGCCTCAGGGGAAGCTGAGCCCCGCGGAGTGGCTGGACCACGCGTGGCTGCTCAACGCCGTCTTCGGCGTGCTGGGCCTGGTGTGGTTCGCGCGGCACCTGTGGCTCAACGGCGGCTGGAAGGCGCTCAACCTCAACGTGGTGAACTTCACCTTCCTCACGCTGGCGGTGCTGCTGCACGGCACGCCCGCGCGGCTGCTCAAGGCGAGCGAGGAGGCCGCGAGCGTGCTGCACGGCATTGTGCTGCAGTTCCCGCTGTACGCGGGCATCTACGGCATCTTCAAGGCCACGGGGCTCACGGACCGCATCGGGGAGCTCTTCGTGTCGCTGTCCACGCAGAAGACCTTCCCCGCCATCGTGTATCTCTACAGCGGCGTGGTGAACTACTTCGTGCCTTCTGGAGGTTCCAAGTGGGCCATTGAAGCGCCCTACCTGCTGGACGCGGCGGGCCGGCTGGGCGTGGCGCCGGAGAAGGTGGTGCTGGCGTACGCGTGGGGCGACATGGCCACCGACCTCATCCAGCCCTTCTGGGCGCTGCCGCTCCTGGCCGTGGCCCGGCTGGAGTTCAAGGACATCCTCGGCTTCCTCCTGGTGGCCTTCCTCGCGTACCTGCCGCTGGTGACGCTCGGCTTCTTCCTGTTCGGGTAGCGCGGCGCGGCGTCCCCGGGACGAAACCCTGGAATCCGGGACTCGGGGAATGGCGCGGGATGTTTCATGGTAGACAGGCACACCGAGGGGCCGGACGTGGGCCGGCCGCCTTCAACATCAATGAGGGGACCCCAAGTCATGAAGAGCCTGTTCAACGGAAGCGTGCTGTGCGCGGTGCTGGGTGTGGCGTCTGTGGCGGGAGCGCAGGAGGCGGCGGCGCCGGCGGCGGAGTCGGTGAAGGCCCCCAGCGCGGACGCGGTGCGTGACACCTGGAACTACTTCTACAAGGGCCAGGGCCAGGGCCCCGTGCTGGTGGAGGCCAAGCTCTGCACGGAGGTGGCCAAGGACGGCCCCAACAAGTACGAGTGCACCGCCGAGGTGGGCCCCGAGGGCGTCAAGGCGGGCACCAACGTGATGCTGTGGCAGAGCTACCTGGTGCCCCAGGGCGACTCCATCGAGGACCTCACGGTGCAGGTGAAGCAGGGCACCACCGTGCGCGAGACGAAGGACGTGAAGGTGAAGGGCGAGGGCTGGCGCGCGCGTCAGTGGACCGGCGTGCGGCTGCCCAAGGCCGGCGCGTGGACCGTGACCGTCATGCGCGGCGACCAGGTGCTCAAGGAAGTGCCGGTGAAGGTGCTGTAGTCCTTCGCCCGGTCCAAAACACAACACATCCATCGACGCCCGCCGGGGAGACCCGCGCGGGCGTCTTTCTTTACCGTCCCCCCTCCCCGCGGTCGGCAGGAATTACCGGCTGACGGACAGGGCCCCTGCCCCTGCATCCGGCTCCCCGGGGCGTCCTCCGAGGGGACACCTTCACAGGGACACGTTGGCCGCACCCTTGCAGTAGGGATGGGGCGCGGTTGAAGGGCGGGGGAGTCGGGGTTGGGTGGGGCGGGTTCCGGGACGGGGGGCGGCGGTGGCGTGGATTCGGATGGCGGTGTTCGTGGGGGGGCTCTTTCTCGTGGGGTGCGAGGAAGCCCGAGCCACGGCACCGCGCATCCCGGTGCTCGGTGAGGTGGGTGGACAGGTCGCGTCAGAGGGCGTGGAGGCCCACGTGTGGTCGCGGACCCTGAGGGTTGGGGACCCTCAGGCTCCGCACGCGGTGGTGACCTCCAACGGGGACGTCCTCGTGGCGGCGACCTATCAAGAGCCCATCGACCTGGGGGCGGGTCCCCTGCCCTTCAATCGCAACGTCGTGGCGCCACACCTGCTGGTGGCGCGGTATTCGTCGGAAGGCGCGCTGAAGTGGGCCCGGGGCTGGACGCCCGGGCATGCCGCGCGGGCCCGGGTGGGCGGCCTGGCGGTGGACGCCCACGACAACATCTTCCTCACGGGCATGTCCGCGGGCTTCACCCGCGACGGCGCCACGCTGCCGGAGGGGCCGTTCCTGGCCCGGCTGGATGGCGGCGGCGCGCTGGACTGGGTGCGCTCGCTGCCGGGTGAGGGGCCGGTGGCGGTGAACGGCGTCACGCCCGACCACCATGGCGGCGCGGTGCTGGTGGGGGACTTCGCCGGCGCGCGCGACCTGGGAGAGGGATTGAAGCGCACGCCCCAGGGCAGACACGCGGGCTTCGCGCTGCGCGTGGGCCCCCGGGGTGAGCAGCACTGGAGCCGCGTGTGGATGCCTTCCAGCGAGGGCGAGGTCTCCGCGCGGGCGGTGGCGGTGGATGTCTTTGGCGACGTGCACGTGGTGGGCGGCTATGCCGGTGCGGTGTCGTTTGGCGACGCGACCTTCGTCACCGTGCGCCAGCACACGCCCTTCGTGGTGAAGCTCACCCGGGACGGAGACCACGTCTGGAGCCATGACGTGCGCGGCACGGATGGCACGGCGGTGTCCGTGGCGGTGGGGGCGGACCGCGTCTTCGTGGGCGGAGGCTTCAGCGGCCGGCTGTACTTCCAGAAGACCTTCCACCGCGCGGACTCGCGCGACGGCTTCCTGCTGGCCTACGACGCGCAGGGCGGCCAGCAGTGGGCGCGCACCTTCCCCACTGGCGCGCCCATGGTGGCCACCGACGACGCGGGGCAATTGACGGTGGCGGGCGGCCATGACGGCGGCCTCGCCCTGGGCGGAGGCAACCTGCCGCCGGGCCTGTATGTGGCGAAGCTGTTGCCGGAAGAGGGCACGTCGCTCTGGGTGCGCGGCTTCGCGAGCCCCGGCACCGTGGCCCAGGCCCGGGCCGTGAGCGTGGACGCCACTGGAGGCGTGCTGCTCGCCGGCGGCTTCAACCGGTCCGTCCCGGAGGACGAACCGTCACGGCCGCTGCAGGACGGCTTTCTGCTCAAGCTGAACCCTTGAAGAACTGCTCCTGGAGGATGGTCTCCAGCGCCTGGACCTCCGCGTCGGTGAGGAGTTCGAAGTGTGAGGCGCGCTTGGTGGAGGAGAGCTTGCCTTTGTTGTGAAGGACCACCTGGATGAACAGGTTCAGTTGCCGGTCCGGCATGTCCACCACCTGCTCCATCTGCTCACGGGCCTGACGGTAGCGAACGATGAACTCCAGCTCCTTGCGGAACTCCGTGCGGATGGTCTCCTCGGTCCACGCGTAGAGGTCCTCCGCCATCCGCGTGCAATCGATTGCACGGTACAGGTTGCGGGTCTTCCCCTTCACCGTGACCTGCCACTCCTCGTCATGCGTGTAGTCGACTTGCTGCATGAGCGGGACAGAGAAGGACTCAAGGCAGGCGTCGTACTCGGAGCGCTTCTGCAGCATCACCGCGGAGATAGGGAAGATGAGCCCCGGGGGCGTGAAGCCTGAGCGCGACAGGATGTAGTGGATGAGCAGGCGGTGCAGACGCCCGTTCCCATCCAGGAACGGGTGGATGAGAACGAAGATGAAGGACACCGCCGCCGCTTGAACGATGGGGTCCACGTGGGCCTTCGCCATCCGCTCGACACTGGCGAGCAGCCCCTTCATGAGGGACGGGACGTCCTCGGGACGGGGCGGCAGGTAGTGGACCTTCTGCTCGGTGAAGCTCACTGTCTCACCGATGTAATTCTGCCCCTGCCGGTAACCCGTCTCCGCGAAGCGCGGATCCACGGTCTGGTTCTGGATGTCCGTCAGCGCCGCCTCATCCAGCGTGTCCCACTGGGGAACGCGCCGCAGGAGGGCCACGTAGCGCTCGGTGCGGTCCTGACTTGGCTTTTCCCGCTCGATTGCGAAGGAGGAGCGGGTCTCCTTGGCATAGAGGTAATTGACGGCCCGACGGAGCGCGTCCTCATCGTACTCCTCCATGAGCCGGGAAGCCTGATTCGCCAGTTTCAGGCTGGCGAAGCGCTCAAGCTTTTCGGTGCGCCGCACCATGGGGCAGCATTCCACGGTGCCCAATAGATTATTGATGACGCGATGGCGCCGGCTCCGTTCATCCGTGGCGGTGAAGTACTCCTGGGGGTCTAGCAACGGGACGTAATTGCCGATGGTCGCGTCCGGCAGGTCCAGCATGTTTCCGGTGAGGAACTCATAGAGGAACCAGAGCCGCCGCGAGTACTGCCCGGTAGGCCGTTGCTGGATGTACTCCCTGAGGAGTGGCTCCAGTACTCCCCTTGTGACCTTCTCGAACAGGGCAGAGAGGATTTCGAGCGACACCCCCTCGTACTTGAGCGCGAACTCCAGCTGATGGAAGAGCCCTGGCTCTGGAGCGTAGGCCGGGGGATAGACGACGATGCTCCGCCCTCTTTCGACGCGCTCACGCTTCCCCCCCCCAGGTGCGACGAAGGACACCTGGTGATGCGGTAGCACGACGAGCTCATGCTCCAGGATGACCTGGGCATAACCGATGGGCTCCGACTTGGGAGGAAGGTCAACGCCCAGGCGTGCACGAATCGCTCGGGAGCGCTCTGATGGCGGATGCGCGGGCATTGGGTCACGCCATCTCGACTACACGGCACGGCATCCGGGGAAGAAACAGACCTGCCATGACGGGAGATCGACTCAAGAAATCGTTCGTTCCAGGGGATTCGTGCACAAAACGGTTAGGCGGCTCCAGAAACCGTTACTCAGGAGGAGAACGTAATCAAAACGGTTAGGGGGCTCCAGAAATCGTTACCGTGGGGATTCCGTCCACCAAAACGATTAGGGGGCTCCAGAAATCGTTACCGTGGGGATTCCGTCCACCAAAACGATTAGGGGGCTCCAGAAATCGTTACCGTGGGGATTCCGTCCACCAAAATGATTAGGGGGCTCCAGGAAGCACTCATTTCGTAGCGTTCGTACGCAAAACGATTTTGACGCTCGGCTTGGTCAGCCCCTGAAGCGCGGTCCATCGGTCGTCCTCCTGTCAGGGGGACAGTCGATGATGCTTCCTGGGGACTCACGATTTCCCCCCGCGATATCGAGCTGGAGAGGACACCCAAGCCCCAAGCTGGCGAGTGGCGCGTCCTGCGCACGGAGACGCCGAACCCGCGGTCACGCAAGCGCCCCCCTGCCACTTGCTTCTGCCCAGCGCGCCTACCCCACCCGCGACTTCAGGCCCCGATGCCCTCGGGGTCCGTGGCCAGCTCCCCGCCCAGGTGCATGCCCGTCTGGCAGCGGTAGTCCGTGACGAGCGACGCGGCCAGCACCTTCACGCCCAGCAGCACGTGCAGCGCCGCCGCCACCGGTGAGCGCTTCGCGTATCCCAAGACGAAGGGCGCCAGCACCGCGCCCAGGCCGTAGGCGTAGTCCGCCAGCTCGTGCGCTTCGATGGGGATGAGCTTCGTGAGGCTCAGCCGGTAGTCCGTGAACAGCGACACGCCCACCGCGGCCCCGCCCAGCGCCCAGCCGGCCGCCTTCGCCCTGCTGTCGCCGGACGCGCTCCCCACCGCCACCAGCGCCGCGCCGCCCACGTAGTCCAGCACCGAGTGCAGGTCCTGCGACACCCAACGGCGCAACGGCAGCCGGCCCAGCAGCGGACGCGACAGGATGCCCGCCGCCGCGCTGTGGTCCCTCATCCGGCGCCACTCGCGGCGCACGGCGCCCTCCGCGCGCGGAGGAACGGGGGGCAGCAGGGGCTCGGGGCCTCGGACCTCGTACATGACGTGACTCCTCTCCCGGCCGTCGTGGCCTTCCCCGGAACGGTAGCCACGCCCCCGGACCGGGGCGCCGGAGCCGCCCCCGCCCCACGCCCGCCTGCCTGTGCCAACAATGGGTGGGCAGGGTAACCACCCCGCGAACTGTTGGCTGCTGGGCAAGGGGGCTTCCACCCACCCCGCCCCGCCGGGCAGACTGCTGTTCGCACTCAGGCCCTCACATTTCGAGAGGACCGACCGCTTCGGGCGGTGGGTGCCGCGCCCCACCCAACAAAGAGAAGACGATTCATGGCTACTGGTACGGTGAAGTGGTTCAACGATGCGAAGGGCTTTGGCTTCATCACGCAGGACGGCGGTGGTGAGGACGTGTTCTGCCACCACAGCGCCATCAACATGGACGGCTTCCGCACCCTTCAGGAAGGCCAGAAGGTGGAGTTCGAGGTGACGCGCGGCCCCAAGGGCCTGCAGGCGCAGAACGTCCGCGCAGTGGGTTAGTCCCAACCCGCTCTGGGTCCAACACAGAGCACGGAAGCCCGGCTCCGCTCACGCGGGCCGGGCTTCTTCATTTTTACAACCCACCGAGAAGGAATAACACGCAATTCCTTTCAAACCTTACACCCCCCCGGGAATCACGGGGGGGCTGGTGAAAGTCCGAAAGAGTGCTGTTAGGCTTTGATCCTGCGAGGGAGGGCGCACCTATGTTCGAAGTCACCAACGATGTCAGCCGTCGGACCATCACTGCCCGCATGAGCGGTTTCATGCGGCCCAACGAGATGAAGGAGTACGTGGCCGTCTACAAGAAGGCCACGGACAGCTACGGCGGAGGGCGGCACCTGGTTCTGGCCGACATGCGGGGTCTTCGCCCGCTGGAGCCGGAATCCGCGAAGCTGTTCTCCGAGATCGTCGACCACGGGCGCAAGAACGGCTGCGCCATGTGCGCGCACGTGTCGGATTCCACCATCGCGCGGCTGCAGACGGCCCGCGTGGCGTCGGAAGCATCCCCCAACGACGACATCACCGTGGATTGTGTGTCGCTGGAGGAAGCGCAGAACCAGCTCGCCAAGGCGCGCGTTCGCCTGCTCAACGGCGAAGGCTTCTCGGCCGCTCGCTAGAGCGGCTCCTCCCGGGCAGGGACGCCCGCGAACGCCCCGTCTCCGGCAAGGCCCGGAGCCGGTGGCCTCCCGCGAAAGGACGCCTGGCCGGGATTTGTTTCATCCCCCTTGTTTCAAATGAAAGGCGCGGGTGACGACACCGTCACCCGCGCCTTCTTGTTTCCAGCGGTGAGGTGCCTCAGGCGGCGCGGTCGTGCGCCGCGGGCCCGTCCACGGGGAGCGAGGCGTGCGGCCCCTGCGCGCGGGGCTGCTTCTTGCGGAAGGACAGCTTCTCCATCGCCGCGAACACCACCGGCACCACCAGCAGCGTGAGGAAGGTGGAGGTGATGACGCCGCCGATGACGGAGATGGCCATGGGGGCGCGGAACTCGGAGCCGATGCCCGTGCCCACGGCGGTGGGCACCATGCCAATGGCCATGGCCGCGCTCGTCATGAGGATGGGGCGCAGGCGGCGGGGGCCGGCCTTGAGCAGGGCCTCGTCCACGGAGTCGCCTTCACGCAGGTGCTGGAGCGCGCCGTCGATGAGGAGGATGGCGTTCTTGGTGACCAGGCCCATCAGCAGGATGACGCCAATCATCGCGCCCATGCTGACGTGGTAGTTCGTGACGACGAGCCCCAAGAGCGCACCCACGAGCGCCAGCGGCAGCGACACCATGATGGTGAAGGGGTGCTTGAAGGACTCGAACTGGCTGGCGAGCACCATATAGATGAAGACGAAGGCCAGCAGGAACGCGATGCCGAACGCGTCGTTCTGCTCATCCAGGCTCTTCATCTGGCCGTCGTAGACGATGGCGTAGCCGGGCGGCAGCGGCTTCTCCGCGATGGCGGCCTTCAACTTCGTGGCCACGTCACCCAGCGCGGCGCCCTTGGCCAGCTGGGACACGACGGCCACCTGGCGCTCGCGGTTCTCGTGCTCGATGACGCTGGGGCCGTCCTTGAGCGACACCTCCGCCACGTCCGTCACCTGGTGCAGGCCCTTGGGCGTGGAGATCATCAACTGGCGCACGCGCTCCGGCGTGGCGCGGTCCTCCTCGCGCAGGCGCACGCGGATGTCCGTCTCGTCCGTGCCCTCGCGCAGCTTGGCCGTCACGTCACCGTCGATGGCCAGCCGCAGCTGCGAGGCGAGCGCCCCGGCGGACAGGTCCATGTCCGCGGCGCGCGCGCGGTCGATTTGAATCTGCAGCTCCGGCTTGGCCGGGTTGGAGTCCACGCGCACGTCGGAGGTGCCCAAGGTGCGCAGGATGCTGGCCACGCGCTCGGCCTCCTCGTTGACGCGCTTCAGGTCCGGGCCCACCACGCGCACCATGATGGGGAACCAGTCCCCCAGGCCTTCGATGGACGGCGGGTCCGACAGGGTGATGGCGGTGGAGACCAGGTTGGGCACCAGCAGCGCGCGGGCCTCCTCCTTGATGACGGGGATGCTCTTCGTGCGCTGGTCCTTGCCCACGGTGAGCACGCGCAGGCGCGCCTTGTAGACGTCTCCGTTGGGACCGACGGTCGTGTAGATGTCCGTGACCTCCGGAATCTTCTTGAGCAGCACCTCCGCCTCCGCGGCGCGCTCCGTCGTTTGAGCCAGGCTGGAGGAGTCCGGCAGTTGCAGCTCGACGATGAGCTGCGAGCGGTCCTCCGCGCTCATGAACTCCACGCCCAGGCGGCTGGCGGCGCCGAAGGACAGGAACAGCGCCAGCACGGTGAGGCCGGCGGTGGTCCACTTGTGGCGCAGCACCCAGCCCAGGATGCGGGCGTAGGTGGACTCCGTGGCCTCCAGGAAGCGGCGCAGCGCGCGGAAGACGGCGGGTTCGTTCCGCTGCGCCCCCGGCGTGTGCGCCTTGGCGAAGCGCGCGGACAGCATGGGGTCCAGCGTGAAGGAGATGAACAGCGAGATGAGCACCGCCACGGAGATGGTGATGCCGAACTGCTTGAAGAACTGGCCCACGATGCCGGGCATGAAGGCCACGGGGATGAACACCGCCACCAGGGCCAGCGTCGTCGCGAGCACCGCCAGACCCACGTCCTTGGTGCCGTGGTACGCGGCGCTCATCGGGTCCTCGCCCTGCTCCAGCCGGTGGGTGATGGCCTCACGCACCACCACCGCGTCGTCGATGAGCAGACCGATGGCCAACGACAGTGACAGGAGCGTCATCTGGTTGAGCGAGTAACCCAACACATACATCACGAAGAACGTGCCGATGACGGACGTAGGCAGCGCGAGCGCGGAGATGAACGTGCCGCGCGGGTCCAAGAGGAACATCAGGATGATGAGGACCGCCATCAGGCCGCCGAAGATGAGGGCGATCCACACCTCGTGGGTGTTGGCGCGGATGAGGTCCGACTGGTCGATGAGCAGCGTGGCCTGGAAGCCCTGCCCCACCACCGGCGTCATGTCCGCGAGCGTCTTCTTCACCGCGTCGCTGACGCTCACGGTGTTGGAGCCCGGCTGCTTCACGATCTCCAGCACCACGGCGTCGCGGGCGTTGAGGCGCGCGGTGGTGCGGCGCTCGGCGACGCCGTCCGTGACGGTGGCGACCTCCTCCAGGCGCACCTGCGCGCCGGTGGTGCTGCGGGCGATGGGCAGCTTCTTCAACTCCTCCACGGTGCGGAACTCGCCCATGGCGCGCACGGTCAGCTCGTTGGGCCCCAACTGCAGACGGCCCGCGGGCAGGTTGAGGTTCTCCATGGCGATGCGCTGGGACACCTGCGACGGCGCGATGCCCACCGCGCGGGCCTTGTCCAAATCAATGTCGACCTGGACTTCACGCGTGTCGCCGCCGGTGATGCGCACCTCCGCCACGCCGGCCAGCTGCGCGAGCGCGGGCTTGATGCGGTCATCCAACAGCTTGCGCAGCGCCTGGGACTTCATGTCCGCGGAGATGGCGTAGGTGAGGATGGGCGCGGCGGACAGGTCCACGCGGCTGACGATGGGCGCGTCCGCGTCCGTGGGCAGCTTGTTGACCGCCTGGCCCACCTTGTCGCGCACGTCCTGCACGGCGGTGTCCAGGGCGGTGCCCAGCGTGAAGGACACCACCACGGTGCCCACGTTCTCACGGCTGAAGGAGTGGATTTTATCCACGCCGCTGATGCCGGCGACCGCGTCCTCCAGGGGCTTGATGACCTGGGTCTCGATTTCGCCCGGTCCCGCGCCCTTGTAGAGGGTGTTGACCACGACCACGGGGAAGCTGACGTCCGGGTAGAGGTCGGTGCCCAGGCGCTTGAGGCCCATCACGCCCAGCACGATGAGCAGCAGGGACACCATGGCCGTGAACACCGGCCGCCGGATGGAAACGTCACTGAGAATCATGGGAAGAGCTCACGCACTCGGCGAAAAGGGGCGGCTTGCGGCTACTTCACGGAGACGCGGGTGCCGGGGGTCAGCGAGGGCGTGGGGTAGTCCACCACCTGCTGGAGGACGGCGGCGGCGCGCACCACCACCTCGCGGTCGCGGCGCTCCAACACCTGCACGTCCACGCGCTGGAGGGCGCCGTCGCTGACGACGAGGACGTGGTCCCCGTTGGAGGAGGACAGCGCCGTCGTGGGCAGCAGCTGCGCTTCCTGCGTCTCGCCCAGCTTCAGCATGGCGCGCGCCAGGGTGTGGGCCACGAAGCGGCCGTCCGCGTTGGGCACGGCGATCTCCACCGGGATGCGGCGGGTGGTGGGGTCCGCGGAGGGCAGGATGGTGCGCACCACGGCCTCGTCGGTGGACGCGCCGTTGCCCAGCGCCGCCACGCGCACCTTCGTGCCGGGCTTGAGCAGCGCGCGCGCCCCTTCCGCCACGGTGGTGCGGAAGATGAGCGTGTCCAGCTGCTCCAGCGTGAACAGGGGCGAGCCCGGCCCCACCGTGGCGCCCGTCTGGTCCGGGGACTCGATCAGCGTGCCCGCGAAGGGCGCCTTCAGGTCGTGCCGGCGGCGCGACGCGCGGGCCTGCGCCAGCTGCGCCTTCGCGGCCATCACCTGCGCCTGGGCCTGCGCGGCGGCGGCCACGGCGTTCTTGTGCTGCTGGTCGCTGACGCCACCGCCGGTGCTGAGCTTTTCCGTGCGCTCGGCCGCGTCCTTCGCCATGGAGGCGGCGGCCTCCGCGGCGGCGACGGCGGCCTCCGCGCCGGCCACCTGCGCGTCCGCGATTTCGGAGTTGAGCTGGGCGAGCGTGTCGCCCTTCTTCACGGCCTGGCCCTTGTGGATGCGCACCGCCTCCAGGCGGCCGCCCACCTCGAAGCCGACCTGGAGGCCCTGGGCGGGGTACAGCGTGCCCGTCACCTCCTCCGACTGCGAGGCCTGCACGCCGCGCGCGGAGACGACCTTCACGGCCGGCGCCGGCTTCTCCTGGCCCGCGGCCGCGGCGGGCGCCGAGGACGCGGCATCCGCCTTGTCGCAACCGGAGAGCGAGAGCGCGGCGGCCATCCCCAGGGCGGTGAGGGCGCGGGAGGCGGAGGGCTTCGTGGACGGTTTCACGGGCGTTTCCTTGGCGGGCGGTGCGGGTGGTCCGCGCGGGCGTGGCACCGGCGCGTGGAAGGCGGTGAAGAGGGACGCGCGACGGCGGCGGGCGTCGCGGGCACGGCCTCGCGGGGCAGCGAGCCTTCGTGCATCAGACGCTGGAGGCCCACGGCCCAGGCGGCCAGGTCCGGCTTCTGCGTCAGCCGGCCCATGCGCCGGGCCAAGAGCAGGTAGGTGCCCACGACGAAGGAGCCGAAGAGGCTGGGGTCCACGTCCGGGGTGTCCGGCTGCTGGCCGCGCAGGTGGTGGAACTCCCGGGCGATGCGCTCCACCTCGCGGTCCACCACGTCCCACATGACGGACTCGAAGGCGGTGCCCTGGCTGCCCACGATGAGCGCGGTGACCAGCTCCCGCTGCTCCCACATGAGCTCCAGCATCTCCACGTCCAGCGCGGCCTCCACGCGCAGGAAGTCGACATAGCGCTCCGAGCGCGCGGCCACGTCCCCGGGGCCCGGCAGCCCGCCGTGGTCCGCGCGGAAGCGCTCCATGCAGGACATGCGCTTCGTGGCCAGCACCTCCAGCGCCTCCAGGAAGCCCTCCACCAGCGCCGCGAAGAGGGCCTCCTTCGAGGGGAAGTGCAGGTAGAAGGCGCCCTTGGACAGGCCGCTGGCGGCGGTGATGTCGCTGATGCGCGCGCCCTTCACGCCCCGCTTCGCGAACTCCACCCGCGCGGACGCGATGAGCGCGCTGCGGGCTTTGGGGTCGGCGTGGCGGGGCATGGCGGACGCATTCCTAACCCGCCGGTCAGAAATAAAACAGTCGTTGCTGAACGCCGGGTCAGGAATCCGAGGGGCGTGTCGGCGGAGGGCGCAGGAGGGCGGAGCAGAGCGGACACCCGGGCGGGGCGTGGGGGGCGTCCCGGCGGTGCAGGTCCAGGATGGCGCGGGACACCTCCGCCAGTTCGCGGCGCACCTCGCGGCGGGCGCCCTTCACGCGGGCGATGCGCATGTCGTCGTAGCTGGTGGTCTGGTGGCGCATCCAGGCGATGACGGCGGCCTCCGCGCGCCTTTCAATGGGGATGCGCTCCGTGCGGGCCACGGTGCCGCTGCCCACGGGGGTGGCGTGGCCTGCGACCATCACGGCCAGGCGCTTGGCGTGGGGGAGCCACGCGGGGCTGAAGGCGAGGAAGCGCAGGACGGCGTTGGCGAAGTCGACCTCGTACTCGGCCTGCTCCTTCGCGCGGCGCTCGCGGCCCTGGGCCAGCTTCTTCGCGTAGGCGGGGGTGGCGCGCTCGTCCTCCAGGGCGGCCTTGGCGTGGACGATGTGGGCCTCCGGCGCCCACACGCCCCGGGAGAAGAGCTTGCGGCCCACCTTCTCCACCACGGTCCAGGAGGGGCCGGCGGCCT
Source organism: Corallococcus sp. NCSPR001 (assembly GCF_017309135.1). Classification (NCBI taxonomy): domain Bacteria; kingdom Pseudomonadati; phylum Myxococcota; class Myxococcia; order Myxococcales; family Myxococcaceae; genus Corallococcus; species Corallococcus sp. NCSPR001. The sequence continues at coordinate 27,709 of NZ_JAFIMS010000001.1, forward strand.
TCACGCGGCGGGTGAGGCCGGCGTCGCCGGGGGGGAGGAGGGCCCAGCCGTCAGGGACGGTGAGCAGGCGGCCGTCCTGGGCTTTCACTCGGCGGGGGTCGGCCGTGGGGCCGACCGTCAGGGAATCAGGCATGGGGGCGGGTCCGAAAGGGCCGGCTGCATAGCACGCCCCCTCGCACCCTGGTAAATGCCCCGGGAACGCGCGCGCGCAGGCAGACTCCGCGCGTGCGAGGAGGCCACTCTCGACGTGGGAAGCGCTGGCATGTCCCTACTGAGGCTCACCTTCCTCGGCACCTCCGCCGCGCAGCCCACGCTGCATCGCGGCCTCTCCGGCCTGGCGGTGAAGGCGCACGCGGACCTGCTCCTGTTCGACTGTGGCGAGGGCACCCAGCGGCAGATGGTGCGCTTCGGCACGGGCTTCACCGTGGACGCGGCGTTCTTCACGCACTTCCACGCCGACCACTACCTGGGAATCATCGGGTTCCTGCGCACGCTGGGGATGATGGGCCGCACCGCGCCCATGCACCTGTATGGGCCTCCTCCGGCGCGGCGGCTCTTGCATCAGGCCGTGCACCTGGGGCTGGAGTCGCTGGCCTTCCCGATCGAAATCCACGAACTGAAGGACGGGGACACGGTGCGCCGCAATGGCTACACCGTGCAGGCGGTGGGCGTGGACCACCGCATCCACGCGCTGGGCTACGTGCTGGCGGAGGACAGCCGTCCGGGGCGGTTCCACCTGGAGAAGGCGCGGGAGCTGGGCGTGCCGGAGGGGCCGTCCTTCGGCAAGCTGCAGAAGGGTGAGTCCGTCACGCTGCCGGACGGGCGCGTGGTGAAGCCGGAGGACGTGCTGGGCGAGTCCCGGTCCGGGCGGCGGCTGGTGATTTCCGGAGACACGCGGCCGTGCCCGTCGCTGGTGCAGGCGGCGAAGGACGCGGACCTGCTGGTGCACGAGTCCACCTTCTCCGACGACGAGCAGGCGCGCGCGCTGGAGACGCGGCACTCCACCGCGCGGGAGGCGGCGCAGGTGGCGCGGGACGCGGGGGCGAAGCGGCTCATCCTCACCCACCTGTCCAGCCGCCACGACACCGACCCCGGACGGCTGCTCACGCAGGCGCGTGAGGCGTTCAAGGGGCCGGTGGAGGTGGCCTTCGATGGCCTCACCGTGGAGCTGCCGCTGCGCGACTGACGCGGCGGCAGCCTGGAACGGCGTGACTACTCGATCTTCTTCGCCTCGGCCTTGAGGGCGGAGGCGGCGTCCGGGTCCACCTTCTGGAGCAGCTCCCACTCCAGCTCGGAGTCGCGCCGCATCTGGGAGGCGCCCGCGCCCACCGAGGACTCCCCCGTCTCCTTGGCGCGGCCGTCGGTGCTGTCGGCGGCCCGGGACTCGGAGCGGTCCTGGCGGCGGAACTCCACGGCGCACTGGCCGGGCCCGCGCTCGAAGCCGCGAATCAGGTAGCGCGCGTAGGAGGTGCCCAGCGAGGAGGGCGCGCTGGTCATCAGCCACTCCGTCGTGGTCTCGAAGCCGGTCTGGGTGTTCGTCACGGAGAAGCCCTTCTCCTTGATCAGGGCCAGGGCCTCCGGCCACACCTCCGCGATGGGCTTGCGGTAGACGTGCCCCATGGCCTTGTCCTCCAGGTACGACTGCTGGCGGCGCGCGGCGCAGCCGCTGCTGAAGGCGAGGGCGAGGACGGACACCACGAACAGCGCCGAGGCGCGGGACGATTTCGAGGGATTCATTGCTCCGGACTCCATGAAAGAGAAGGCGGTTGCGGAATTTCGCCCGGGGCGGGCCTGGAAGCCAAGTCCGGGCCCTTCCGGGAGAGGGTCACCTCCATCAGGCAACCTTCATTTGGCATAGAGCCCGGCCGCCTTCCGGTGATGCGTCCGGCGCCGCACATCCGTGAGCACGAGGCCGTCCGGGGGGCCGGTGGCGGGGTCATGCTGGTGGGCGGACATGATTCCCATCAGCGACGACAACCCGACCCTGCGCACCCCAGTGATGACGTACCTCCTGCTCGCGGCCATCGGCCTCACCTGGGTGTTCTTCCAGGGCGCGGGCTTCAACATGGTGCGGCTGGCCACCAGCATCTGCGAGCTGGGCCTGGTGCCCGGGGAGCTCACCGGCCGCGCGCCGCTGGGGCAGGCGGTGCCGCTGGGGGACGGGCTCGCGTGCGTGGTGGACAACGAGGCCATCAACCGCCTCACGCCGCTCACGTCCATGTTCCTGCACGGCAGTTGGGGGCACATCCTGGGCAACGTGCTGTTCTTCTGGGTCTTCGGAAACAACATCGAGGACAGCATGGGGCGCCTGCGCTTCCTCGTCTTCTACCTGGTGTGCGGGCTGGTGGCGGCGGCGGCGCACGTGGCGGTGGACCCCACGTCGCCGGTGCCCACGGTGGGCGCGTCCGGCGCCATCGCGGGGGTGCTGGGCGCGTACCTGGTGCTCTACCCGCGCGTGCGCGTGAACATGCTGTTCATCATCTTCATCCTCATCCGCGTCTTCCCCATCCCCGCGTGGGCCGTGCTGGTGTGGTGGTTCGTGCTCCAGGTCATCACCGGCCTGCCGCAGTTGATGACGCTGAGGCCGGAGGTGTCCGGCGGCGTCGCCGTGTGGGCGCACATCGGCGGGTTCGTGGCGGGCATGGTGCTGATCAAGCTCTTCGAGAACCCCCGCTACACATCCCAGCGCACGACCTGGCGGCACCGGATGCACCCGAACCACCCCTGAGGCGAGCGGGCGGACAGGCCCCCGCCGGCCCGGGATGCGGATGCGGAGGAGCGCCCCGAGATTGAGGGCAAGTGTTCTTCGCGCCGTGAGGAGGCGGGCATGGGGGCGGACCAGAAGTCGGAAGGGCTCTGCGTGGACGCGCCGCCGTCGCGCAAGCGGGTGCTCATCCTGGGAGGCGGCTTCGCCGGCATGTACGCGGCGCTGCACCTGGAGCGGCAGCTGGGGAAGCGGGACGACGTGGAGGTGACGCTCGTCAGCCGTGACAACTTCTTCCTCTTCACGCCCATGCTCCACGAGGTGGCGGCGAGCGACCTGAACGCGACCGCCATCGTCATCTCGCTGCGCAAGCTGTTGCCGCGCCTGACGTTCGTGGAGGGCGACGTCAGCGGGCTGGACCTGGAGTCGAAGCGGGTCACGGTGGCGCACGGCGGGCTGGACGGCCACAGCCACACGCTGGAGTACGACTACATGGTGATGGCCATGGGCTCGGAGACGAACTTCTTCGGCAAGCCGGGCCCACGCGACTACACGCTGACCATGAAGACGCTGGGCGACGCGATGCTCCTGCGCAACTGCCTGGTGGACCGGCTGGAGGAGGCGGACACGGACTGCGTCACCACGGGCGCGCGCAACGCCATCGTCACCTTCGTGGTGGTGGGCGGCGGCTTCGCCGGCGTGGAGACGGCGGGCGCCATCAACGACTTCATCCATGGCGCCCTGCCCTTCTATCCCAACATCCAGCACGCCAACGTGCGCGTGATGCTGGTGCACGGCGGCAAGGAGGTGCTGCCGGAGCTGGGCGAGGACCTGGGCGCGTACACGCGCAAGAAGCTCATCGAGCACGGCATCGAGGTGCGCACCGGCGTCCACGTGAAGGACGTGACGGCGGCGGGCGTGGAGCTGCCGGACGGCACGGTGGTGCCCACCAAGACGGTGGTGTGGACCGCGGGCGTCACGCCGCCGTCCCTGCTGTCGACGCTGCCGTGCGAGAAGGAGCGCGGGCGGCTCAAGGTGAACGAGCGCATGGAGGTGCCCGGCTTCCCGGGCGTGTGGGCGCTGGGCGACTGCGCGTCGGTGCCGGACATCACCAACGGAGGCAAGCCCTGTCCTCCCACCGCGCAGCACGCGCTCCGCCAGGGCGTGGCGGTGGCGCGCAACGTGTGCGCGGCGCTGAAGGGCCGGCCGGGGAAGGTGTTCCGCTACAAGATGCTGGGGCAGCTGGCCACGATTGGCCAGCGCTCGGGCGTGGCGCGCATCCTGGGGCTGAAGTTCTCCGGCACCTTCGCGTGGGTGCTCTGGCGCACCATCTACCTGTTCAAGCTGCCCAGGCTGGAGACGAAGGTGCGCGTGGCCATGGGCTGGACGCTGGACCTGCTCTTCCGCAAGGACGTGGTGCAGGTCATCGGTCCGCGGGAGTTGGATCAGCTCACGCTGCCGGCCCTGCCGCTCAACAGCCGCCAGCAGGTGCGCCAGGTGCAGGCGCTGCACCCGCGCTCGCAGCACTGAGTGGCGCCTGGCTCTCAAGGGCTTGGAACGCGGTTTCAGCTGCTGGAAAGAGCCCAGCTGCGTGAGCAATCGCGATGGTAACGTGCCCATCCGGGAGGTCACGCACCATTGCTCCAACCCTTGAGATTGGCTCTTCCCCTGGCGCTTACGCTCGCGTGGGGAACATCCGCGCAGGCCCAGCCGACCGAGAGGACGCGCGTTGAGCGTCAGCGCTCCGTGCCCCTCGCCAGCACGCCCGCGGAGCCGCTGCCCGTCGTCCGCGTTGCGCGGGACACCATGACACTGCTGTTCTTTCCCTCGCCGATCCAGAAGAAGACCCTGACCTTCGACGAGTCACGGATCCGCGTCCTGGATACCGGCGAGCGCTCCGTCATCATCCAGCCCGTGGCCAACCTTGGCGATGGCGAGCGTCAGGAACTCGGCGTCTTCTTCGAAGATGGCCGAGCACCCGCCCGGGCCGCCTTCAGGCTCGTCACCGACCCTGCCGAAGTGGACTCGCGGATCGACGTTCAGCGTCCGGCGCCACCGAACGAACCCTGCCAACCCACCGCGCAAGCCCCGGCGCCGAAGCCGGAAGACTTCGTGCGGCTCGGCTACCTGGACGACAAGGGCATCTCAACGTCCAGAAGAAAGGGCTCGCTGGAGGCGATGCAGGGTCTTTCCTTTGAATCGCTCGTGGCCTTTCGAGGCACGACATGGATTCTGGCGGACGTGACGATCTCGAACAGCCTTGAGCAGCCCGCATGGACACCCCGAGAGGCGACATTCGTAGGGATGAGCGGTACGCCCCTGCGAGCGCGGCTCGTCGCAATGAAGCCGGGACCGATTCCGCCTGGGGAGGCCAGGCACTTCCTGGCGGCCGTGGAAGTGACAGCCACGGACGCAAACCTTGTCTTCACCCTGGAGGTGCTCGGGGAGGAGGGACGTCGACTCACGATTCCGGGCGTGCGCTTTCCGCGGCCCGCCGCAGGGGATGCCCGATGAACGCGGCAATGATCAAGCTGCCTCCGGGTTCGTTCATTGATGGATGGCAGGTGGCCAAGGAACTCGGAGACGGAGGCTTCGCGTTCGTCTTCCTGGGCGAAAAGAACGGCAGGCAACGCGCCATCAAGGTGGCCCAGCACCGGGAGTCCAGCGGCGACCTCAAGCAGACCCATGCGCGGACGCTGCGGGAGTTGACGGCGCTGCTCATGCTGGACCATCCGAACATCGTCCGGCCGCAAGGGCATGGCGTCGCGGAGAGCGGCAACCTGTACCTCGCGCTCGACTACGTGGAGGGCTGGACGCTCGCGGAGTGGGCCGAACGCAAGCACCCGACGGTCCGCGAAGTCCTCGGCGTCTTCGAGAAGCTCACCGGTGCGCTGGCATACATGCACGGCCGGGGCATCCTGCATCGGGACCTGAAGCTGTCCAACGTGCTCATCCGCCAGAACGACGGCGAGCCTGTCCTCATCGATTTCAGCTGCGCGACCTACACCCTCGCGGAAGACCTGACGGACGGGGGCCTCCCTCCGGGCACAGACCGCTACCGCGCGCCCGAGCAGTTCAAGTTCCTGCGCGAACACAAGGACGAGCGGCGGGCCCGCTACGCCTTCCAGGTCGCCGACGAAATCTTCGCGGTCGGCGTCATGCTCCATGAGCTGCTGACGGACCCGCGACCCACGGAGTTCCGTCCGCGCTTCGACTTGAACAATGCGGCCATGCCTCCACCGTCGCCCCGCCTGGCGAATGCGCGAGTCCCCGAGGAACTGAGCGACCTCGTTGAGAGCATCCTGGCCCGAGACCCCAGGAAGCGTCCGGTCGACACCGAGGCGCTGCGCCGTGAACTGGCCGAGCTCCGAGCCGCCCCTTCCTCCGACTACGACGTGCCAGTCCATCCGCCATCGGAGCAGCGCCATGGCGGGCCGCGCCCGGAGACGCCGGCGAGGCCCACCCCTCTCCCATCGCTCAAGCGGCACGTCGCCCGGGCTGAGCGCAACCCAGGCCAGGGCCAATGGCGTGCGCTCCTCGCCGGCATCGTCGCGATTGTCCTCGCCGCGCTCGTCTGGAATTTCGCCGGGGGTTCTGCCGGGCCTCACGTCGCCGCGGGCCCGCGCCCTCCCGTCACTCTCCACTCCGCACCGTCCGAGACAATCCCTCCTGCTATGTCCATCCCCAGCCCCTCACGCGTGACCGCCCCGGGGCCGTCAATCGCCGTTGCTCCGAAGGAAGGATCCGCCTTGAAGACCCGCGCCCCCGAAGTCCCAACCCAAGGACACCCCCCCCGCATGCCGAAGAAGGCCATCGCCGCCATGGAGTGCGCGTCGTTGTCGCTCGTCGCGGCGCTGGCGGCGGGTTGTCCGGGAGCTCAAATCCGGCCCGAGTCCTTCAGCTGCCCGGACGGGGCGAAAGAAGCAATGGAGAAGCAGCTCCATTGGCAGTGGAACCAGACCTTCCTCATCCAACTCGACGACCGCCAGAAGGGGGATGCGAATGTGTGGTTCACCGCTGGCTCGGAAGTGGTGGGAGTGGCCCCGACAGGCGTCGGAGATGACCGGCAGGAGGCGGTCGCCCCTGCTGGAACACGCTTCTACGGCAAGGCGTACTATCTCTCCGACAAGATGGGGCGTGCGGATGGGCCCGCGCTCGTCGTGCGGTATGACCGCGTGAGACTGCCGGGGCAGGCCGATTATCCAATTTGCTTCGTCGTTGAGGGGGCAGTCGCTGAGTTCAAGGATGGCAAGGTGAAGGCGCGCAATCGGGGAGTGGGGCACGTTGTGTTCCGCTGGCCCTGAGGGGGGTCGAGAGGACGCGGCGGGGAGGTGTTCCCCCCTCCAGTTCAGCCCCACTGAGCCACGCTGTCAGACGAGCGGCGGAAGGTGGTGCAGCAGCCGCTCCAGGTCCGGCTGGAGCTCGTCCGGCGTGGCGGCGGCCAGTTCCTCGTGGGCGTTCAGCGGGCGGATGGGCCGGCACGTCATACGCAGAGGAACGCTCCGCCATGTCCTGAATCGGGTCAAGGCGCTGCACGTCCGCCAATCTCGGGGAACCGCTCGTAGGTCCGCTTGAGCGTGTCCAGGTGGGCGGGGTTGTCCAGGTCGAGCGGCGCATCGGTGAGCTGCACGATCCAGCCGCCCGATGCCGTGCGCCGAGCCCGTGAAAGCAGTTCGGCGTCACGGGTCGGTTCCGGGAACCCGATGGCCCGCGCGGCAGCGGCAGACCAATAGTTCAGCCACCCGAGGAACCAGGGGATCTCAGGCGCGGTGAGCTTTTCTGGCAGGCTGATCATGGGAAGCCCACGGGGTGCCAACTCGGGCCCATGAGGCGATCGGCGAAACTGCGGCGCGACTTCCGAACCGTAGCCATACGGCGACGCATGTCCCCAGAACGAGCACGCCCCCTCAGACATGCCCTCAAGCAAAGCCGCCGCTGCCGCGAGCACGGCCTCATCCAGTGGCAGTTCCGCATGCACTTCAGACAGGGACTGACCGCCTGGGCTGAGGAGTCCAGGTCTTCCCCTCCCGTTCACCGTCACGGGGTAACGCGCGTCCCCGTTGCACAGCAGAGGGAATCTCCCGTCCTGCGTCCTTTCCGCGAGCCATGCGTCGCGCTGCGACAATACGGTGGGTCGCACTCCCTTGCCGACTTCCCACTCCAGTCGCAGGCCGGGAAGCGCCTTCTCCATCCCATGGACGACGGCGAGCGTGCGGCCATCCCTGCTGACAAGCGGAGGCGCATAAACAATGAGGGAGAGGGCTTTACGCCTGGTCATCGTTCGCACCCCGTGACGACGACATCCAGAGAGAAGTCCACTTCGATAAGCGCGTCCTTGTGCTCCTGGGTGCTCACCCCAATGACGAAGTCATATCCACATGCCGCAGCAGCAGCTCGCTCCTTTTGTATTTGCTCCAACTCCCTCTCAATCTCCCGCCGCCGGATGAAGCCAGGGTACGTGTCGAATCGATGGGTCTTGATCTCCCACAGCTTGCGCACGCCAACTTGCAGCGCATCGAAGCGCACTCCGCCAACGAGCACGTCCATCCCGGGGTAACGGTTGGGTGGGAACTTGTCGGCACATTCATTATGTGGGTCGTCCTCGCCCGCATGGGGCACCGGAACAGGTTCACAGCTGGCGCGTCCCGTCCGGCCCACGGGCACGGGCGGCACCGGGGGCTGCCAGTCCTGCCCCCCTGGCTCGGGCTTCAGCCTGGGCTTGCGTTGCGCTTCGGTTTCCCGGGAGGCCACCTTCGTTCCTCGTGAGGCTCCTGCTTCCTCAGGGGAGGCATGGCGGAACTCATAGGCATCAATCGCTTCCTTGATGGCGACACCGACCACCACCACGCCAAGCGCGATCACGGCGCCCACGGCAATCTCAGGGGCCGCCAGCACGCAGAACCCAAGTCCCACGGTCGCGGCATCCGCTGAGGCGACCGAGCACCTTCCCGTGGTGTCGTGGAACTCCACTCGGTCACGGTCGAGGGTCCGATAGCACTTCTCCACCAACGCGGGCCAAGGCTGTGCGGCCTCGCGGACGACGCACCGTCCCCCATCCGTCCACGGCAGCTTCGCTGCTCGCTGGAGGTTGGCAAGCTTCGGGTTCTGGACCGTCAGCTCATTCCGGCTCGGCGCAGGAGTGGCACACGCCGAGAGAAAGAGCACCAGTGCGATACAGGCGTGGAGGCGCCTCATGGTCACGTCCTTTCAATCAAGCGGGATGCTGGGGGGCCAAGGGTCGCCTGACTCCAGCCACGCTGTCAGACGAGCGGCGGCAGGTGGTGCAGCAGCCGCTCCAGGTCCGGCTGGAGCTCGTCCGGCGAGGCGGTGGCCAGCTCCTCCTGGGCGTGCGTGCCCCAGGTGACGGCGTACGTCTTGAGGCCCGCGGCCTGGCCCGCGCGCAGGTCCAGCGTGGTGTCGCCCACCATCCACAGGCCGCCGGTGTCCAGCGCCTTCAGGGCGTGGTGGATGACGTCCGGCGCGGGCTTGTGCGGGAAGCCGTCCGTGCCCTGCACGTGGTGCAGCAGGCCGCCCAGCCCCATCGCGTCCACGAAGCGCCGCGCCATGTCGCCGCGCTTGGTGGTGGCGACGGCGAGCAGGTAGCCCCGTTCGCGCAGCGTGCGCAGGACGCGCTCCACGCCGGGGAAGGGCCGGGAGCGCCGGTGGAAGTTGAGCGGGTAGTGCTCGCGGTAGGCCACGCAGAGCGTGGTGGCGTGCTCGGGCGCGAAGCGCGTGTACATGGCCTCCAGCGGCTGACCAATGAGCGCTCTCACCTCCGCGACGGAGGGCGCGGGCAGGCCGTGGTGCGTGAAGCCGTGGAGGAAGCTGTCGATGATGTCCGGCAGCGAATCCACCAGCGTGCCGTCCAGGTCGAAACAGATGCCGCGAGGGGTCACAGTGCTCACGCGCTGTTCCATACGCCCTTTCACGCGGCGCGTGCACGGATTGTGCGTCGCGGCGCGGCCCGGTCCACGCCTGGCGTGCAGGCATCCCAGACTGGCCGTCGCGCGGGGCGTGCGTCAGAGTGCCGCGCGCGATGTCCCGGGACCTTCCTGCCCGGGCAAACGGTCATGGCGGGTGCGCGGATGATGCGAGGACGTCTCGGTTGGATGCTGGGGGCGCTGGTCCTGTGTGCGGGCACGGGTTGCTCGCGGCGCGTGCCGGAGGGAACGCCCGCGGAGCAGGTGGTCGCGAACGCGCCCACGGTGTACGTGGCCCAACGCATCCGCACGCTGGATGCCGCGAAGCCAGAGGCCCAGGCGCTCGCCGTGCGGGACGGCAAGGTGCTGGCCGTGGGCACGCGCGAGGAGGTGCTCGCCGCCGCGGGAGCCACCGCGCGCGTGGTGGAACTGGGCGACGCGACGGTGGTCCCCGGCCTCACGGATGCGCACGGCCACCTGGCGGGGCTGGGCCAGGCGCTCGCGGGCGTGCGGCTGGAGAGCACCACGTCGCTGGCGGAGGTGCGCCAGCGGCTGGAGAAGGCCCCGGCCACGGCCTACCAGGGCGACTGGCTGGTCGGTCAGGGGTGGGACCAGAACGACTGGGACACGCCGCGCTTCCCCACCGTCGCGGACATGGGCGAGCACCTGAAGGACACGCCCGTGGCGCTGTGGCGCATCGACGGGCACGCGCTGTGGCTCAACGGCGCGGCGCTCAAGCGCGCGAACATCACCCGCGACACGAAGGACCCGGAGGGCGGCAGCATCCAGCGGTTGCCGGGGGGCGACCCCAGCGGCGTGCTCATCGACAACGCCATGGACCTGGCGCTGAAGGCGCTGCCCCCGCCCACGCAGGAGCAGCACGAGGCGCGCATGAAGGCCGCGCTGGAGCACTGCGCGCGCGTGGGCCTCACCGGCGTGCACGACGCGGGCATGGACCTGCGCACGTTCCGGCTGTTCCAGGCCTGGGACAAGGCGGGCACCCTGCCCCTGCGCGTCTACGCCATGGCGGACGGACAGACGGATGACCGCGTGCAGTACCTGAAGGACGGTCCGTTCCAGGGGAAGCTCCTGACGATGCGCGCGGTGAAGCTCACCCTGGATGGCGCGCTGGGCAGCCGGGGCGCGGCGCTGGGCGCGGCCTACAGCGACGAGCCCGGCCACCGGGGCCTGCTGCTGCTGTCCCCGGAGGAGTACGCCTCGCGCGTGCACGCCTTCGTGGGCAGGGGCTTCCAGGTGGCGACGCACGCGATTGGCGACCGCGCCAACACGCTGCTGCTGGACACGCTGTCGCGGGAGCTGTCGGCCACGGGGGCGAAGGACGCGCGCCCTCGCGTGGAGCACGCGCAGATCATGACGGCCGAGGACATCCAGCGGCTGGGCGCGAACGGCTTCATTGCGAGCGTGCAGCCCACGCACGCCACCAGCGACATGCCCTGGGCGGAGAAGCGCGTGGGCGCGGAGCGCATCCAGAACGCCTACGCGTGGCAGAAGCTGAAGGCCGCGGGCGCCGTGCTGGCGCTGGGCAGCGACTTCCCGGTGGAGCGGCCGGACGTGCTCGCGGGGCTGTACGCGGCGCGCACGCGGCAGGACGCCAGCGGACAGCCGCCGGGCGGGTGGCACCCCGACCAGCGCCTGAGTGGTGAAGAGGCGCTGGAGGGCTTCACGGCGGGCGCGGCGTACGCGTCCTTCGCGGAGGCGCAGCGCGGCCGGCTGAAGCCGGGCATGGACGCGGACTTCGTGGCGCTGTCGGTGGACCCCGTGGACGCGCCCCCGGCGGACCTGCTCACCGGGCAGGTCCGGCTGACGGTGGTGGCGGGCCGCGAGGTGTTCCGCGCGGACTCGAAGTAGCTACAGGTCTGCCTCGTAGGAGAGCGACTCGATGCGCTGGTTCACCTCCGCCTGCAGGCGGGTGCGCTCCTGCTCGAGTCGCTCCAGCTCCCGGCCGATGATCTCCAGCCGGTCCTCCTGCGCGTTGAGCTTGGTGACGAAGCGCTCCACCAGCTCACGCTGGGACGCGCCGCTCTTGAGCGAGTCGATGTTGGAGCGGATCCGCTCCTGGTCCTTGAAGAGCTGGGTGCGCTCCTCGTTGAGGCGCTGGAGGTCCTGGCCGACCTTCGACTGCTTCTCGCGCATGGCCACCACGTCGCGCAGGGCCTGGGCGACGCGCGGGTCGATGTAGCGCGAGTCGAGGAAGAACGTCACCTCCTCCAGCCCCAGGTTGCCCAGGTAGTACTGGCGGTGGCCCTTGGTGCGCTCGGTGATGACGAGCGTGTCGGAGGTGCTCGGGGCCAGCTCGCGCTTGAAGCGCCAGAAGCCGTCCGTGGTCTCCGCGGGGGCGACCGTGTCCTTCAACTCCCAGCCGGTGCGCGGGTGCTCCACGAAGAGCACCTGGGGGCGCTTCGCCTTGTTGCGCGCGAGGATCTTCGTGCGGCGCAGGTGGAAGAACTCCACCACCAGGGTGCCCCGGTTGAGCCGCGCGCGGAACACCGGGCCGTCCTCCTGATCCTCCTCCACGGACACGGCGCAGGACAGCTCGACAGCATAGGGGACGAAGCGCGTGTCGTCGGGCTTGAGCGTGTCGAGCATCGCCTCGCCCACGTAGGTCTCGTCCTCGGTGATGGTGACGGGGCCGCCCTCCAGCGTGAGGCCGGTGGTGTTCTTGAACTCGATGCAGGCCATCGGGTTCTTCTCACGCGTGGCGCGGTTGTAGAGCAGCACGCGGCGGCCCTCGAACGGGCGGTGCAGGATGGGCACGAGCGCGCTCTGGTTGCGGTGCACGGTGACGGGGCGGTCCACGCCGTACTCGAAGAGGTCGCCCACCTCCTTGGTCAGCGTCGTCACGGCGGTGCTCTGCTCCAGCGTCTCGCGCAGGCCGCCGCGTCCGCCGCCAATCATGGGGCCGCCTTTGCTCCGCATCATGCGGGGCGCCGCCGCGGGCGCGGCCATGGAGGGCATGATGGGGGACGCCATGTCCGCGGAGGAGCCGAAGGACTCGTCGTCCGCGGACTCCATCATGGGCTCGGCGGGGGCGCTCTCGTAGGCCTCTTCCGGGATGACGGGCGCGACGCCGGTCTCCGAGCGGACCTCCACGACGGGGCGGCGCAGGTAGCGGGGGTTGTAGAGGTCGTGGACGAAGGACACCGGCAGGCCGGCGATGAGGGACAGCTCCACGTCCACCCAGTCCTCGTCACCGGTGTTGTCCACCATGGCCCAGCCCTGGAGCAGCGGCGGTTGCCCTTCGTCCAGGAGGATGCGGTAGCTGGTCTTCCACACGGGGGACTCCAGCACGTAGCTGACGAACAGTTCGCGCGAGCCCTCTCCGGCGGTGAGGATGGACATCCGCTTGGAGTCCTTCTTGTACGAGGACATGACGGTGGCCAGGTAGAACTCCAGGTCCTTGCGCACGGCCTCATCGAGGAACTCCAGCTCACCCAATTCCAGCACGTCGAAGGTGCGCAGCGACGCGCCGACGAGCAGCGTGAGGAAGGGGCGCACGACGCTGGCTTCCCCCTGGACGACGGGCAGCGACTCCAGGCCGACGATGGCGCCTTCCACCTGCGCGCCGCCGACGCGGGCGCGGACGCGGGCGCCCTTCACCTGGCCGAGCAGCGCGGTGAGGCTGCCGTGTTCGGGGATGCGGATGGTGGCTTCGGAGAGGAGCTGCTCCAGGGGCTTGGTGGAGTCGTAGCTCACGGCGGACACGGAGCCGCCGTTCAGGTCCAGCACGGTCATGGACTTGAGCACGTCGTTCATGTCGCGCGCCTTGAAGTCCAGGTGCGCGGTCTCGCTGCCGGTCACCTTCCCCCGGCGCTCGAAGTAGCCGACGCCGTGCTTGTAGAGGACGACGCGGCGGATGGACAGGGGCGAAGGCATGCGCGGGGCTCCAGGTGCGGTGTGACTGCGGCCCATGGTCTAGCAGCGCCAGGGGACAGGGTTCCACTCCGGGTGGGGGTGGCGACGCTGGCATGCTGCACGGAGCGTCATTTCCGGGAGAGGCATGCGCGGACTGTGCTGGCTGCTCGTAGGGCTGCTCTGGAGCTGTGCGTCGACGTCATCCGCTCCGGCGTTCTCGCCGGAGGCCTTGTGGGCGGAGGCGGGGACTGGAAGTGAATGCGCGGATGGGGACGAGGACCAATGCCTCGCGCCCTGGTGCGTGGATGGGACCTGCGCGCTGTTCCGGTGCGAGGACCTGGAACCAGGCCGCGTGGTGCGCACGCGGAGCGCGCTCGTGCCGCCGGTGTTCGTGGCACCGGGGAGCGGGCCCCAGCGGACGTGGGGCAGTGCCCAGGGGCTACCGGGCGATGCGACACCCGTCATGGTGTTCCGGTGGTATCCGCGCGAGAAGCTGCCCAGCGAGGTGAAGCGGCAGAAGGCGATGGAGGATTGGGCGAAGCGCCCGAAGGAGCGGCACCACATCTTCCCGCAGGCGTTCAAGAACCACTTCGTCACCAAGGGCATCGACATCCATCAGTACGTCATCGCCATCGATGCGGACCTGCATAAACGCATTCATCGTGGAGCGAATGGAGGTCCCTGGAACCAGGATTGGCAAGCCTTCATCGATGGCCAGGGACGGACGGGGAACCAGGAGATGCATTTCGACTACGCGACCCTGATGATTCAGAAGTACGGTCTCTTTGGCTTGACCATGACCTATTGGCAGTTGGTGGACCTCTCGCCCGTTCCGGTGGAGGACTGACGGGTGCGCTACTTCGAGCTGTCCACGCCGCGCGATCTGGACAACGTCCACTGGAGCGGGACCTACCGGGCCACGCGCAAGTGGTGCCTGCCGGGAATCGATTGTCCCCGCTGCACGCCCTGGAGCGGAATGTTGGCCTATCCGTCGGTGGACCTGTCCAACCTGACAGAGAACGACTCGCTGACGAACGGATGGCCCCAGCCTTTGGAGGAGTACGCACGGCGTGCGGCCCTGGTACGTCCATACGTGCCACAGGAGCTTCCTATCGAGCCGGGCTGTAGTTTCGGTCCCCTGGTGGGCACGTCAATGGGCCGGTTTGGTCCTGTCACCGCGAGGCCTTCTTGGGAAGTGCTCGTAAGGGAGGACACGCTAGCGTCAATTCAAGAGGCAGGGCTGAAAGGCATCATCCCGGTCCGGGCGGAGCTGCGAAACCGCCGCACGAAGGAACTGCCGCAGTACGAACTGGAAGCGCGCTCCCTGGTGAAGCTGCACCCCGCGTGCATCCAGGACCGGGACCGGGTGCCCACCTGCGAGTACTGCGGGCGCAATGGCTTCTCGCTCCCACCGGAGCGCTGGCTGCTCGGTGCGTCCATTCCCACGGGCCTCGACCTTTTCGGTGTGGAAGACACGACCCGCATCGTCGTCTCCGAGCGCTTCGTCGACACCGTGAACCGGATGGGCCCCAGTGACGTGGTCTACCGGGAGATCTCCGTGGAGTAGCAAGTCCCCTGGCGCCGAAAGCCAGTCCGTGGCTCAATGGCAGACGGGGGTCTCCGCCAGATGCAACGACAGTCTTTTCGCCAGGGATTCACCGCGTGGGCCATGGGGGCGCTCATCTTGCTCATGGGCTGCGGGACATCCAGGCCGCGGGGCTTCAGCACCGTGACGGAGGTTCCTCCAGGGAGCAGCTCGGACCAAATGCCCACGTCGTGGCAGGACGCGCGCGTGGGGGACCGCGTGGAATATGCCTTCTACGCGGACCGGATCGGTTCGCGACGGGGGACCAGCGCTTCGGCGGGTCAGCTCTTCGTGGAGGTCATCGCGGTCCGCTCCCCCTGGGTCTGGCTCTTCATCCGGGTGACCCGGAATGACCGCCAACCCCATCCGCATCCGTTCCTGAGCCACGGCTTCGTACTGCCCATGCGCATGGGCCAGGCCCCTACGAATCCCCCCGACCCCATCGAGGATGGCAGCACGAGCACCACCCGCCAGTGGGCCTTCGCCGCCGGTCAGCACTGGATCGCCCAAAGGATTGCCCGCGACGACTCTCCAGGGGATGGCCCCACGCAGCACCGGCTCTACGCCAAGACGCCCGGGCCGCTCTATCTCACCAACGGGTTGATCGAGGTGCACTTCAACGCGTTCGGGTTCAGCATGTCCGCCGGCCATTCGCTCGCGCTCGTGTCGTTCCAGCGAGGCTCGGGCACGGTCCAGGGAACCCCTCCCGTCATGGGCAACCCCTGGGGACCGGGCACCTGGTACGAGTTGCTGGAGGGCTCCAGCACCAGCAGCGTCCGTGTGAAGCGTGTCTGCCTGGGCGCGGAACAGGGCTATCTGCTGCGCAAGGTCTGGGAGAAACCTCGGGACGACGTCCGATGCGATGACTTCCAGGGCGCGGAGGTTGTTTCGCTGGAGAATGCGTTGATCAACCTCGTCAACGACTCCGTCTACATTCCCACCTGGCCGCCTCGTGACTACGGAGCCCCGCTCCCCAGGAAGGTGCGGGTCCAACTGGGCCAGGAGTCCGTGGTGGCCTTCTTCGAAGAAGCCCCCGCCAACCGAGGCGAGGGTTCCGACTGGATGCGCTCCAAGAGCTATCCCACGGACCTGTGGAGTCCCGTGCTCCGGGGGCTGCCCATGGAGGCGCGCTTCGACCGGCTCTCGGAAGGGCTCTACCAGCAGTCAGAAGGAGCGCCGCGCAAGTTCTACTCGGACAGCCGGCTCCTGCGCTGGGGCACCTGGCTGGAGGGGGTTCCCGAGCTGTCGACCAGCGCACGTTGAACCCGCGCATGCGGACAGCGCCCACGCGGATCCGCGCGGCGCTCCGTGTATCTAGCGGCCCCATGCGACGCCCCCTCTTCCGCGCTCCCCTCCTGCTGTGCTCCGCCCTCCTCTTGAGCACCGGCTGCGAGAGCATGAAGCCCCGTGCCGTCTCCCCCTCCGACGGCACCACCGCCACCGAACAGCCCGACGCCTCCGCCCCGGCCGAGGCCTCCGTGCTGGACGCTGGCGTTCCCACCACGGACACCTCGCCCTCACCGTGGCAGCGCGCCCGCGTGGGCGACCGCGTGGAGTACGCCTTCTCCGCCCACCGGGGCCGCCCGGGCGCGGACACCGGCGTGGGCGTGGCGGGCCATGTCGTGCTGGAGGTCGTCGCCGTCCAGGCCCCCTGGGCGTGGCTCACCGTCACCTTCACGGATGATCAGGGCAAACCGCTGGCCCACCCTCGCCTCTCCCAGTCCCGCGTGCTGCCCATGCGCATGGAGGAGACGCAGCCCTGGAAGGAAGAACACCGCGGCCAGCGCTCCGCCGAACAGACCACCGCCGCCGGTCGCGCCTGGGACGCCCGCCGCTTCCTGGACGACCGCCGCCCCAGCGACGGCCCCCTCCAGAACCGCCTCTACGCCAATGAGCCCGGCCCGCTGTACCTCACCCACGGCCTGCTCGACGCCAGCACCACGCTCTCCGGCTTCGGCGCCAGCGGCAGCCAGCAGCTCACGCTCGTGTCCTTCCGCCAGGGCTCCGACGCCGAGGGCACCGTGCCCGCGCTCGACCGGCCCTGGGGCCCGGGCACCTGGTACGACGTGCGCCAGGACCTCTCCGGCACGTCCTCCGTGCGCCGCGTCTGCCTGGGCGCCGAGCGCGGCTTCGTCCTTCGCAAGGAGCTGACCGGCCCCACCGGCGACGCCCCCTGCGCCGACTTCCGCGACGCCGAAACACAGCCCCTGGAAGAGGCCCTGCTCGCCGCCGTCAGCGAAGCCGTCAGCCAACCGCAGCAGTGGCCCCCCGTCGCCGCCGGCACCGCGCCGCCGCGCCGGGAGACCTTCACCGTCGCCCAGCACCCCATCCCCGCCTTCGTCCTGGAAGCGCCCGCGGGCGAGGGCGCCGAGCGCCGCGTGCTGGTCACCACCTACGCCGCCGACCCCTGGGGCGCCGCGATGAACGGGCTCGCGGACGAGGCCCGCTTCATCCCGCTCGCCGACGCCGTCTACCGCGTCCCGCCGAAGGGCAAGCGCGTGCCCGAGGACGGCACCGCGCTCGCCGGCTGGGGCAAGTGGGTCATCGACGGCGGCAGGTAGCGCGCCTCACTCACACGAGCGGCGCTCCGGCTTGTCCGCGCGGCACTGCGCCACGGACGGGAGCGCCGCGCGCGCCTCGTCCGCGACCTCCACCAGCTGGCGCGCGCACTCCTTCGCCGCCAGCGTGCCCTGGATGCCGAACAGGGACAGCACCTCCTTGCAGCGCTTCTGCATGGACTCCACGCCCGCCACGAAGAGCGGCTGCATCACCTCCGGCGTGAACGAGTAGCCGCTCGCCGTCGCCAGCCCCGTCTCCGGCTTGAACATCCACGTGCTGCGCCAGCTGCTCGCCACCTGGTCGAAGCGCGCCGAGCCCATCCACACCGACTGCCCCGCCCCCGGCCCCGCCAGCTGGGGCTGGAAGCCTCCGCCCTTGCGGCGGCAGAAGTCCTCCGTCGCGCCGCGCAGCGTGCAGACGTTGTACTCGCCCAGCCGGCGCGTCACCGCGAGCAACTCCGCCTGCTGCACTTCGGCCACGCGCGGCTGCGCCACGAACAGGTCGATGGTGCGCATCAGCACGCTCATCGCGTTCTTGGGATCCATGGCCGGGGACGGGTTCATCCCTCCCGTCGAAATCACCAGCACGCGCTCCGCGCCACGCTGGACCGCCTGGAGCAGCGGGAGCCCGGAGCGCACGCCGCCGTCGTAGTACGTCCCCGTGCGGTCACCCTGCGCCGACGGCAGCCTGCCCGCCGGGTTCGACAGCACCGGCTCCGCGATGGACGCCACGATGGCGTGCACCATCCCGCCCTTGCGAATCTTGTCCGACGCGCCCGGCCTGAAGTCCGCCGGGTCCTGGTCGCTCACGCTGAACACGTCGCCCGTCTGGAAGTCCACCGACACCGACACCAGCTCCGTGCCGTTGTGCAACATCTCTGGCTGGATGAACTGATCCAGCTTCGCGTAGACGCCGTCGAACTTCACCAGCCCCCGCGTCTCCTCCGCCAGGTTCCACAGCCACGTGGAGTTCACGCAGTACAGGTCCGACTCCACCGTGCACGTGTAGTTGCCCAGGAGGAGCCGCCGCGCGTTCGCCTCCTGGCCCGGCGTGTGGAACAGGTCCACCAGCGTGCTGATGAGCGCGCCCGTGCTCGTCCCCGCCGCCAGGTCGATCCGCGCGTCGCCGCACCCCTCCGGCGCGGGCTTGCCCCGGCACTGCTCCAGGATGCCCAACAGCCGCCACATGGCCCCCGCGCTGAACGCGCCGTTGGCTCCGCCGCCGCTCAGCACCACCGCGTTGCTGGGCCGCTGAAGGTCGCGGCGCCACGAGCGCGCCCGCACGTACGCCGCCGCGGACGCCGCGCCCCGCTGGATGCCCTGCGCGAGTACCTCGCGCGTCAGCGGCACCTCCAGCGACTGCTGCAACGCCGCGAGCGACGGTCCAATCCCCATCGCGTTCGCGAGGAAGCGCTCCGCGTCCACCTCCTCCTCGGCCGGCGTCGCCGTGGAGAGGGATTGCGCCGGCATCGCCACGCCCCACACGGGCGCCTTCACCGTCCGGTCGACGTAGCCCGTGCGCCCATCGTTCTCATAGCAGGACGCCGTGTCGTTGCCCGCGTGCTGGACCAGGCACGCCGACATGTCCAGCACGGCCTCTGGAGACGCGCCCAGCGCCTCCATCCACGCGCCCGCTCGCGCGGGGTCCAGATAGGAGTCCGTCAACTGCGCGCGCGTCAGCCCCGCCACGCGCTCCACCGCCGGCACGCGGACCGGCATGTCCTTCGGCTCCGGCGAGTCCGGGGCGTTGAGCGTGTCCAGGAGGACGTCCGTGCGCAGGAAGCTGCAACCGCTCGCCGTGGCGGCGAGGAACATCAGCAGGGGCGTGAGGTGACGACGCATGGGGAACGCCTCCATGACGAGGGATGAAACGGACCGTCTTCCTCCTTAGCTGAAGCCCCCGACGCCCGGCCATCACCCGAAACGTCCGTCATCCGCAATCCCGCAAAGCACTGCTCGCGACGCGTCGCGGTGCGGTTAGCATGCGCCTCCCGTCCCGGAGGGTATCCCCTGCATGATTGAGTATGACCCGCATCGCTGGTGGAGCTACTTCCACTACCTGCGCGGTTCGATGGTGAAGGAGATCGTCGGCCGAGTCTTGATGTGCGTTGTCTGGGCCGCGGCCGTGGTGGGCTTCCACCAGCACGTGCGCAACGTGGGCGTTCCCCCCACGGTGCACACGCTGGCCGGCATCTCGCTGAGCCTCCTGCTCGTGTTCCGCACCAACGCCTCCTATGACCGCTTCTGGGAGGGCCGCAAGCTGTGGGGCGGCATCGTCAACGAGACGCGCAACCTGGTGCGCGCCTCGGAGCCCTTCCTGGGCAGGACGGCGCTCTACACCGCGCTCATCCGCTGGACGGCCGCGTTCCCCTTCGCCACCGCCGCGTGGCTGCGCGGCCAGCAGCGGCACGTGGGGCCCCACACGGAGACCCTGCCCTCCGGGGAGGTGACAGACGTGCTCAAGGCCCAGCACGTGCCCCTCGGCGTGGCCCGCCGGATGACGGCCGTGCTGGACGAGGGCCGCCGCCAGGGGCTCTATCCCGAGTACGTGCAGATGCAGCTGGACCAGAACGTCCAACTGCTCATCGACTACCTGGGAGGTTGTGAGCGCATCCACCGCACGCCCATGCCCTTCGCGTACATGGTGCACCTGCGCCGCGCGCTCATCCTCTACTGCTTCACCCTGCCCTTCGCGCTGGTGGACACCTTTGGCTGGGTGACAGTCGTGGCCACGTTCGTCGTCGCGTATGTCTTCTTTGGCATCGAGGAGATTGGCGTCGAGATCGAAGACCCCTTCGGCACGGACGACAACGACCTGCCGCTCGACACCATCTGCCAGAACATCCAGAACAACCTGCTGGCGCTGCTGCCAGCCCCCGCCGCGAGCGCCCGCGACGACTCCGCCGCCTGAGCTCGCGACAGGGGCCGGGTGAAGGACTACTCCGCGACGGAGACCTTCACCTCGATGTTGCCGCGCGTGGCGTTGGAGTACGGGCACACCTGGTGGGCCGCCTCCATGAGCTGCTGCGCCTCCTCGCGGGGGATGCCCGGGAGGATGCCCGTGAGCTCCACCGCCAGGCCGAAGCCGCCCTCGGGCGTCTTGCCGATGGTGACGGTGGCCTTCACGCCCGCCTTCTCATCCAGCTTCTTGCCGGCCTTGCCCGCGACCAGGCGCAGCGCGCTCTCGAAGCAGGAGGAGAAGCCCGCGGCGAAGAGCTGCTCGGGGTTGGTGGCCGTCTCCTTGCCGGAGCCGCCCAGCTGCTTCGGCATGGCCAGCTCCAGGTTGTTCAGCGGGCTGTTGTCCAGCAGGAGCTTGCCGTTGCGGCCGCCGTGGGTGATGGCGGTGGTGGAGTAGAGCGGGGAGATCTGGACCGGGGCCATGGTGTTGCTCCTTCGTGACGTCGGGGTTGGAAACCGCGTGTGTCTCAAGCGCTGCGTGAGGAAACCTTTTCGAACAGCCGCTGGATGTCCCGGCGCAGCCGCGACAGCTCCTCCAGCGTCAAACCGGTGCGGCAGACAATGGCCTCCGGGATGGACGCGGCCTTGCGGCGCAGCCCCTTTCCCTGCGCGGTGAGCGACACCGTCACCGACCGCGCGTCCTCCGTGGAGCGCTCGCGGCGCACGAAGCCCAGCGTCTCCAACCGCTTGAGCAGCGGCGTGAGCGTCCCCGAGTCCAGGTACAGCTTCTCCCCCAGCTCCTTCACCGACACCCCGTCCGTCTCCCAGAGCACCAGCATCACCAGGTACTGCGGATAGGTGAGCCCCAGCTTCGCCAGGAGCGGCGTGTAGGCCTGCACCATCGCGCGCGACGCCGCGTAGAGCGGGAAGCACAGCTGCAGGTCCAGCCGGAGGAAGTCATCCGTCGACATGGGGAATATGTAGTGCACAATTAAATTGCGCGCAACTGAATCAGCGATGCGCGAGGGGAAGCACGGTCAGGTGCAGGGTGTTTCCCCCGTCGGGCAGGGCCGTGGTACAGCCGCCACCCCCGGAGTGCCCGGGAACTGTCGAGGACGAGGGATGCTCAGGACGGTCACCGCCACGCGCTACGTGACGCCCTTGCGCGAGGGGGGCTCGCTGCCCGCCATCGTGG
This sequence comes from Corallococcus sp. NCSPR001, assembly GCF_017309135.1. Taxonomy (NCBI): domain Bacteria; kingdom Pseudomonadati; phylum Myxococcota; class Myxococcia; order Myxococcales; family Myxococcaceae; genus Corallococcus; species Corallococcus sp. NCSPR001. Next base: position 49,442 of record NZ_JAFIMS010000001.1, read on the forward strand.
AGGCGAACGACGCGGGGCTCTATGTCGTGAAGTTCCGTGGGGCGGGCCAGGGGGCCAAGGCGCTCATCGCGGAGTTGCTGGCGGGGGAGCTGGCGCGGGTCTTGGGCCTGCGCGTTCCGGAGCTGGTGTTCGTGGAGCTGGACGTGTCGTTGGGGCGCAACGAGCCGGACAGTGAAATCCGCGAGCTGCTCAAGTCGAGCGCGGGGTTGAACCTGGCGCTGGACTACCTGCCGCGCTCGGTGACGTTCGACCCGCTGGCGGTGCCGGTGCCGGAGGCGCAGGTGGCGTCCGCCATCGTGGCGTTCGACGCGTTCGTGACGAACGTGGACCGCACGCCGAAGAACCCCAACCTGCTGGTGTGGCACCGCAACCTCTGGCTCATCGACCACGGGGCGGCGATGTACTTCCACCACTCGTGGGACGGCTGGGAGGAGCGCAGCCAGACGCGCTTCGCGCCCATCAAGGACCACGTGCTGCTGCCCTGGGCGCACGGGCTGGCGGAGGCCGGGGACCTGCTCCAGGCGCGGGTGACGCGGGAGGTGGTGGAGCGCATCGTGGGGTCCATTCCGGAGGCGTGGCTGGGCCAGGAGCCCGCGTTCGCGTCCACGGCGGAGCACCGCGCGGCGTACGTGACGTGGCTGATGCGCAGGCTGGAAGCGGCGCCGGCGTTCATCGAGGAGGCGACGCGTGCCCACGCCCAGCTCGTTTGATTACGCCATCATCCGGCTGGTGCCGCGCGTGGAGCGCGAGGAGTTCATCAACGTGGGCGTCGTTCTCTTCTGCGTGCAGCACCGCTACCTGGGCGCGCGCGTGGAATTGGACGTGGCGCGGCTGAAGGCGCTGTCGCCGGACGCGGACGTGGAGCTGCTCGCGGGCCACCTGGAGAGCTTCCGCCGCGTGTGCGTGGGCGGGAAGGATGCGGGCCCCATTGGGCGGCTGCCGCAGAAGGAGCGCTGGCACTGGCTGGTGGCCCCGCGGAGCACGATGCTCCAGACGGGCCCGGTGCACGCGGGCCTGTGTGACGACCCGGACCGCGCGCTGGAGCACCTGCTGGACACGATGGTGCGGGTAAAGCCCGCCCAGTGAGCAGGCGGGCGGGCGGGCACTTTGTCCGCCTGCCAGCACATCGCGGATGGCGCGGGCGCATCCCATGGTGAAGAGGGCGGGGAGGCCTGGACGTTCGTCCCAGGGCTTCCCACTTTCACCGCGAGGCATGGGGAGGTAGCGACCGGACCATGGAGCCGTCAGCGCTGCGCATCGTCACGTACAACGTCCGCTACTTCGGCCACATGCTGAGGGGGCTCGCGAGCACCGTGGGCCCCAAGCGCCGGGTGGCCGCCGCATTGGCCACCCTGGACCCGCTGCCGGACATCGTCTGTCTCCAGGAGGTGGAGACCTCCTCGCTGCGCAGCAACATCGTGCACCGGCCCACGCGCCCGGGTGAGACGCAGCTGGAAGCCTTCATGGAGCGCGTGGAGGAGACGTTCGCCCTCCAGGGGAGGGACATGCCCTACGAGGCGTTCTACTTCCGCGCGCACCACTACAAGGTGGGGGAGCTGTCGCTGTACACGACGGGGCTGGCGATGCTCGTCAACACGCGCACGCTCCAGGTGGACAAGCACAACGTGCAGGCCCCGGAGCACATCACGCACCACCACGTGCAGGGCCTGAAGGAGCGCAAGCAGAGCCGCATCTGCGCGCACATGCGCGTCATCCGCCGCGCGGACCAGCGCGCGTTCCACGTCTTCAACACGCACCTGAGCCTGCCCACGCCGTTCGCCCGCGAGTTCTGGGCCACGCGCGACAAGATGGGCTGCGGCGTCAACCAGCTCCACGAGGCGAAGAAGCTCGCGGGCTTCATCGGGCTGCACGCGAAGGAGGAGCCGTTCGTGGTGTGCGGGGACTTCAACTCGCCGCCGTCGTCGCCGGTGTTCCGCTACCTCACGGGGGATGCGCACCTGACGTGCGCGCAGGCGGCGGTGGGGCAGATCAACCCGGCCCTGTCCCGCGCCTTCCCCACCGCGGGCTTCATGCACATGCGCATGCACCTGGACCACCTGTTCTCCGGTGGCGGCGTGAGCTGGGTGGACACGGAGGAGACGCGGCCCTTCGGAGATTTGACCAGCCGCTTCCACGGCCTGTCCGACCACGTGCCGCTCATCGCGCGCTTCCGGCTGGCCGCACCGGCGCCCGCGCTGGTGACCTGAGCAGCGGGCCGCCGCGTTCTCGCCGGGCGCTCCCCGCGCGCGCGTCGCGTGGGCAGCGTGCCTTGTGGGGGATCGCGACGATGATTCGACTCCAGCGTGTCTATGACGAGCACGGCCCGGACCCTCGGGCGGGGACCCGTTTCCTGGTGGACCGGCTGTGGCCTCGGGGGCTCAAGAAGGCGGACCTCCATCTGGACGGCTGGCCTCGCGAGGTGGGGCCCAGCACGGAGCTGCGGCGGTGGTTCGCCCACGACGTGGCGCGCTGGGATGAGTTCCGGCGCCGGTCACCCGCGAGCTGGACGCGCACCACGACGCATGGGAGCCGCTGCTGGAGGCCGCGCGCCAGGGCCGCGTCACCCTGCTCTTCGGTGCCCGCGACACCGAGCACAACAACGCCGTGGTGTTGAAGGACTACCTGGAGGCCCGGCTGAAGCGCCCCGCGCGAACGAAGCCGCGCCGCACGGTGCACTAATCCGCGTCGCGCTCCAGCGCCTCCCACGCGTCCAGGATTTCGCGCGTCTTGCGCTCCGCGAGCGCGTGGAACTCCGGCGCCAGGTGGGCCACCTTGTCCGGGTGGTACTGCGCGATGAGCGCGCGGAACGCCTTGCGAGCCTCGTCCTTGGGAGTGCCCCGCTCGATGCCCAGCACCGTCCACGGGTCCTTCGTCTCGGGCTCGGCCGCGACGGCGCGGCTGCCACGCGGGGGCGTGGCTTCGTCGGCCTGCCACGCGCGGGCCCTGCCGGAACCCTGGCGTCCTCCAGTGCCTCCCCGCGAGGACGTGTCGTCGCGGGTCCTGGAGGCTCCCTGCCGGCCTCCGTCGCGGGCGCTGGAGCGGCGCCAGGGGTCGGCGGGTTCTTCCGGCGCTCCGCTGTCGCTCACGGGCCCGTAGCGCGGCGGCGCTCGGGGCGCGGGCTCCGGGCGGCGGTGGCCGGGGCGTTTCTCCGGGTCGGGCGCGGGGATGCCGTGCGACAGGCGGCTCAGCGCCTCCTGGAGGAACCACAGGTCTTCCGCGGGGCTGGCGTGCTTGCGCACCACCGCGCGCGGCTTGCCGCCCTCCAGCAGCACGTAGCCCGTGGCCGCCGCGTAGGCGCGCTTCTTGTCGTCCGGGTAGAGCCGGTCGCCCAGGTCCCCCAGCGGATCCCTCCACATGCCTTCCGTGGTGCCCTCGTCCGCCACGATGACCTGCGACAGCACGTGTCCGAACAGGTCCTCCAGCGCCGCGAAGGGCTCGCGCGCCTGCGGTGGACGCGTCACGGCCGCGCCGTGACGCACCCCCGCCACCAGCAGCAGCCCCTGCGCCGCGTCCACGAACGAGAAGAGCTTCTCGCGGACCTGCTTGTCGGAGAAGTAGAGAACGGCCTGCACGGTCCTCCCATCTTAGGGCCTTCGCGCTCCGGCCCCCATTCGTTCCCCTCCCAACCTCCTGGGTCTGGACCCAGGAATTCCGACAAGACCCGGTTCGAAGCGGCTCGACCCCGGGGCGGGCTTGCGGAAGAGTCCCCTTCCCCATGCGCTGCTGCCACCGCCACGCCCCTGCCGCCGCCGGGTCCTCCGACCCGCATCCGTTCAGCCTCCCCGGCGCCACCGAGCACTACGCCGCGCCCCGCCCCGTGCGCGCCGAGCACGTGCGCATCGAGCTGGACCTGGACTTCGCCCAGCGCGCCCTGGCCGGCACCTGCACCACCCGCGTGTCCGCCGTCCGCACCGTGTCCACCGTCACCTTCGACGCCGTGGACCTGGACGTCACCGAGGCCCGCGTCGACGGCCGCTCCGTCGCCTTCTCCAACTCCGGCGCGCACGTGCGCGTGGAGCTGCCTCGCGCGCTCGAAGCCGGACAGGCGTGCGACATCGCGCTCACCTACCGCGCCCGCCCCCGCCGCGGCCTCTACTTCTGGGGCCCCGACGCGGGCTACCCCGACCGTCCGCTCCAGGCGTGGACTCAAGGGCAGGACATCGACGCGCGCTGCTGGTTCCCCTGCCTGGACACGCCCGCGCAGAAGGCCACGTCGGAGGTCATCGCCACCTTCCCGGCGAACATGACGTCGCTGTCCAATGGCGTGCTCGTCAGCGACGTCACCACCGGCGAGCGGCGCACCCAGCACCACCGCATGGCGCAGCCGCACGCGCCCTACCTCGTCACGCTGGTGGTGGGAGAGTTCGACGAGGCCACCGACACCGCCGGCACCACACCGCTGCGCTACCTGTTCCCCAAGGGCCGCCGCGAGGACGCGCTCCGGTGCGTGGCGCGCACGCCCCAGATGATCGCCGCGTACGAGTCCATCACCGGTGAGCCCTACCCGTGGAGCGGCTACGCGCAGGTGTTCGTCACGGAGTTCATCCTGGGCGGCATGGAGCACACGACGGCCACCACGCTGGTGGACACCGTGCTGCACGATGCGCGGGCGCACCTGGACTACAACGCCGAGCCGCTCATCTCCCACGAGCTGGCGCACCAGTGGTTCGGCGACCTGCTCACCTGCCGCGACTGGCCCCACGGCTGGCTCAACGAGGGCTTCGCCACCTACTTCGAGGTGCTCTGGAAGGAGCGCGGCGACAACCGGGACGAGGCCGACCATCACCGGGCGCTCGACCTGGAGGCCTACCTCTCCGAGACGCGCGAGCGCTATGCGCGCCCCATCGTCGCCCGGAAGTTCCAGGCGCCCATGGACCTGTTCGACCGCCACCTCTACGAGAAGGGCGGGCTGGTGCTCCACGAACTGCGCCGCCGCGTGGGGGAGGACCTCTTCGTGCGCGCCCTGCGCCACTACGTCGCGTCCCACCGCCACGGCGTGGTGGAGACGGTGGACCTGGCGCGCGCCTTTGAAGAAGCCACCGGCCACAACCTGGATCCGGTCTTCGACCAGTACGTCTTCTCCCCCGGCCACCCGGAGCTGAAGGTGGAGGTCCGCTACGAGGCGGACGACGCGCGCCTGCGCATCACCGTGCGCCAGACGCAGCGCACGGATTCGGGCACGCCTGTCTTCCGGCTGCCGCTGGAGGTGGCTGTCACGGTGAACGGCGAGGACACGCGCCACCGGCTGGAGCTCACGGACGCGGAGCACCGCTTCCACCTGCCCTGCCCCGCCGCGCCCACGCAGGTGCGCGTGGATCCTCGCCGCGACGTGCTGGGCACGCTGGACGTGGACAAGGCCGTGGGGCTGTGGCGCGAGGAGCTGGCGAACGCCCCGGAGGCCCGCGCGCGCACGGAGGCCGCGCACGCGCTGGGCAAGGACGGGGGCCTGCGGTCGGTGGAGGCGCTGGGCCGCGCGCTGAAGGACGCGAAGCTGTTCTGGGCGACCCGCGCCGCGTGCGCGAAGGCGCTGGGCCGCATCCGCACGCCGGAGGCGCGCGCGCTGCTCCTGGATGCGGTCGCCACCGAGCACCCGCGCGTGCGCCGCGCCGTCGTCGCCGCGCTGGGTGAGTTCCGCCACGACGTGGAGGCGGCCGGGAGCCTGCGTGCGCTGTTGGAGGCTGGAGACGCCAGCTACTTCGTGGAGGCGGAGGCGGCCCGGGCCCTGGGCCGCGTACGCGCGCCGGATGCGCTGCCCCTGCTGGAGGCCGCCACCGCGAGGCCGTCGTTCCAGGACGTCATCGGCGCGGGCGCGATGGACGGGCTCGCGGAGACGCAGGACCCCGCCGCGTTTCCGATGGCCGTGGCACGAACGGCGTACGGCCAGCCCGCGTTCCTGCGCCGCACGGCCGTGAGCACGGTGGCGAAGCTGGCGGAGGTGGCGAACCGCAAGCGCGAAGCGGTGGACCTGTTCGCGCAGCTCTTGCGCGACCCGCAGTTCCGCGTGCAGCTAGCGGTCTGCGACGCGGCCTCCACGCTGGGCGACCGTCGCCTGTTGCCCGCGCTGGAGGGCACGACCTTCAGCGACCCACGCACCCGCCGCTATGCCCGCGAGGCCGTGCGCGCCCTGCGCGAGGGCGCACCCCAGGCCCGTGAGGTCGCGTCGCTGCGCGAGGAACTGGACGCGCTCAAGCAGGAGACGCGCACCCTGCGCGAGAAGCTGGAGACGCTCACGCTGAACGCGCAGCCCGCCGCCCCCAAGCGGAAGCCCGTGCGCAAGCAAGCGGCGAAGAGAGGCCGCACGCAGCCCAAGCGTCGGCGCTAAGCCGCTGCATCTGGCGGAGGCCTGTGCGCATTCACGCGGCGAAGCATGGCTCCACGCCGCCCGAGCGTTGGTGCCAGGCCGCCGCATCCGGCGAGGAAGGCCTTACGCGGGCGCGTTGCGACGCGCGGTCGCACGCAGCCCAAGCCGTCAGTCGATTGGGCCCTGCAATGACTGGCGCAGGAACTCGCGCCAGTCCTCGAGCAACGCGGGTGACACGTCGTGGCCCAGGTCCGGATAGGTCCTCAGGTCGATGGGGACGCCCCGGCCCTTCAGCTCCGCGACCCGCTCGCGCGTGTGCTGCACGGGGATGATGGCGTCCTGCTCTCCCTGAAGCACCCGCACCCTCCGAGCCACGGGCTGCTCCTGCCCCGGGTCGCCCAGCAGGCGCGTCCCCATGGGCATCGCCGCGTCCACCAGTTCCGGGTGCCGGATGGCCAGCATCCACGCCAGGTCTCCTCCGTAGGAGAACCCCGTCACCACGACGCGGTGGATCTCCGGATGCTCCGCCCGGACCTCGCGGATCAACTCCGCGAGCCGCTCCGCCATGCGCTCCACGTCCTCCGTCTTCCCCTCCCACGTCTTCTCCTCGTGGTCGGCCTGGAACCACGTGAAGCCGTCACGGCGGGGCCTCGGGCCCTGGGGCAGCAGCGTGCGCACCGGGATGCCCAGCGACTGGATGGGCACGTCCCAGAACGCGGGCGTGGAACCCGAGAAGTGCAGGGCCACGAGCAGCGCCTCGGGCTTTGGAGCGCCCACCGCCTCGCTCCTGTAGACGAGCGGGCCCGGCGCCACCGGAGGCGCGCCCCGGTTGCCAGCACAGCCCATTCCCAACATCGCGGCGAGCAGCACGGCGGCGGTTCGGAGTTCGCGCATGCCCCTCCTGTACCCGCCTGCCCGCCCGGCCTCCAGGGGTGCTGTCAGCGCCCGGCCTTCCGGCTTCATCGCGCCGCTTCGGCTCACAGTGTGTACCTGTAGTCAAAGGGAACGCGCACGGGCGCCAAGACGCGCGCCCGCCAACGCCGGGGAGCCCCCACCGCCCGGCAGGGCCGCCACGCGGCGCACAGAACGCGTGCCGGTTCCCACCAGGAGCGAAGCATGGCCGGAGGAGCCGCACGGGAGCTGGAAGCCGTCTTGGACGCAGCGGTGGACCCCTTCATCGCGTGCGGCTCGGATGAGCGCATCCTGCACGTCAACGCGGCGACGGAGCGGCTGCTGGGCTGGGACCGCGAGCAGCTCGTGGGCAGGCCCGTCACCGACCTCTTCCCGCCCCGCCTGCACCACTTCCACGGCCTCAGCCTGCCGCGCTACCTGCTGTCTCGCCGCAAGGCGCTCGGCGGGCGGCCCACGCGCGTCTTCGCCCGGCGGCGCGACGGCGTGGAGCTCCAGGTGGAGGTCACCGTGGGCGCCGCCGGCCTGGACGGAGATGAGCGCATCGTCTTCACGCTGCGCCGGCTGCATGAGGTCATCGACTCGCTGGAGGAGCCGGTGGAGCACATCTCCAGTGGCTCCGGCGTGGCCTCGCATCAGCAGACGGTGGACCGGCTCTACCGGCTGCTCGTGGAGAACGCGCCCCTGGGCATCTTCCACTTCGACCGCAACCCCGTCATCACCGCGTGCAACGACCTCTTCGCGAGCTTCATCGGCACGTCGAAGCGCAACCTGGTGGGCCTGCAACTGCTCACGCTGCGCGACGAGGGCATCATGACCTGCGTGCGCGAGTCACTGGCCGGCCGCCCCTGCGACTACGAAGGCGTCTACCGCGCGCTCACCACCGGCAAGGAGATACCGGTGCGCATCCGCTTCGCCCCCTGCTACGCGGAGGATGGCACCGTGGAGGGCGGCGTCGGCATCGTGGAGGACATCACCGAGCGCCGCCGCGTGGAGGCCGAGCGCGAGGAGAACCTGGCCCAGCTGGACCTGCTCGTGCGCAGCGCGCCGGTGGGCATCGGCTTCCTGGACACGAACCTGCGCTACGTGCGCGTCAACGAGACGCTCGCGCGCATCAATGGCGTCCCGGCGGAGAAACATCCGGGCCGGACGCTGCCGGAGGTGCTCGGCGAGCCGGGCGCCATCGCGGAGCAGGGGCCCCGCTACGTGCTGCGCACCGGTGAGCCGCTGGTGAAACAGGAGTCCGTCTCCGACCAGGACCTGGGCGTCCCCGGCCCCCGGCGCTACTTCCAGGGCAGCTTCTATCCCGTGCGCACCCCCGACGGCCGAGTGCTGGGCGTAGGCGTCCTCGTCGAGGACATCACCGAGCGCCGACGCGCGGAGGAGGAGCGCGCGCACCTGTACCGCGAGGCCCAGGAGGCCATCCGCGTGCGCGACGACTTCCTCTCCATCGCGAGCCATGAACTGAAGACGCCGCTGACGCCCCTGAGCCTGCGCCTGGCCACGCTGGAGCGCCGCCTGGAGCGCGGCGAGAACCTGGACCCCGGCGTGCTGCGCCACGCGAGGCACCAGCTCACGCGCCTCACCGGCCTCATCAACGACCTGCTGGATGCCTCGCGCATCGAGGCCGGCCGGCTGGCCCTGCACCCGGAGGCCACCCGCTTCGACCTGCTGGTGGAGCACACGCTCGCCGGCATGGAAGGCCAGAAGGGCAACCACACCTTCGACTTCGAACGCCCCCGGGAGCCCATCTCCGTCCACGGCGACACGTTCCGCCTGGAGCAGGTCGTCTCCAACCTGCTGGAGAACGCGCTCAAGTACAGCCCGGACGGCGGCACCATCCGCGTGCGGCTGTCGTTGACGGAAGACGTCGCGGTGCTGTCCGTGACGGACCCGGGCATCGGCATCCCGGAGGACCAGCAGCAGCAGCTCTTCGACCGTTACTTCCGCGCGCGCAACGCCTCCACGCGCTCCTACGGCGGGCTGGGCCTGGGCCTCTACATCAGCCGCGACATCGTGGAGCGCCACGGCGGCCGCATCTGGGTGGAGAGCATGGCGGGCCGGGGGTCCACCTTCTACGTCGCGCTGCCGACACTCGCCGCCGTGCGGCCCGTCCTCCCGCAGGTGTGGCCCGATCGCCACCTCCACTGAAGCCGCGATGGCGCCCCGCCTGAAAGAACTTCACCTCCGCCTCCCCGCCCCCGACAAACGCACCATGCAAAGGGCTGGAATCCCACGCTTCCCAGCCCTGGCACGCCCCCTGCTCTACCCGGGCGCAAGGGAGGGTGAAGAGCCATGGAGAACATGACGATGAAGAGCGAGTCCCCCATCAGCCAGGACAACGACGGGTGGGTGGTCCGGGTGAAGGTCGGTGGACGCATCCAGGAGGTGCGCTGCACCTCGGAGAACCAGGCGCGCTACTTCGCCGCGGTGCTGTCGTTCAACAACGCGGCTCCCCCCTCGCGCATGCGCAACTAGCGCGCGAGGACAGACGCCCGGCGTCAGGCATTGCGCCGGGCGATGTCGGTCGACAGCACGTTGGCGAAGGACACCCAGCCCAGGTACGGCGCCATGAACCACGGCGCCTTGCGGTCCACCCGGCTGGCGGCGGCGGTATACGCCGCGATGCTGCCCAACAGCGCCCAGTTCTCCACGGCCGCGGCCTTGAGCTGGCGCTTGCGGAAGAACAGGTGGGACCACGCGGCGTTGAGCCCCAGCTGAATGAACCACAGGCCCAGCGCGCGCGAGCGCTCGGCGCCCGCGGGTGAGCCCCAGATGCGCCAGCCGGAGACGGCGATGAGCCCGTAGAGCGCCGTCCACACCGGCCCGAAGGCCTGGCGCGGCGGCTGGAAGGGCGGCTTCTTCAATTGTCTGTACCAGCGGCTCTCCACGGCCTCGCGGGTGCTCCGCGCGCTGACGAAGACCGCGCCCGCGGTGAGCGCGCCGAAGGCGCCCAGCGCCACCAGCGATTCACGGTTGAGCGTGGCGTTGTGTTCCAGGCCCTCGGAGCCACCCAGCTCGCTGAGCTGCATATCGTTGCCTCCAGACATGACGAAGCCGTCGTGCGAGCCCACAAGCTGTGTCCTCGCACAACGGCTTGCCACGTCCGCCTGCCTGCCCGGCCGTCCTCAGGGCTGCGCGGGGACGGACGCGGACTCCATGGGCGCGCGTGCCTCCGTGGCCACGCCCGCCGCCAGCCAGCCTTTCACGAGCGCCAGGTGCTCGGCCTCCGCGTCCAGCGCCAGCTGGAAGCGGTCCGCGAGCGAGTCATGGCCCAGGCCGCGCGCCAGGTCGATGAGCAGCTCCCAGCTCGCGTTGTCCGTCAGCTCCGCGACCAGCAGCGCCTGCATGGCCTGGCGCAGGTTGGTGCGCGCGTCGGAGATGGCCGCGGGCACGCCCATGGAGATGACCGCGGTGAGGTCCGCCGACGGCGTCACCGCCGTGGGGTCCGCGCCCAGCTTCTCCATGGCCTCCGTCAGGAGGGCGAAGTGGCTGAGCTCGTCGTCGAGGATCTTCGTGAGCAGCTCCCGCGAAGGCCCTCCCTCCCAGCTGCCGAAGACGTCCAGCTTGGAGAGCGCGCCCTCGTAGAGCCGGACGCCGCTGCGCTCGAAGGCGAGCCGCTCGCCCAGCTTGTCGATGAGCACGGTGGGCTTGCCGCCCTTGAGCATGTCCACCGCGGTCTTCGCCATGCCCTTGAGGCTGGAGGGCGGCGGGACGCGGCCCAGGCCGTCACCGGATTCGCGCATGTACTGCTTGCGCACCTCCGCGATGGCCCGAGCGTCGCCCGGGCTGCTGGGCTGCGCGCGCTCCGCTTCCGCGATGATGTCCTTGCTGTCCACGGGAGACGTCTTGATGCCGGTGCGGTTCATGCCCACGTCGGCGATGGTGTCCTTGCTCATTGCAGCCTCCTCCCCTCCAGCACCGAGCCCATGCGCTCCGCCTTCGCGGCGAGCTCCGTGCCCGGCCTCCATTTGTATCCAGCCGCCGCCGTCTCCGAGGGCGACCCTTCCGAGTTCAGCTGCGCCTGGTACGCGAGCGTTCGGTGGTCCGGCGGCAGCTGGGACTTGTCCACGTACTCGGTGCCGTCCGAGCGCATGTCCACCTCCTGCGAGAGGACCTTGCGCACGAACTCACGGTGCTCCTTGAACGCGATGGGCTCCGGGAGCGCGCGCGGCAGCACCTCCGCGGGGTCGCGCTTCTCCAGGTTCTTGAACAGGTCCATCACGTAGTGGAGGTGTCCCAGCTCGTAGTCCACGAACCGCTGCCACACCTCCTTGATGCGCGGGTTCGTCTCGTACGCGAGGCACGAGTAGTAGTTGTAGACCTCCATGGCCTCGTGGAGCATCCACTTCTCCAGCAGGGACTCGGCCGGGTCCATCAGCGAGCCGTACTGGGTGACGTGCTGCTCCTCGATGGAGGCGATCTCCGCGTAGAGCTGCCGCGCGACGGGGTCCGTGAACGTGGGGCCCACGGTCATGTAGTAGTCGTGCGTCTGGAACTCGGACGCGGTGATGGTCATCGCGTGCAGCTTGGACAGCGGATCCGCGGTCTTGCGGTCGTAGGGGCGGCGCAGGTCATCCAGCGGATGGCGGTGCTCCACGGCCGTGGGGCGGCCCGGGATGATGTCCGTATAGGACTGGGTGATGTTGTTGGGGTCCTGGCCCTCCAGCCGGTCATAGAGCGCGGAGTAGCGGTACAGGTGGTCGAAGTCCTCCAGCATCCCGAACCGGTACGTCTGGGCCAGATAGGGGTCGGGCTCGTGGATGGCCACGCTGGCCGTCACCTCGATGGCGAGCTGCTCGAAGCCGAGCGTGGTCTCGATGACCTTCTGGTCCGGCGGCGTGAGCCAGTTCACCAGCGTCTGCTGGTGGTGCTCCGCGCGGCGCACCAGCGCCAGGTGCGGGCGCAGCTCCAGGTTGAGCCGCGCGAAGATGTGCTTCATGCGCAGGGCATCCGCTTCAATGCCGTTCATCAGGATGACGCGCGTCCGGGTGAAGGCGTCGTCGTCCATCTTGCTGTAGGGCCGCCGCACCATGTCCTTCCAGGTGAAGGACTGGCGCTCGACGGGAGTGCCTTTTTCTTTGAACAGGTCCAAGGCCACGAGGTGACTCCTTACTGGGGCAGGGACAGGCATTGAGCGCGGGCGGTGGGCTTCACCGCCTCGGGTCCCCATGGGCATGAAGGTTGGGGGCCTTCACCCAACGGCAACAGACGTGCAGGCGTCGCCCGCAGGCCTCCAGGGGCGGCAACGGCTCGCTGGGACTCCTGCTTCACGGGACTCTCCGGACCCTCATGGATGAAGGTCCAATTCCGTCCGTCCCCGCACGTGCCGAGGGGGCATTGCCCGGAGTAGCGTCTCGCCGTGGACCTCGTGGGGAGGGGCCGTGGCGGGTGAGACGTGGAAGCTGATCCAGGAGCGCTGGCGCCATCACGGCCGCGTGATGCTGGGAATCGCGCTGGCGGCCACACTCGCCGCGTGGGCGTGCGAGGAGGCGAAGGTCCTCGAGGGCACGGAGCACATCGCCTACGACCAGGCCCTGGTCCGGTTCACCGGTGGCCGGGAAAAGTCCAGGCAGGTGGTCGTGGTGGCCATCGACCAGCGCACCCTGGATGAGATCAGCCAGGACTCGCAGCTCCGGCTCAACTTCGGCAACTGGCCGTACACGCGCACGCTGTGGGCGCGCATCGCGCAGGAGTTGCAGGCCCAGGGAGCCAGGGCCGTGCTGTTCGACGCGGTGATGGACGAGCGGACGGCCGACGAGTCCACCGACCTGGGCTTCGCGCAGGTGCTGCGTGAGACCGGCCTCCCCTTCTACGTGGGAATGTCCACCAGCGAGTCGGCGAAGCGGGTCGCCCGCGTGGACCTCCAGGCCCCCGTGCCACTGACCGCTCCCGAGGCCGCGCCCGCCGCCAGCCCGCCAGAGGACGGCTCCTTCCCGGAGGAGTTCGAGGACGCACCCACCCCGGCCACGCCCGTGCTGACGCCCGAGGTCCTGGCGCGGGCGCTCGCCTTCCCCGTGCGCCGGGTGGATGGGAAGGCGTTGCCCAGGTTGGGGGAGATGCCATCGAAGCCGCCACCGGAGCCCCGCTCCCCGGTGCCTCCGGCGCCCGCGCTGGTGGGCGCGGTGAACGGGGTCGGGCTGGTGGACATGGAGGCGGACGGGGATGGCGCCATGCGCCGCACGCGCTTCGCGTACACGGACGGCGCCAACACCTACGTGACGCTGCCAGTGCGCATGATGGCGGACCTGCTGGGCGCGAAGGAGGTCACGTTCTCTGGCCGCACCCTCCGCCTGGGCGAGCGCACGTGGCGCGTGAACGCGGACGGCAGCGCCGCGCTGGACTACGGCGGTTCGTTGGAACAGCGCTTCAGGACGGTGACCCTCTTCGCCGTGCTGAACGATTGGATCCACCGCTCCAGGGGAGAAGCCCTGGAGCTGGACCCAGCCCTCTTCCAGGACAAGGTCGTCGTCATTGGCGGGACGGCGGTGGGCCTCAATGACATCAAGGCCACGCCCTTCTCCCCCACCGAGCCCGGCCTGGTGAAGCAGGCCACGGTGGTGGACACGCTCTTGTCGGGGACGTTCATCACCCGCGCGCCCCCGGGCGTGGACCTGGGCCTGACGTTCTTCGTGGCGCTGGTGTCCGCGGTGCTGCTGATGACGGCGCGCTGGACGCCGCTGGAGGTGGCCTGGCCGGTGGCGCTGGTACTGGTGCTGCACGTGCTCACGGGCCTGATGCTCAAGTCAGCGCACACGCACGTGCTGATGGCGATGCCCGCGCTGGCGGGCGTGGGCGCGAGCGTGGCGGCGCTGGCGTTCAACCACCTGGTGGCCAACCGCGAGACGCAGTTCATCCGGCAGGCGTTCCACCGCTTCATGGAGCCGAAGCTGGTGGAGCAGATGATCCGCTCGCGGCAGCTGCCGCGCCTGGATGGGGAGAACAAGGAGATCTCCGCGTTCTTCAGCGACATCCGCGGCTTCTCCACCTTCAGCGAGCGCTTCAAGGAGGACCCGCGCCAACTGGTGCGCATCCTCAACACGTACCTCACGGCGGTGAGCGGGGCGCTGCTGCGCGAGGGCGGGTGCCTGGACAAGTACATTGGCGACGCGGTGGTGTGCCTCTTCGGCGCGCCCATGGCCCAGGAGGACCACGCCGTGCGCGCGTGCCGGGGCGCCCTGGCGGCGAAGGCGGCGGTGGACGCGCTGCGCGTGGACTTCCGCGAGAAGGGCTTCCCGGACGTGTACACGCGCATCGGCGTGAACAGCGCGGTGAACTTCGTGGGCAACTTCGGCAGCGACCAGCTCTTCAGCTACACGGCCATTGGCGACGGCATGAACCTGGCCGCGCGCCTGGAGGGCGCGAACAAGGCCTACGGGTCGGTCATCATGATTGGCCCGCGCACGTACGAACTGGCGAAGGAGCACATCGAGGTGCGCGAGCTGGACCGGGTGCGGGTGGCGGGCAAGACGGAGGCCGTCACGGTGTATGAGCTGCTCGCGCTCAAGGGCCAGCTGGACGCGGCCACCCGGCACACGGTGGCGCGCTACCACGAGGCGCTGGCGCTGTACCGGGAGGCCCGCTTCGCGGAGGCCGCGGCGGTGCTGGAGGCGGAGGCCGCGAAGGTGCCGGAGGATGGGCCCACGGCGAAGCTGCTGGAGCGGTGCCGCGAGTATCTGGAGACGCCCCCGGAGAAGTTCGATGGCGTCGCGAATCTGGAGAAGTGACGGCGTATCAGGTTGGGGAGGATGACGATGAGACGATGGACCTGGGGCGTCGTGCTGCTGGCGCTGGGGCTGCCGGCGACGGCCGCGTGGGCGGTGAAGAAGGACGAGAAGCTCTACGTGAAGGCGCGCAACACCCGCGTGCTCAAGAGCGCGGTGCCCACGGCGGACGTGGTGGCCGTGCTCCAGCCCGGGCAGCAGGTGACGTGGCGGGGCGCGGACCCGAAGAACGCGCAGTGGCACCAGGTGACGGAGCCCGGAGGCAAGGCCGGCTACGTGTTCCAGACGAACCTGTCCACGAAGCCGCCCGACATGGAGCTGGTGTCCAAGGACGGCAAGACGCGCGGCATCGACCCGTCCGCCTTCGTGTCCAGCGGCGCGGCGGTGAAGGCGCTGAGCCCGGGCGCGGAGAAGTACGGCAAGGAGAAGGGCGGCGACTACGCGGACGCGGTGGCGCAGATCCAGAAGCTGGAGGGCCTGGCCCTCAAGGTCACGCCCGCGGAGATCGATGCGCACGTGAAGCAGGCCGGGCTGTTCCCGGTGGTGGCGCCCAACACGAAGCTGGGCCCCCAGCCTCAGGCCAAGAAGGCGGTGAAGTGATGCGCTCGCGCATGGGGATGCTGGCGGCGGTGGGCCTGGGGCTGAGCCTCACGTCCTGCACGCAGGTGGCGAAGGGCCTGAGGGCCGCGAACCTGGGCGAGGACGCGAACCGGGTGGCGGCCGCGGCGGAGCAGGTGGGGTCCTGCGACAAGCTGAAGGTGGCGCCGGCCATCCAGGAGGAGTACGCGCTGGGCAGCGCGCTGGCCATCCACTGGGCCCGCCAGGGCAGCGGGTTGATGCTGTCAGGCGCGGCGGAGGAGAAGCTGAACACCTACGTCAACACGGTGGGCCGCAACCTGGCGATGCAGTCCCCCCGGCCAGAGCTGAGCTGGACGTTCGGCGTGCTCAAGGACGCGGAGAACTTCAACGCCCTGTCCGCGCCCGGTGGCTACGTGTTCGTCACGCGCCGGCTGCTCCAGGGCGTGGACAACGAGGCGCAGCTCGCGGGCGTGCTGGCGCATGAGATTGCCCACGTCGTGCTCAAGCACGCGCTGCGGCAGTACGTCGACGTGAAGGTGAGCACGTGCAAGGGCGCCGCGGTGGCGGGCGCGGTCGTGTCGACGGTGGCCTCGAAGGTGGTGGGCGCGAGCCGGTCGGACGGCCGCCTGGACCTGGACTCGGACACGGGGCTGATGGCGAAGATGGTCGAAGGGACCGTGGAGCTCGCCGGCAAGGGCCACCGCAAGGACGAGGAGCTGGCGGCGGACGCGCTCGCGGTGGAGCTGCTGCTGTCCGCGGGCTACGACCCAGGCGAGTATTCGCGGCTGCTCGGCCAGACGACCGGGGGCGGCGGAATCCTGGCGAACCACCCCAGCGTGAGCGACCGCAAGAAGCAGATTGCCCAGCTCGTCGAGGCGCGGCGGAGCAACGCGGATCCGCTCGCGCGGATGGACGTCGCGTCGCTCCAGCGGCCGGCCCTGCCCGCGGCCTTCGCCGTCGTGGGGCCCGTGAAGAAGTCCACGGGCGTGGCGAAGGACGCGAAGTAGCCTTCAGCGCACCGTGGCCTGACTCAGGGCGCGGTGCACGGACTCCAGGGCCTTGCGCGCCTCCAGCAGCTCGGCGCGCTCGGCGGTGAGGGACGCGACCTGCTGGGCCAGCACGTCGCGCTCGCCCTGGAGCGTCTCCACGGCGCGGCGCAGGGAGGCGGACTCGTCCTTGGCGCCCTCCAGCTCCACGGCGAGGCGCTCCTCTTCCGCCAGGCTGTCGGCCAGGGCCAGCTTGCCCTTGGTGACGACCTGCTCCAGCGCTTCGTGCTCCTTCGCGGCGGCCTGGAGGGCCTGGCGGGACTCCTGGAGGGACAGGAGCGCTTCGTCGCGCTCGCCTTCCAGGGAGGCCAGCTCGCGCTCCAGGTCGGCCAGCAGCTTCACGCGGCCTTCCATCTCCGCGGACAGGCGGCGGGCCTCGTCCATGCGCAGGCGGGCCTCCTCGGTGGCCTTCTCCGCCTGGCGGCGGGCCACTTCCAGGTCCTGGGTGAGCGTGAGGTTGGCGGCCTTGACCTTGGTGAGCTCCGCCTGGAGGTGGGTGATGCGCTCCACGGCGCGCTGGCCGGCTTCCGCGACGGTGGCGGGCAGCGGCTCCGGGCGCGGGTTCTCGCGCACGGCCTTGAGGCGGGCCTTGAGCTTCTCGCGGCGGGATTCGGAGTCGTCCTCGCGGGGAGGCGCGGGCGTCTGCACCTCGACGGGGGCGGGCGCGGCTTCCTGTCGGGCCACCGTCTCGGTGGTGGTGACGGTGGAGGCCTGGACGGCAGCGTACGTCGTCATGGGCTCGGCCTCGGAAGGCATGCGGAGGGCCTGAACGCCCATCCGTCCATCGAACTGTACTCCGGGAGGCGGGCCCGCGAAGGTGGCCGGCATTCCCCGGGGGGCTTCCGCCTGCGCCATCGCCGGGGGCGGGGGCGGAGACGCGAACGTGACGGGCGCGGCGGCTTCCGCGTGCGTCGCGGAGTGGGCCAGGGGCGCCACGCGCATCGCGTCCACGTGCGTCGCGGCCGCCGGACGCGCCGTCAGCGCATCCCAGTGCGCGGCGGCGGGCGGGGGCGGCTCCACGTGCGTGGGGGTCGGCTCGGCGCCCAGGGGCTCGCGGCCGAAGGCCTCGACCACGGACTCGCGCTGCTGCGCGACGGACACGTTCCACGCGGACGCGGCGACGGCCTCCGCCACCTCGCGGTGCGACACCGGCGGCACGGCGTCCGCGTCCCAGACGGACTCCTCGGGCGCGCTCTCCTGCGCCACGTTCCAATCGGACGCGGTCGCCTGAGAGTCCGCATCCATCCACGGCTCGGGCGGAGCCTCCTCCTCCACGCGGGCGGCCTCCGGGGACACCAGCGCGGACAGCGCGTGCGACACCGGCGAGAACGAGGGCGCCGTCACCGCCGGCAGCCCCTGCGCGGCGGGGGGCGGCGCGGCGTGCCGGGGCGGGGCGTTCAGCGCGGCCTCCATCGCCTCGGCGGCGGTGGGGCGCGGGCCGGCGCGGCGCTCGATGCGCGAGCGCACCTCGGAGGACAGGTCCGGCGATTCGGCGACGGGCGCGGGCGCTTCCGGAGCGGTGGGCTCCGGCGTGGCGGCGGTCCCCGTGGGGTCGGCCGGGTCGAGGGCACCCGTCAGCGCCCCCAGACGGAGGCGCGGCTTCGCGCGGGACACGTTCTGTTCGAAGGCTTTCTTCATGGGAACTCTCAGCCGGCTTTCGTCGCGGTGCCGGCCTTCACCGCCGCGGCGTGCGCGGCCACCAGGCGCGGCAGCACGTTGTCCAGCATGGCCTGGATGTCGTTGGCGCCCTTGGACGTGGGGTCCGCCACGAACACCGGGCGGCCCTCGCTGGAGGCCTGCGCGAACTTGGTGCACTGCCGGATGATGGTGGGCAGCAGGTACTCGGGGTAGTGCGTCTGGAGCGCCTCCAGCGCCTCCTTCGCCAGCTTGAAGGTGGCGTTGAAGGAGTTCACCACGATGAACACGTGGTCCAGCACGTGGTTCAGGTCCTCCTCCAGGCTCTGCACCGTTTCGAACAGCAGCTTGAGGCCGTGGAAGGACAGGAAGTCCGCGAGCACCGGCACGAACAGGTCGTTCGCGGCCATCAGCGCGTTGAGGTTGAGCAGGCCGAAGGACGGAGGCGCGTCGAAGACGATGAAGTCGTACTGCGCCTCCACGTCCTTGAGCGCGTTGCGCAGCTTGAACTCACGGCCGGCCATGGGCATCAGCGCCAGGTCCACCGTGGACATGCTCAGGTTGGACGGGATGAAGTCCAGGTTGGGCAGGGTGGACTTCTGCACCACCTGCGCGAGCGGCGTCTTGCGGACGAGCACGTCCAGGAGCGTCTTCTCGAAGTCCTCGCCCTCGTAGCCCAGGCACTTGGTGGCGTGGCCCTGGCTGTCCAGGTCGATGAGGAGGACCGCGTAGCCCAGCTCCGCCAGGCGCCACGCGTAGGACGTGGACAGGGACGTCTTGCCGGTGCCGCCCTTGAAGTTGAGGAAGAGCTGTTTGCGCAGGCCCGCGGTGGGCGGGAACTTGTTGAGCGTCGTGCGCAGCTCCCACACGTCTTCCGGGCCGTAGGCGTCCTTGCGCAGGTCCGTGGGGATGGACTTCGCAGTCACGCCGAGCATCTCGGCTACCTGCTTCGAGCTGTACGTCGGCGCTTCCATGAACGACCCTTCGGATGACGTGTGAGGCCTGGGCGGGATGCAGCACCTTGCCTCAAGCGGCGAAGTATTTGTGCCCCCTTCGCACGATGGCCCCTCGGGCCACCAGCAGGGCAACAGCCTCCTGGGCGAGCTCCGCCGGAGCGGACAGCCCGGACGTCAGCTCGGCGAGCGAGCGTCCTCGGACAGCGACCCGCACCTCCTGCAACATCGCCCCACACAGCGCCTCCACGGGAGAGGGCCCGCGCTTGGGAGGAACCGGCGGCTGGGCGGAGGGCGCCGGAGCCCGGGCGGGAGGAGGCGCGCCCATGGCGACCAGCGCGGCCTGCACGGGCGTCCGCCGCACGGCGGGCTGCGCGGGCGCGGCCTGCGACACGGGCGCGGCATGCGGCGGCACGGGCGCGGCATGCGGCGGCACGGGCGCGGCATGCGGCGGCACGGGCGCGGGGGGAACGGAGGCCACCGGGCGCGAGGGCGGCGCGGCAGGGCCCGAAGCGAAGGATACGGGCCCGCCGTTCGCGACCCGCGCGGGAGCCGGAGCCGCACCGTGCATCACGGCGGGTGCGGAGCGGGCCGCGCCCACGGTGGCGACCGCGAGCGCGGGGGCGGCCACGGGCGTGGCGGTCCACTGCGAGGTGTTCGCGGCGATGTCAGCGAGCGACACCGGCACGGCGGTGTGCTCGGGAATCGAAGGCAGGGGCTGCGCGCTCACCTGCGGCGCGACATTCGCGGCCACCGGCTGCGCGGCCTGCACCGCCACCGGCTGCGCCACCTCCGCGACCACGGGGGCCACGGACACGGACACGGGCTTCGCGTCCAGCGTCGCGCGCACGGGCTTCACGGGCAGCGTCGCCAGCCGGCGGATCTCCCGGCGCCGGTGCGCATCATCCAGCGCGACCACCGCGGACACGTCGTGGCCCAGGATGCGCGACAGGCTCTGCGCCGCCGCCTTGCGCACGCGCGCCTCGCCGTCGTCCAGCGCGCCCAGCAGCAGCGTCCGGGCGTTCTCGCCCCGGCCCGCGCCCAGCGCCAGCGCCGCCAGCGCGCGGACCTCCGGATCCGTGTCGTGGATGGCGTCCTCACCCAGCCGCCGCGCCGTCTCCCCCTCCAACCCCAGGGCCAGCAGCGACGCGCGCCGGCGCACCGACCGGTCCGAGTCCTTCATCGCCTGCGCCAGGTGCGGCGCCGCGTCCTTCGGCGCCAGCACCAGCAGCGCCTTCAACGCCGCGATGCGCACCTCCGGCACCGGCGACGACAGGAGCGGCGACACCACCGACGCGCCCTCCTCCCGGCACAGCCCCGCGAACGCCTGCACCAGCGCCACCTGCGCGGTCGCGTCCGTCTCCGCGTGCAGCGCCGCCGCCAGCGCGGGGGCCGCCGCCGGATGCGCCAGCGCCTTCAGCCGCTCCGCCGCCCGCACCCGCGCCGCCGCGTCCGCCGCTGACAGCTCCC
The DNA here is from genome assembly GCF_017309135.1 of Corallococcus sp. NCSPR001. NCBI lineage: Bacteria > Pseudomonadati > Myxococcota > Myxococcia > Myxococcales > Myxococcaceae > Corallococcus > Corallococcus sp. NCSPR001. Next base: position 70,059 of record NZ_JAFIMS010000001.1, read on the forward strand.
GCACGGAGAACCCGAACAGCGTCTCGTCCGTGGTACTGCCCGAATGCCCGGACAGCTCCGCCATCTGCTCCGGGCTCACCCTCAGCCGGCCTTCGCTCTGCAGCCGCTGCGCCTCGCGCGCCACCGGCGACAGCCCCGAATCCACCGCGGCCACGGGGGCTCGGGGCGGAATGGCCGGCGAGGGACGCTCCGTCCAGGGCACGCTCGGGTCGGAGGCCTTCAGCGGCACCGCGGGCCCGTTGAACGGCGCGCGCACCGCCGGCACATCCCCGCGGAGGATCACCTCGCTGCGCAGCTGGGAGATGAACGACGCCAGGTCGAACCCCAGCTCGTCGGCGTCGTCCTCCGCCATCGCGCGCGACTGGCCGGACGAGTGGATCCGGCTCGCGTCCAGCAGCTTCGCCATCAACTGGTCGCGCTCCAGCCGCAGCGCTTGATTGAGCCGCGACAGCTCCTCGTGCGCGGCCTGGGCGCGGGCGCTCTTCACCTCCAGCGACGCCACCTCCCGGCGCAGGTCCAGCTCACGCTGGTGCCCCGCCGCCAGGTCCTCCTTCAGGTGCGAAAGCTCGTCGCGCGCGGACGCCAGCTCGCCATGCAACTGCTGCGCACGGGCCTCGAAGTAGACGATCTTTTCGAGTGCGCTCTTGAGCAGCGCGTCCGGACGCTCGTCACTCACGACTGGCTCTGGCCTCCCCGCGAAGGCGCTCGGCGGCGCTCCCCGGTTCGCTTCACCGAAGGGACTCCCCGGTTTCCCGGCTCGCCGCCGGGGCAGGCACCTTATGTCAGCCCTACGTGCTACGTAAACCACGGAAACACCAGGGGTTTTCCCCCGCCGGGACACGCTGTGATTGACAACGCCGCCCAGGCCGATTTTTCGGCCTCGCGCTCGCGTGCACGCATGCTCCAATGCGTCACATGGCCCCTTCGCGCATCGACACCGCGGTGACCCAGATGTTGGGCATCCGCTATCCCATCATCGCCGCCCCCATGTTCCTGGTGTCCAACGCGGCGCTCCTGGAGGCCGCCGGGCGCGCGGGCGCCATTGGCGCGGTGCCGTCGCTCAACTACCGCACCGCGCAGGCGTACCGGGACTTCCTGAGCACGTTCCCCAAGGACGTGCCCTTCGGCGTGAACCTCATCCTCAAGTGGGCCGAGCGCCTGGAGGAGGACGTGGCCGCGACGGTGGAGCGCAAGGTGCCGCTGGTCATCACCAGCCTGGGCGACCCCACGCCCATCGTGGAGCGCGTGCACGCGTACGGCGGCAAGGTGTGGAGCGACGTGATTTCGCTGCGCCACGCGGAGAAGGCCGTGAAGGCCGGCGTGGACGCGCTCGTCGCGGTGGGCAGCGGCGCGGGAGGCCACGCGGGCAACCTGAGCCCCATGGTGCTGGGCCCGTGGCTCAAGGCGGAGCTGGGCGTGCCGGTGGTGCTCGCGGGCGCGCTGTCCACGGGGCGCCACCTGGCCGCCACGCTCGCGCTGGGGATGGATGGCGCGTACGTGGGCACGCGCTTCCTGGCCACGGAGGAGGCCGGCGCCGCGCCCGACTACAAGCAGGCGCTGGTGGACTCGGGGCCCGAGGACCTGGAGTACACGAAGGAAGTCACCGGTGTGCACGGCAACTTCATCAAGAGCGCGCTGGAGCGCTTCCGCGCGGGCCAGGGCAAGGCGTGGAAGGACACCTGGAGCGCGGGCCAGGGCGTGGCCTTCGTGAAGGACGTGCTGCCCGCCGCGACCGTCGTCGAGCGCATGGTGCGTGAGTACTCCGAAGCCCGCGCCGCGCTGCCGTCCGAATCCTGAAGCCGCACGGAAGCAACCCGGGTGTCGAGCCCCGCTTCCGGCATGTCCCGCCGGAAGCGCGCGGTCTCCCCGGACCCTTGGAAGCCGTCGCGAATCGCACGAAGCAACCTGGCACGTCGGGCGACCTCTCAAGCCCTTCCCGTGACGTCGTGGGAGGGGCGCGAGCGCGCGCGCCTACCACCCCGGTTCGGCGCGCGTGACGCGCGAAGAAAAAACACCCGGGAAGCCTTGCCAAACGCGCGCGCCGGAACGGCGGAAACGGCGGATTGTCGAGGGTTTGCGGGCCCTGTCCGCACGCCCGGGGATGTCAGACCCCACTCGTAATCTGTGTCTCACGAGGTCACGCAAGGCAGCGACTTCTCCCCGGTACCTCTCCGTCTGAAAAGCGGGGGGAGAAGCTCCTCTTTCGACAGGTTTTGCACGCCATGGAACAGCGACTGGCAACCCTCATTGGAAACGCGGTGCGAGTGGCCCGGCAGCGGCTGGAGCTGACGCAGGCCGATGTCGCCGAGCGCGTCGGCATCGCCACCGAGGTGTACGGCCGTTTGGAGCGCGGGCACATGCTGCCCAGCGTGCGGACGTTGCGGAAGCTGTGCCTCGTGCTCAGCTGCTCCTCGGATGTGCTGCTCGGGTTGAGCGCGACGGCGGCGGTGACGGAGGACGGCGCGCCGCAGCTCGCGGAGGATCCGCCGGAGTACCGCGAGCGTCCGGAGGTGCGGCGCCTGATGCGCACCGTGCGCAAGCTGGACTCTCCGCGCCTGCGCCTGTTGGGTCAGGTGGCGCACGCGCTGGAGCGATGAAGCACTGAAAAGGGGCTACTCGGCCGCGGGCTCCGCGTTCGCGTCCACGGGCGCTGGCGCTTCGCGGTGCACAGGGGGGGATGCGGTACCGGCGACGGGCAGCCGGAGGATGAAGCGAGCACCGCCTTCGGCGCGGTTCTCCGCGTCCAGGGTGCCGCCCGCGCGCGCCACGTAGTCGCGGCAGAGCGCCAGGCCCAGGCCGGTGCCCTTGCCGGGCGGCTTCGTGGTGAAGAAGGGCTCGAAGAGGCGCGGCAGCGCGGCCTCGGGGATGCCGGGCCCGTTGTCCTCCACCTCCACCCGCACGCGGCCGTCCTCCATGCGCGCGCGCAGCGTCACGTGCGCGGGCTTGCTGGAGCGCGCGGCCTCCAGCGCGTCCGCGGAGTTGAGCAGCAGGTTCACCAGCACCTGCACCAGGTGGCGGGCCGTGACGCGCGCGGGGGACAGCCCCTGTGCGACGTCTCGGTCCACCACGCCCAGGCTGCGCAGGCGCACCGAGGCCAGCCGCTGCGCCTCTGCCAGCGCCTGCGCGACGTCACACGACTCCAGCTCGTCCGGGGCCTCGCGCGAGAACAGGCGCAGGTCGGTGACGATCTGCTGGATGCGCAGCACGCCCTGCTGCGTCTCGTCCAGCACGCGCCGCATGTCCTCCAGGTCCTCGGGCGCGCCGCGCGCCCATTCCTCCTGGAGGTAGTGCAGGTTCGACTTCACGTACGCGAGCGGGTTGTTCACCTCATGGGCCACGCCCGCGGCCAGCTGCCCTACCACCACCAACCGCTCCACCTCCGCGCGCTGGCGCTCCACGCGCACACGGCGCGACTCGCTCTCCGCCAGTTGGCGCAGGGCCTCCACGCGCTCCAGGTGCGCGTTACGCTCGGCCGCGCGCAGCTTGCGGAAGGCCTCCGCGCCGTGCGCGGACACCGCGAACACGAAGACGAGGCTGAGGCACTGGCTGACGAACACCGGCCAGGGCACATGCGACAGCCACGTCATCAGCCCCACCGCCACCAGCGTGCCACCAATGGCGGACCACACCGGCAGGCGCTGGCCCGGGACGAAGACGGCGACCAGGAGGGGCACCGTGTAGAAGGCGGGGAACAGCGGGCTCTCCAGGCCTCCGGTGAGCTGGATGCTCACGGTGAGCGCCGTCAGGCTGACGGTGCCCGCCGCGATGCCGCTGAAGGGCGCACGCAGCCACCCCGCGCCGACCGCGGCACCCAGTGCGAGGAACGCCCCGGCCCAGACCCAGTGCGCCGCGAGGAAGTCCGCGCGGAAGCCGCCCAGGATGAGCGGGTGCATGAGCGAGCCCAGCGCGATGAGCAGAGCGCACCACCAATACGTGCGCCGCCGGACCCGACGGCGGGCCTGGACATCCGCGTTCGCGTCGTCCCACGCGCTGGAGGTTGGAGGCGTCACCCCGCTTTGGTCCCCCAGGGCGCGTCGCGCGGCGCGAAGTGCAGCGTCATGTCGAGTCCTCCCGTGGACGTCGCAGCCGGCGGGACTTCCCCAAACGCACCGCGTCCCGTCCCCGTTTCTTCGCCTGTCCGCCGCCGGAGGGCAAGATGGGGTCAGGACACACCGCGCGAAGCCGGCATCCCCGGCACTCGGCGCCGCTCCACACGGCCTCGAAGAGGGCCGTCGTCCGGTCGATGGTGTCGAAGTCCTCCGTCACGAAACCCAGCTCGAAGTTGCGGACATCGTCGCCCTTGGCCCCCAGGCCCGCACCGGTGAGGTTGGCACTCCCCAGGTAGACCCAGGCGCCGTCCACCACCACCGCCTTGAAGTGGACGCGCGGGCACACCTTCAGTTCCAGCCCACCCTTCACCAGCCGGGAGCGGGCGTCGAACGCGGCCCGGAACGGCCGGCTGGGCAGCTCCGCGTGCAACAGCCGCAGCGCCACGCCCCGGGCGGCCAGCCCGTCCAACACCTCCAGGAGCGGCACGAACGCCCCCTTCGAGCGCTCCACGTACATGGCCTTCACGTTGGCGGTGGCCATCCACACCGACTCGCGCGCGTGGGCCAGCTTGCGCAGCACCACCTCCTGGTACAGCGCGCTCCCCGACAGCAGCTCCGCGTCGATGGGCCTCATCATGTCACCCAGCGTCGCACATGGGATTACACGACACCATCCCCTACCCCTCGGGAACGTCTTGCGGTGGAAGGAGACCCAGGCACTGGCTTGACCCGATGACCGGCGGTCATTTAACTCCGGGTCATGGTGGGAGCACTGGCCGAGAAGCGGGTCATGCCGCTGCGGGCGCGGCGGGACGAGGACAAGGAAGCGCGACGGCGGGAGCTGCTGGACGCGGCGCGGGCGCTGTTCGAGGCCACGTCGTTCGCCGAGGTGAAGATGGCGGACGTCGCGGCGCGCACGGGCCTGGCGAAGGGGACGGTGTTCCTCTACTTCCCGACGAAGGAGGCGCTGTTCCTGGCGCTCCTGGACGACCTGCTCACCGCGTGGTTCGCGAAGCTGAACGGGCTCCTGGCGGAAGGCGGCACGTGGACGGGCCACCAGTTGGCGCGCACGGTGGCCGGGTCGCTGGAGGGTGAAGAGACCTTCACGCGGCTCCTGGCGCTGGCGCAGACGGTGCTGGAGCAGAACGTCACGGTGGCGCAGGCGCAGGCCTTCAAGGAGCGCGTGCTCGTGTCCATGGGGACGACGGCGGCGCTGCTCCAGGCGCGGCTGTCCTTCCTCACGCCGGAGTCCGCGGTCCAGCTCATCCGCCACGTGCACGCGTTGATGACGGGCCTGCGGCAGATGGCGGACATCGCGCCCGTGGCGCGCGAGGTGCTGACGCTGCCGCACATGGCGCCCCTGCGCGTGGACTTCTCCGCCGAGCTGACGGCGGCCATCACCACCCTCCTTCGCGGGCTCGAAGCCCGCTGACCCTTTGCGCATTTCCTGAAACGGAGCTCTGTCATGCTGGAAGCCGTCGCGTCCCTCCTTCCCCAGGCCTCGGTTGAAGTGGACCGCATCCGCGCGGTGTTCGAGTCGCAGCGCGCGAACCGCTGGAACCTGTCGCGCAGCACGGCGGCGGAGCGCATCGCCCGGCTGCGCAAGCTGCGCGAGGCCATCATCGCGCGGCGCGAGCAGTTGGCGGAGGCCGTCCACCAGGACTTCCGCAAGCCGGCGATGGAGGTGGAGCTGACGGAGATCCACCCGACGCTGGAGGAGCTGAACCACACGGTGAAGCACCTGAAGTCGTGGATGAAGCCCAAGCGGGTGGCGACGCCGCTGACGCTCAAGGGCGCGTCCAGCCACGTGCGCTTCGAGGCGAAGGGCGTGGTGGTCATCCTCTCGCCGTGGAACTACCCGTTCCAACTGCTGGCGGCGCCGCTCATCGCGGCCATCGCCGCGGGCAACGCGGTGATGCTCAAGCCCAGTGAGAAGACGCCGCACACGTCGCGCTTCCTGGCGAAGCTGGTGCGGGACGTGTACCCGGAGAACGAGGTCGCGGTGTTCGAGGGTGGCGCGGAGGTGGCGGAGGCGCTGCTCCAGCACCCGTTCGACCACTTCTTCTTCACGGGCAACCCGAACATCGGCCGCAAGGTGATGGCGGCGGCGACGAAGTTCCTGTCCAGCGTGACGCTGGAGCTGGGCGGCAAGTCGCCGGTCATCATCGACGAATCGGCGAACCTGAAGGCGGCGGCGGAGGCGCTGGCGTGGGGCAAGTTCGTCAACGCGGGCCAGACGTGCGTGGCGCCGGACTACATCTACGTGCCGGCGTCGAAGCAGCAGGCGTTCCTGGAGGCGTTCAAGGCGGTGCTGACGCGCTTCTACGGCGCGACGGAGGCCGAGCGTCAGGCGAGCCCGGACTTCGCCCGGGTGGTGGACCCGGCGGCCTGGAGGCGGCTCAAGGAGGTGCTCGACCGCACGGTCGCAGCGGGAGCGAAGGTGGAGGCGGGCGGCACGGCGGACGCGCCGTCACGGTACGTGGCCCCCACGGTGTTGTCCGGGGTGACGACGCGGATGCCCATCATGGAGGCGGAAATCTTCGGGCCGGTGTTGCCGGTGCTGACGTACGAGCGGCGCGAGGAGGTCTACGCGCACATCAACGAAGGCGGGAAGCCGCTGGCGCTGTACGTGTTCTCGCAGGACTCCAAGATGGTGGAGGAGGTGCTCCAGCACACGACGTCCGGCGGGGTGGTGGTGAACAACGTGCTCATCCACGTGGCGAACCCGAACCTGCCGTTTGGCGGGGTGGGGATGAGCGGGTTGGGGAACTACCACGGGCACTACGGCTTCAAGACGTTCAGCCATGAGCGGGCCGTGATGGTTCAGTGGATGAAGTCGCTGGCCGCGGTGTTCTTCCCGCCGTATCGGGGAAAGACCCAGGAATGGGCTTCCAAGGCGACCCGGATGCTGGAGTAGGTCCCGGGGCGGGAGAGAGGAACCGGCATGCGCGTGGTGTCAGTGGAGGAGGCCCTGGTCCCGGGAGACCTGCAGGCGGTGTTCGACCGCCTCCAGGCGCGCCGCTGGGAGCTGGCGAAGACAGGGCCGAAGGAGCGCCTCGCGCGGCTGGAGAAGCTCAAGGCGCTGCTGCTGGAGCGGCGTGAGGAGCTGGCGGACGCGCTGCACGAGGACTTCCGCAAGCCGCCCGCGGAGGTGGAGGCGACGGAGATCCTGCCGGTGCTGCTGGAGCTGGCGCACGTGCAGAAGCACCTGAAGGCGTGGATGAAGCCGCGCAAGGTGGGCGCGCCGCTCTTGCTCACGGGCACGAAGAGCGAGGTGCACCCGGAGCCCAAGGGCGTGGTGCTCATCCTGGCGCCGTGGAACTACCCGTTCCACCTGCTGGTGTCGCCGCTGGTGGCGGCGGTGGCGGCGGGCAACGCCGTCCTGTGCAAGCCCAGCGAGAAGACGCCCGGCACGGCGCGCTTCCTGGCGCAGCTGCTGCGGGACGTGTTTCCGCAGGATGAGGTGGCGCTGGTGGAGGGCGGCGCGGACGTGGGCGAGGCGCTGCTGCGGCTGCCGTTCGACCACTTCTTCTTCACGGGCGGGCCGCGCGTGGGGCGCAGGGTGATGGAGGCGGCGGCGAGGCACCTGGCGGGGGTGACGCTGGAGCTGGGCGGCAAGTCGCCGGTCATCGTGGATGCGTCCGCGGACGTGGACGCGGCGGCGGAGCGGATTGTCTGGGGCAAGTTCCTCAATGCAGGCCAGACGTGCATCGCGCCGGACCATGTCTGGGTGCACGCATCGAAGGAGGAGGCGCTGCTGACGGGGATGAAGTCCGCGCTGGAGCGCTTCTACGGGAAGACGGAGGAGGCGCGGCGCGCGACGCCGGATTTCTGCCGGATGGTGGATGACGGCGCGTACAAGCGCGTGTGCCGGCTGCTGGATGAATCCGTGGCGGGAGGCGCGCGGGTGGTGGCGGGAGGCGGCGTGCACGCGGAGACGCGCTACATCGCGCCGACGGTGCTGGCGGACGTGACGCCGGAGTCGGCGGTGATGGACGAGGAGATCTTCGGCCCGCTCTTGCCGGTGCTGCGCTTCGAATCCCTGGATGAAGTGGTGACGCAGGTGCGCGCGGGGGGCAAGCCACTGGCCATGTATGTCTTCAGCCACGAAGAGGCCACGGTGGAGCGCCTGCTGAAGGAGACGAGCGCGGGCGGCACGGTGGTGAACAACGTGGTGTTGCACAACGTGAACCCGCATCTGCCGTTTGGCGGTGTGGGACAGAGCGGCCTGGGCGCGTACCACGGTGAAGCGGGCTTCAAGGCCTTCAGCCACGAGCGCGCGGTGGTGCGGCAGGGCCGCACGGCCTTCACGAACCTCTTCTTCCCGCCCTACCGAGGCAAGGCCCAGCGCCTGGCCCGGCTCGCGAGCAAGCTGTTCGAATAGGAGGGGAGGCACGATGAGCTCCGACAGCGCCCCAGCAAGAGCGCGGACGCGGCGCGGAGAGCTCAGTTCGAGCGACTGGCCGCGATGACACCCCGGGAACGCGTGCTGCTCGCGCTGAGCCTCAAGGAGCGGATGCGCTTCATCACGCCTGCGCCTGCAAACGAGCGCGCTGATCCTGGCGCTCAGCACACTTCTCGTTCGGATGCAGGTCGGCGCAGGTCGGGTCCGCGTGCTCCCACTGGACATCCTGCTCAATGAGGAAGCGCGTCACCTCTTCGAGCCGGACCTGCGGGGGCACGTCGATGGAGAGCAGCTTGGGCTGGAAGCCTTCATCCAGGATGACCCGCACCGTCCGGTGACCGGAGTTCTCCACCACGTCCTGAAATGACACGCGGTACGCGAAGAACGGACAGTTGGCCCAGCGGGGTCGCCCAGAGCGTCTCTACGCCCTGGGCGTCCGGTACATCTCAGCTGCGCAGGCCCGGGGCTTCCTGGCCGGTGCGCGCGACGTACTCGGTGTAGCCGCCGCCGTACTTGTGGATGCCGTCCGGCGTCAGCTCCAGCACGCGGTTGGAGAGCGCTGCCAGGAAGTGCCGGTCGTGGGACACGAACAGCATCGTGCCCTCGTAGCGCGACAGCGCCGTGATCAGCATCTCCTTCGTGCCCATGTCCAGGTGGTTCGTGGGCTCGTCCAGCACCAGGAAGTTCGGCGGGTCGTAGAGCATCTGCGCCATCACCAGACGCGCCTTCTCTCCTCCCGACAGCACCCGGCACTTCTTCTCCACCTCGTCGCCGCTGAAGCCGAAGCAGCCCGCCAGCGCCCTCAGCGAGCCCTGCCCCGCCCTCGGGAACGCGTCCGACAGCTGCTCGAAGACCGTCTTCTCTCCGTCCAGCAGGTCCATCGCGTGCTGCGCGAAGTAACCCATCTTCACGCTGCCACCCAGCGCCACCGAGCCCTCGTCCGGCTGCGTCGTCCCCGTCACCAGCTTCAGCAACGTGGACTTGCCCGCGCCGTTCACGCCCATCACGCACCAGCGCTCCGCGCGGCGCACCAGGAAGTCCAGGCCGTCGTAGATGGTCCGCTTGCCGTAGCCCTTGCTCACGCTCTTCAGGTTCACCACGTCGTCACCTGAACGCGGCGGAGGCTGGAACTCGAAGAGCACCGTGGAGCGGCGCTTCGGCGGCTCCACCTTCTCGATCTTCTCCAGCTTCTTCACCCGGCTCTGCACCTGCGCCGCATGCGACGCGCGGGCCTTGAACCGCTCGATGAACTTGATCTCCTTCGCGAGCATCGCCTGCTGGCGCTCGTACTGCGCCTGCTGCTGCGCCTCGTTCTGCGCGCGCTGGCCCTCGTAGAAGTCGTAGTTGCCCGAGTACGTCGTCAGCGAACCGCCGTCGATTTCGACCACCTTCGTCACGATGCGGTTCATGAACTCGCGATCGTGCGACGTCATCAGCAGGGCGCCCTCGTACCCCTTGAGGAAGCTCTCCAGCCAGATGAGTGACTCGATATCCAGGTGGTTGGAGGGCTCGTCCAGGAACATGGCGTCCGGCCGCATCAGGAGGATACGGGCCAGGGCCACGCGCATCTTCCAACCGCCGGACAGCTTGCCCACGTCGCCGTCCATCATCTCTTCGCTGAAGCCCAGGCCCGCGAGGATTTCGCGCGCGCGGCCCTCCAGCGCGTAGCCGCCCAGTTCCTCGAAGCGGCCCTGCGCGACGCCGTAGCGCTCGACGAGCTTCTCCATGTTGTCCGCCTGGTCCGGGTCCCCCATGGCGGCTTCCAGGTCCTTCATCTCCGCCGCGACCTTGCTCACCGGGCCCGCGCCGTCCATGACCTCGGTCACCGCGCTGCGGCCGTTCATCTCACCGACGTCCTGGCTGAAGTAGCCAATGGTGACGCCGCGGTCGATGGAGACCTGTCCCTCATCCGGGTACTCCTGGCCGGTCATCATCCGGAACAGCGTCGTCTTGCCCGCTCCGTTCGGGCCCACCAGGCCCACCTTTTCGCCCTTGTGGAGCGCGGCCGACGCCTCGATGAAGAGGATCTGCTGACCGTGTTGCTTGCCGATGTTGTCGAGACGGATCATGTGCGTACCGAAAAGGCCCGGGAAATCAGGCGGCGCGCCCTTATGCCATGAGCCGCCCGCCGGAGGGATGCTTCCGAACCCCCAACGGCTCCAGGTCCTTCCACGCGGCCGGGCGGGCAGGCCCCCGCCCGGGATTCCGCCCGGCTTGAAACGCGAGGCTCAGGCGTCCCGGTGCACCGTGCCCGGGGAGAACGCCGGGGTGCAGATGGCCACGTACTCCGCGCCCTCCTCGTCGGGGGTGCTGTAGCGGACCCACTCGCCGGGTTCGCACACCACCGTCTGGCCGGCGTGGACGTCCATCACCCCGCCCTTGTGCTCCACCCGCAGCGTGCCCGCGAGCACCAGGGTGATTTCACGGAACTCGGGCGTCTGGCCCGGCTCCTCCCACCCACCGGGGCTGCGCATGTGGGCCACGCTGATGTTGGACGTCTTGGAGTTCACCCGGCCCACGTACTCGTCGATGAGCTTCGGCTTGTTGCCCACCGCCGTCACGCGGATGGGCTTCGGGATGAGCGTGGGCATGCGCAAGGCTCCAGGAGGGGAACGAAGGGGACAGCAGCCATCCCTACCCTACCAGCGCGTGGCATAGAGTGCCGCCGTGCTGACCGTCGACAACCATCCCCTCCTCGACCTCGTCGCCTTCACCTCCTCCTGGCCCGCCCCCCTGGGGGACCTGCCCGCGCCCGACTGGCTGCAGGCCCTGCTGAAGCCCGGCGCCACCGCGCCTCTCCAGAGCGACGACGCCGTCCGGGGCGCCGTGCGCGACCTGCTCCGCCACGGCGGCTACAAGCCCACGGGCCGGGGCAAGCCCGCGTCCGAGTACCTGGTGCGGGCCTCCGGCGACGGAAGTCTGGGCACCATCAACGCCGCGGTGGACGCCTGCAACGCCGTATCGCTGCACAGCGGCCTGCCCATCAGCGTGGTGGACCTGGACAAGGCCCAGGCGCCGTTCCGCGTCTCCACCGCCATCCAGGGCGACCGCTACGTCTTCAACGCCTCCGGGCAGGCCATCGACCTGGAGGGCCTGCTGTGCCTCTTCGACGCGCAGGGCCCGTGCGCCAACGCGGTGAAGGACGCCCAGCGCACCAAGACGGACGGCACCACGCGGCGCACGCTCACGCTGCTGTGGGGCACGAAGGAGCTCAAGGGCCACACCGAGCGCGCCTTCACCTGGTACCGCGAGTTGTTGGAGCGCCTGGGCGCCACCGTCGAGCCCGTGCGCTGAGGCGCCATCCACTTGGTGTTCAGGCCTACTCAGGAGCCTGAACCGGACGAGGCCGGGCGTCCTCCGACAAGTCTTTCTCTTGAGCGGACGAGGAAAGAATCGCCAATGCGCCCTCGACCAAATAACGCACTTGCAAGAAGAGTTCGGGCGGGCAAAGCCCTGCTGTCGCTGTGACATGGCCCAAACGGACGCTGCGCAAACTCGTGGCGTAGAAGAACGTGTCCTTGGTTAGCCGAAGCGCTTTGCCCGCCGCTGAATTACTCGGCACTTCGATCCCGGCCAACTCAACGCGCTTGGTTCCCGTGCCATACAGCACGACCACACGTTGTTCTTCAGGAAAACGGCGGACGACGATGGCGGGACGAGACTTCCCCCCCACCTCGACCATCACCACGCCACGATCGCGCAACTGCGGTTTAGGAGGCGGAGGGGAATACCGGTTCACCCGATTGCTCCGCAGCCATGTTGAATCGCGCATAGGCCGCCTGCACGGCCTCCACTTGTCGATCAAGTGCGGCGGGACTCAGCCGCTCGTCCGCAGGTAGGAGGTCCACTGAAACCTCGGCTTTAGACAAGGCTGCCAGGAGGGCCAAGCTGCGTTTGCTCGAAGTCGCTAGTAGCTCGGCAATGGCAATCTTGAGCCAAGGCTCAGCAACAACCTGATGGGAAAGCAGCGCAATAGAAGCCAACTGAAGGACACCCAGTCTCATCCACGCAAGAAGCGCCTCTGCCGCAGGCACGGATACATCAGGTGCACTGAGAAACGCGAGAGGGTCCCAATCTTCATTTTGAAGCACAGCGGCCGCAGTCTCAGTCACGTGCGGTGTCTGTCGCAGGAACAGACCGAAGCACCTCATGATTTCAGGGAGGCGTCGATAGAGGTCGCGCAAGTAAGGCTTCGACGAGGCCCCCATAGCATTCACCATCGACTGGGGAACCACGTCGCCGCTCTCCAAGGCGAGTCCATCAACTCGCCTGGACAGCGTCCCTGGGGCTTCGACCTCCTGCATCAGGAGCATCTGCGCCAAATAGAATTGGGGATCCCCGACGACTTGATCAAGCCTGACAATCAGGTCATCGCGATCTTGGGCTTCGAGGACATAAGCGCCAAAGGTACCGCTCAGTTCCCGAACATGCTCGATGAGTGCCCGATCTTGTGCCGATATCCGGTCCCCCGCCACGAGCGAAAAAACCTTCTCGAGCAACAACGAGAGCAGCCCACTTCCAGTGGGCAGAGAGAAAACGGGAGGGAGTGCTGCGGAAGTCGACATAGTCGCGAGCAATATAACGTCAGAAACGATAATCGGCACCCTCTACGGCCGGGATGTGGTCAAGCGTAAGCGGGCGGCCATTCTGGTCACTCCCTCTGACATTCGTTGGACGAGTCACTCTGCAGGCCAAGCGCCCTATCTGGGCTCCAACGCCAGCCCCGTCACGATGCGCTCGACGATTTCGCCGGGCGGCGGCGTCACGTCCACGGTGAACGCGTCGCCGGGGACCTCCAGCGTCTCCAACTGGCTGTCGAGCAGCGCCGCCGGCATGAAGTGCCCCAGGCGCTTCTGGAGCCGCTCGCGGATGACGGACGCGGGCGCGTGCAGGTACACCCAGCGCTCGCGCGCGGGGTCCACGGTGAGCCTGGCGCGGTAGAAGGCCTTGAGGCCGGAGAAGGCCAGCACCAGGTCCTCGTCCGCATCCAACGCCTTCTCCATCCTCGCGCGCAGCAGCTCCAGCCAGGGCTGCCGGTCCACGTCCGTCAGCGGCGTGCCCTCGGCCATCTTCCGGCGGTTCTCCACCGAGTGCAGGTCGTCCGCGTCCACGAAGGTCCACCCAAACCGGTCCGCGAGCGCCCGGCCCACCGTGGACTTCCCGGTGCCTGAAACGCCCATGACGATGACCACCATGCCGTTGCCGCCTCCCTCGGGTCGTGCGCGCATCCGCATGCTGCGGCCTTCCTGCCCCGGGTGCCATGCGAGAAACACGGCCGGTGACACACCGGACGTGAGCGTCCGATGTCCAACGCCATCACCCTCGCGTCCCACATGACTTCCACTTCACGACGGAGGAACCATTACCCTCCCACACCATCATGACTTCCGTGGGAGCAACCCCCGGCCGGACCCTCGCCCGGCTCCTCCTGTGCAGCGGCCTGCTCGCGCTGGCGTCCCTGGCCGCCTGCCGTGACCCCGCCGCCGCGTCCGGCACCGCGCTCTTCGTCACCGCCGAGTTCGAGCCCTCGCTCAACCTCACCCGGCTGCGCGTCGCCGCCACCGCGGACGGCGCCACCGTGCCCACGTCGCTCTTGCCCGAGGACTCCAGCCGCGCGCTCGTGAACGGTGAGACGTTCCGCGTGCTCCTGGACGGCGCGACCAACGGCACCCAGGCCACCGTCCGCGTGGACGGCCTGCGCGGCGACGCCACGGTCGCCACCGGCGAGGCCACCGCCACCGTGCGCGACGGCTACGAGGTGGAGGTCACCGTGCGGCTGACCGGCTCGACCGGCGGCACCTTCTGCGTGGACTGTCCGGACGGCTGCTGCCGCGATGGCGTGTGCACGTCCCGCACCTTCCGCACCTGTGGCGTGGGCGGCGTCGCGTGCGAGGTCTGCGATACGGTCCGCGCGGACACCTGCACCGACCGCGGCACCTGCGGCTGCGGCACCGGCCCGGCCTGCGACATCAACGCCAACCGCTGCAGCGGCGGCAAGTGCTTCTGCGGTCTGGGAGGCGCGTGCGGACCGGGGCTCGCGTGCATCAACGGCTTCTGCAAGTGCGACCCGACCACCTGCAAGGGCTGCTGCGACGGCAACAGCTGCATCCCCGCCCCCAACAAGAACCAGTGCGGCAAGGGCGGCGAGTCCTGCAAGAAGTGCGAGAAGCGCTGCAACCCGGACGGCTCCTGCGACTGAGGGGCGCGCTACTTCACGGTGAACGGGCGCGAGCTCCCCGAGTACGGGTGGATGCGCCCGTCCCAGCCGGACTTCCAGTTCCCCTCGTGCACCAGCCGGTACGTGCCCGGCTGCGTGTCCTTGGGAATGGGCCAGGTGATGCGCACCTGTGAGCACGCGAGCGTGGGCACGCAGTACTCGCGCTGCCAGTGGTACAGCGCGGCGCCGTCCCCGTCGTTCGCCACGTCCCGCCACGTGCCATCCGCCTCCCGCCGCTGCACGCGCAGGAAGGTGCCGCCCCGCTTCAGGTCATTGCGCGGATGGCCGCCCCAGAAGGTGACGCTCGCCGTGTCGCCTCGCGCGTAGGCCGCCTTTGCCTCCTCCGCGACGGCGCCGAAGTCCACCCAGAGCAGCTTGTCGTCGAACACCACGCCGGGCTGAAGCCCCACCACCGCCTTGCGCAGGTCGCGCGGCGTGGGGCCGGGCGCCACGGCCGCCCCTTCGCGCAAGGAGGCCGCGAGCCCCGAGAAGGACTGCTGCAACGCCGCCAGCGTCCACGGGCCGAAGTGCGTGGACGCGCCTTCGTAATCCTGGCGCGCGTACTCCTCGCGCGTGGCCACGTAGCCCGAGTAGGCGTTGGCCGGCCCCGCGATGACCACGTCCGTCACGCCCGCGCCCTGGAGCTGCGCGCGCACCGTGTCGCGCAGCCGGCGGCCCGCCATGGTGGTCATCTCGAAGGGCACCGCCACCAGCGCCAGCGGCCCCACCGTCACCACCTGGAGCGGCAGCACCTCCGGGGACCACGGGTAGGGCTTCATGGTGCCCATCTCCAGGATGATGGGCTTCTCCCCCTGGCAGGGCGTGGTGACGGCGGCGCAGGTGAACTGGCTCCACACGTCGTGCACGGACTCGCACGTGGCCCCTTCCGCGCCGAAGCCGGGCCCGTCCTCCGCGCCGGCGATCATGGACAGGCCGATGGCCGCGGGGCAGGTGCGGTGCGCGCCGCCGTCCGCGAACGAGGGCGCGACGTCCACCGCGTCCATCTTCACGTAGGTGTGCCGGTAGTCCACGCCGCCCATCACCGGCATCCCGGCGGTGGACCACAGGTGCTCGGCGAAGTCGGACTGCTTCTTCGCGGAGAGGGCCGCGTCCTCGAAGTCGTTCGCGCCGCCGCCGTTCGTGCCGCCCAGGATGTTGGGCGTGACGTCGCCTTCATTCGAGTTGGCGAACGCCGCGACGAAGGTGTCCGGGCCGCCGGGCGTCCGTCCCCCCTTCTCCACTTCGAACGTGTGCGCCGCCATCCCCTTGTTGTCGCCGCTGATGTACGTGTTCGTGTTGCCGAAGGACGTGGCGTGCACGGCGAACCAATTGATGAGCCCCAGCTCGCGCCCGTCCGCCCCCGTCATCCGGAGCAGCGTCATGCGCGTGTCCACGTTGTCGGGATAGCGGGTGCGCTCGGCCTCCGGGTTGCGCAGGTAGGCCTCCGGTGAGCGGTTGATGCTGGCGCCGTGCAGGTCGCCGGAGGACAGCCGCAGCGACCCTTCCGCCAGGCGCGCGTTGGCGCGGAGGATGGAGTCCGTGATGCCGGAGACGATGGCCTCGAAGTTCTGGGGCACGAAGCCGAAGGTGGTCAGGTTGTAGAACGTGTAGTGGCTGAAGCCGCCCGGCCCGGAGTGCGTGTGCGTGGCGCTGAGCAGCACGTTGTCGTCGGAGAAGGTGTCGCCCAGCTTCGAGCGCAGCCGCTCCACCACCTGCTGCTTCACCGCCTGGAACACCATGCCCAGGTCCGCGCTGACGAAGGCCACGCGGCGGCCGTTGCACGGCGAGGCGATGACGAACGCCCGCGAGAACAGCCGCAGGTGGATGCCCTCCGTCTTCTGGCCCACCTGTCCGTAGCCCATCATCCCCACCTCCGCCGCGGGGCCGGTGATGTCCGAGCGCGCCGCGCCGATGAGGAAGTTCGACGAGCCCGCGCACGCGTTCGTGTTCGCCGGAGCCTCCACGGGAGCCGGCGGCGCTCCCTCCTGCGCGCGGGAGGCGCCCGGCCCCAGCGCCAGCACGCAGCCCAGCAGCAACCCGAGCACGGGAGCGAGGCGGGCATTCAGCGTGCGCATGGCATCCTCCACGGCCTCCAGGAAGAGGAGGCCCCCGGCGGCGGCGAGGCCGAAGCGTGACGCCTTCGCCCCCTGGGGGGCAGCGCACGCGAGGGCGGGCCGTCCGACGCTCCACACTCGAACACCGGAGCGCGGCGGATTCAGTCCATTTCGCGGCAGCGGACGGGCGGCCCGCTCCGCCGCATGGACGCGGAATGCGGGCCTGACTCAGGCCACGTGTGCGGGCCGCGCGGCGACGTGCAGGGTGACGCGGAAGGTGGCGCCGTTGCCCGGCGTGGACTCCGCGGTGATGGTGCCGCCCAGCGCGCGCACGATGGTGTCGCAGATGGACAGGCCCAGGCCGGTGCCCTGGCCCGGCGCCTTGGTGGTGAAGAAGGGGTCGAAGATGCGGCGCAAGAGCTCCGGCGCGATGCCCCGGCCCGTGTCGCGAACCTCCACCAGCACCCGGCCGTCTTCGTCCACGCGGGTGATGAGGCGGATCTCGTGCTCGTCCGTGAAGCCCTCTGGAATCGCGTGCGCGGCGTTGATGACCAGGTTGAGGAACACCTGGAACAGCTTGCCCTCGTTGGCGCGCACCGTCGGCACGTTGCCGTACTGCTTCACCAGCCGGGCGCGCGGCCGGATTTCACTGGCCGCCATCTGCGCCACGGAGTCCAGCACGCGGTGCAGGTCCACCGCCTCCTCGTGCGCGTCGTCCACGCGGGAGAAGACCTTGAGCTGGCGGACGATCTGGCGCATCCGCTCGGAGCCCTCGCGCGCGTCGTCCAGCACCTGCTGGTACTCCAGCAGCTCCTCGGCGCCCAGGGGCCGGGGCATGGGGCCCAGCGCGCGGTGCAGGAACTCCAGGTTGGAGAGCACGTAGGACAGCGGGTTGTTCAGTTCGTGCGCGATGCCCGCGGCCAGCATGCCCATGGAGGCCAGCCGGTCCCCCAGCATGAGCTGCGCCTGCATGTGCTTGCGCTCGGTGAAGTCGCGCGCCACCGTCACGCGCGCGGGCACGCCGTCGAAGAGCACGCCCAGCGTCACCAGGTCCGCGCTCACCACCTGCCCGTCGCGGCGCACCAGCGGCACCTCGTGCGAGCGGGCGGCCAGCGCCCCGTCCTGCGCCTCCTCCAGGTGGCGGCGCGCGACCTCCTGGTCCTCGCGCCGCACCAGCCCCAGGAGGTGCCGGCCCAGGAGCTCCGCCGGGTCCTGGTAGCCCAGGTAGTTGGCCATGGCCGGGTTCACCGACAGGAGCATGCCGTCCGTGGTGTGCACCACCACGGGGTCCGGGAACCCTTCGATGAGCAGGTGGAAGCCGGCCTCCGTGCGGCGCAGCGCCGTCTCCGTGCGCACGCGCAGCGCGTCCGTGGTGTGCTGCTCCAGCGCCAGCGACAGCGCGCCGGCCGCGCCGGACAGCAGCTTCACCTCCACGTGCGACCAGGGCCGCGCGTCATCGCAGTTGTCGAAGCCGATGAAGCCGAACGGCTCGCCGTGCACCACCAGGGGCAGCACCAGCAGCGAACGGATGCCCTGCGCCAGGAGCACCGGCGCGTTGTCCGCGCCGAAGTCCTCCGGCGAGCCCTGCACGGCCTCGCCCCGGTGGAGCTGCTCCAGTTGGGGGAGCGTGAAGGCCTGGTCGATGGGCCACGCCTGCGTGTCCGGGTTGTCCAGCTCGCGCGAGATGCCGGCCGCGCACCACTCCGCGCGCTGGGACTGGAGCATCCGGCCAGAGGCGTCGCGGTGGAACTCGAAGACGTAGGCGCGGCTGGCGCCCGCGACGCGGCCCAGCGGCTCCAGGATGGAGTTGTACACATCCACGGAGGCCTCGGGCGCGAGCAGCTGGCGCTGCACCTCCACCATCGCGCCCAGGTAGCGCTCGCGCGTGGCGGCGGCCTCCTCCGCCAGGCGGCGCGGGGTGACGTCCACCAGCGTGCCCAGCACGCCGCCCAGGTGCTCCGGGTCCCCCGTCGCGGACATCTCCACCCAGCGCGGCTGCGTGCCGCCCGACGACAGCCGCAGCTCCAGCCGCGAGGGCACGTCCGTGCGCGACAGCGCCGTGCGCAGCAGCACCCGCGCCTGGTCCCGGTCCTCCGGGTGGAACAACTCCACCAGCGAGCGGCCGAGCCACGCGTGCACGGGCGCTCCGACCAGGCGCTCCCAGGCGGGGGTCGCCAGGACGAGGCGGCCCGCCGCGTCCAGTTCGAAGAGCGCCTCGCGCAACAGCGATCCGGCGCGCTGGAAACGACGCGTGTCCACGAGGTCGCTCGTCCCGGATGACCGCCCCAGAGCAGCGGCGCCCCCCGTTTCGCGTTGCTCCTGCGCCACCGCGGCCTCCTTCATCACGGATGAAACGGAATGAAATCTGGATTGGAGGGAAAACCGCCCGGCGCGTCCGAGCCCGACCCCTCTTTCCGTCTCACCGCGGCCCGAAGCATAAGGCGCTCGAATGTTTCAAAGTCAATGGACCCACCCGGGACTCAAGGGTTTCCCTCGGAGTCTGGAGGCTCCCAGCCCCCGGGAATTCCGGAACGGGGGCGTTGACGGCGATCCCCGAGCAAGCGTGCAGGCACGCCACCGACGATGGCCCACGGAGGCACGTCGCGGGTGACGACGGCGCCCATGCCAATCACTGCGTGGTCGCCCACGGTGACACCGTCCGTGATGCCCGCGTTGGCGCCCACCCAGACGTCCTGGCCGATCACGATGCCCTTCGAGGTGACGGGCTGCTCGCGCACGGGGCGGTCCGGCGCGAGCCCGTGGTCGAAGGCGTAGAGCGTGGCGCCGGTGGCGATGCGGCTGCCCTCCCCGATGCGGATGCCGCACGCGCCGCCGTCCAGGCTGACGCGCGCGTTGAGGCTGACGCGCGGCCCCAGCACCACCGGCCCGTGCACGAAGGCGTCCGCGCCGATGCTGCACGCCGGCCCGATGCGCACGGTGCGGCCGGGCTCCGCGAAGATGCGCGCCTCCGGCGCGATGAAACATCCTTCTGCGATATCCACCGTCTCCAGCGCGCGCAGGCGGTCCTGCACCTCGCGCTGCCAGGCCTCCGCCCACTCGCGGTGGCGGGGCTTGAGGCTGAAGTAGAGCCACGGCATCCACGACAGCCGCAGCTTGTGTTGTTCACGGCGTTGCGCGTCCAGGTCCACGCGTCCTGACTACCACGGGCCCGGCGTCCACCGGGCTCTGGCGCCGCGGCGTCAGAGGGGCTCGGGCTTCACCGGCGGAGCGGCCGTGGGCTCCGGCGCGGGCTCCACGGTGAAGTGGCAGCGCTCGCGCTCCTTCTCCACGGCCTCCGCGTCCAGGGAGACGGGGGACAGGCGGCAGACCATGTCGTCCGGCTCCCACGGGTACGGCTGGCCATTGAGGCGCACGCGCCCTTCGGCCACGGCGCGCGTGGCCTCCACGAGCGACAGCGAGGACAGGTCGCGCATCAGCGCCTCGAAGCGGCCCTGGCGCTCCGGGGTGGCGAAGTGGAAGCGGCCGCGCGCGACGACGGCCAGGTGGTACCACATGGGCCGGAAGGCCACGCCCGCCAGGCCCAGGCGCTGGGCCATGGCGAGCAGCACCTCCGTCGTCTCGCGCGACAGGCCCAGGCCGGGCACCTCCTGGCCGGGCAGTTGCGGGCGCTTGTCGCTGAAGCGCGCGCGCGGGTGGCGTAGGGACAGCCAGTTGGCGAAGAGGAAGGTCTCGCCCTGCAGCTCCTTCTTCTCCACCACCGAGTCCGACAGCAGGTGCTCGCGGCCTCCCGCGTGGCCCAGCACCATGATGCGGTCGCCGGTGCCGCCGGTGGAGGCCACCTGCACGCGCAGGCGGCTGTAGCCCAGGCGCTCCACGTACGACAGCAGGCCGTAGCGGAAGAGCGCGTACTCGATGCCCTGCGCGGTGTAGTGGCCCAGCACGCGCGGCTGGACCTCCGGCCCCAGCCGCAGCGGGCCCTCCAGGTCCTCCAGCGAGAAGGGCTCCCAGTGCGGCGCCTTGCCGCCGGTGTTGCCGTTCTCCGGATCCAACAGGTGCGCGATGCGCTGGAAGCGCGCGCTCAACGGGTCGTAGCGCGCGGTGATGCGCTGGTGGCCCAGGCCCGCGAGCACCAGCACGGTGCCCGCGAACAGCTTCCAGGACTCCGCGTGGTAGCCGCCCCCGGGCAGCCACACGCTGGCCCGGCCCCGCAGCGCCGCGGCGATGGCCACGTCGCGCTTGCGCGCGCCCTGGAGCGTGATGCCCACGCGCCCGAAGCGGTCCCCGGCCAGCACGTCCCCGCCCGCGATGACGAAGGTGATGTCGGAGGCGGGCATCCGCGCGAGCAGGTCCTTCACCTTCTGCACGTAGGTGACGTCGTCGCAGCCGTCCGGCACGCGGGTCTCATCCACGCCGGGGGGCAGCACGCCCCAGTCGCTGCCGGACACGGAGCCGATCCACGTCTTCGGCTGTCCGGCGAGGCACGCGGCGGTGCCGTCCGGCGGGTGCGCGTCCAGGTCCAGCACGGCCACGGAGCCCTCGAAGCCGGAGGCGCGCAGGTCCGCCACGGCCACGGCGATGTCATTGACGGTGCAGAAGCCGCCGCCCTTGTCCGGGCGCGCGTGGTGGAAGCCGCCGGCCATGTTGACCACGGGCGTCTGCCGCGCGAGCGCCAGCCGGGCCGCGCCCAGCGTGCCGCCGCACACGAGCCGCACGCTGTCCAGGAGCGCGTCCACGGGGACCTCGGACGGGTCGGTGGCGTAGATGCGCGCGAGCATCGAGGGGTCGGCGAGGGACTCCAGGTAGCGGGCGTCGTGCACGCGCGCGAGCTGCGCGTAGGACACGGGCACGGGGTGGCGCACGTCCGCGGCGCGCACCACGCCGGACTCCAGCAGGTACCAGGTGGTGAAGTCGGTGCCGCGCGGCTCGATGCCCACGGAGGACTCGATGCCGGAGAGGGGCAGCCGGTAGGCCTCGTCGTAGAAGACGTGCACCCGGCCGCGTCCCAGGCCCAGCTTCCAGAGCCACGCCTGAATCATCCGCGCCTCTCGGGCGGCTGGAAGGGGCGGAGGTTCAAGGAGAGGAGGGGCACGGGGAGTCAGGAGTGGTGGCCCCTTCATCACGCGTGGAGGCCGTGGGCGCAAGGCTCATTCCACGGGGCGCTGGGCCTCTTCTTGAAGGGCGGGGCTGCGGCGGCGCACGGTGCGGGCGGCGACGGTGACGAACAGGGCCCATGCGAGCCCGGCCACCCAGCCGCCGAGCACGTCCGTGGGGTAGTGCACGCCCAGGTAGACGCGGGTGCAGCCCACGAGGACGGAGAGCACCAGGGCCACGGTGAGGAGGTAGACCTTCACGCGGCGGTGTTCCGCGAACTGGGCCAGGAGCGCGCCCAGCGTGAGGTAGGTGATGGCGGACAGCATGGCGTGGCCGCTGGGGAAGCTGGTGGACATGGTCTCGGTGAGGTGGGGCACCACCGAGGGGCGCGGGCGGTGGAACAGGTTCTTGAGCAGCGCGTTGAGGATCCACCCGCCGACGATGGAGGACAGCACGAAGAGGCTGGTGCGGTAGCGGCGGGCCACCACGAGGAAGCCGCACACGGCCGCGGTGAGGATCGCCAGGACGGGGAAGCCGCCCAGGGACGTCACGTCGCGAGCGGTCTCCGAGAGCCACCACGGGCCCCGGGGGCGCGCGGGGTCTTCTTCACGGCGCAGGGAGCGCACGATGCGCTCGTCGATGTCCTGCGTGTCGCCTTCATGCACCTCGTCGGACAGGACGACGAAGCCCAGGACGCACGCGACCACGAGCAGGAGCAGCCCCAGGGGCCGCGTCACCATCGCATCCCAACCCGACACCCACCGCCATGGCCCTCGTGACATGGCCGTGACTTAAGACAGCGGGTGCGGGCTGGCCACGGGCTTTTCGCGGCGAGTGTCGGACAGGCTCCAGGTGCTCAGGGTTTCGTGAAGGTCAGGCCCAGGCTCTCCGCGCCCGCGAGCTTCGCGCCGTCGAGGGCGGCGATGAGCCGGGTGTAGGGGGCACGGGCGTCAGGCTGGAAGTACAGGCCGCGCTGGCCCTTGGGGCGGGCCGCCAGGAAGGCCCGCAGGCGCGGGATGTAGTCCGCTTCGCTCACCGGGTCGCCGTCGATGAGGAGCGCGCCCTCCGCCGTGAGCCGGATGAGGCCTGGGGGCAGGTCCTCGGGGGACATGGCGTAGGCGCCCGGGTCCCCGGCAGAGGGGAGCTGGAGCGCGAACTCGCCACGCATCAGCGGCATCACGACCATGAAGATGATCAGCAGGACGAGGACCACGTCCACGAGCGGCGTGACGTTGGGTTCGGACTGGAGACCGGGCTGGGGCTTCACCACGACGGGGCGTCTTGCGTGCATGGCGGTCCTCCTCAGGGCTTCTTCACGGAGACACCCAGGGACACGAACTCGGCGCCCGCGTTCTCTGACTGCCGCAGGACGCCGAGCACGTCGCCGCACGTCAGTGACGCATCGGCCTTGAAGAGCAGCTTGCGGTCACGGTGGGCGCGCAGTTCCTGCTGGATGCGCTCCTGGAAGCGGGCGGCGTCCGGGATGGCTTCGTCGCCGACGTACAGCACCTTGTCGGCGGTGAGGGAGAAGACCAGGGGTTCGGGCTTCTGGGGCTGCTCGCCCTGCGCGGCGGTGGGCAGGGTGACGTCCTTGCCCTCCTGGGACAGCGGCGTCACGACCATGAAGATGATCAGCAGCACCAGCACCACGTCGACCAGCGGCGTGACGTTGATGTCGGCCCTCACTCCGCCCCTGCCGCCTACGGCCATTCCCATGCACGACCTCCCTGTGCGTCGGACACCATGGGACCACGGGGCCGAGGATGCGTTGGCCTTGGGCACTCGGTGGTTCGGTCATGGTTCGGTCACGGGGGATGTTCGTATTCTCCGCACGAGACATATGGTTCAGCGCATGCGGACGACCGAGGGTGGACCGTTGCTGAGCAACGCGGTTCTGGATGCGTTCGAGCAGCGGTATGGACTCGTGCTCCCGTCTCCGCTTCGTGAGCTCCTGCCCCCGGGCACGAACAACGTCCACTTGCTGGCGTACGCCCCTGGACGCTCGTACTCCGGAGGCATTGTCACGGGAGTGTGGCCTGTTATCACCCGGTGACGTTCGCACTGGAGGCACCCGCACATGGCCATCGCCACCATCAGCCCCACCACCGGCAAGACGCTGCGCACGTTCGACGTGCTCTCGTCCGCGGAGCTGGAGCGCAAGCTGCAACGGGCCGCGGACACGTTCCGCTCCTACCGCGAGACGTCCTTCGCTGACCGCGCCCGCTGGATGCGCCGCGCCGCTGAAATCCTCGAGGTCGAGGCCGACCGCTTCGGCCGCATGATGACGGAGGAGATGGGCAAGCCGCTGGAGGCCGCCAAGGCGGAGTCCATCAAGTCCGCCACCGCGTGCCGCTACTACGTCACCCGCGCCGAGAAGCTCCTGCGCGACACGCCCATCGACGTGGACGGCGACACCGCCTTCGTGCGCTACCAGCCCCTGGGCCCCGTGCTCGCCATCATGCCGTGGAACTTCCCCTTCTGGCAGGTCGTGCGCTTCGCCGCCCCCGCCCTCATGGCCGGCAACGTGGGCCTCCTCAAACACGCCAGCAACGTGCCCCAGTGCGCCATCGCACTCGAAGAAATCTTCCGCACCGCCGGCTTCCCGGAAGGCGCCTTCCAATCGCTGTTCATCGAGACGTCGGAGGTGAACCGCGTCATCGAAGACCCTCGCGTGAAGGCCGTCACCCTCACCGGCAGCGAGGGCGCCGGACGCGCGGTCGGCGCCGCCGCGGGCCGTGCCATCAAGAAGGTCGTCCTGGAGCTGGGCGGCAGCGATCCGTTCATCGTCATGCCCAGCGCGGACCTGGACAAGGCCGTGCACACCGCCGTGTCCGCGCGCCTCATCAACAACGGCCAGTCCTGCATCGCCGCCAAGCGCTTCATCGTCGCCGAGCCCATCGCCCAGGAGTTCGAACGCCGCTTCGTCGAACGCATGAAGACCATGGTGGTCGGCGACCCCATGGATCCAAAGACCGACGTGGGCCCCCTCGCCACGCCCGGCATCCTCGAAGGGCTGCATGCCCAGGTGCAGGAGAGCGTGAAGGCCGGCACCCGGCTCCTGCTGGGCGGCAAGCCCCAGGGCGGCCCCGGCAACTTCTACCCGCCCACCGTCCTGGCGGATCCGCCACCCAAGGCCCCCGCCTTCCATGACGAGCTCTTCGGTCCCGTGGCCACGCTGCTGCGCGCCCGCGACCTGGAGCACGCCATCGAGCTGGCCAACGCGACGCCCTTCGGCCTGGGCGCCAGCGTGTGGACCCAGGACGCGAACGAACAGCGCCGGCTCATCGACGGCATCGAGGCCGGCATGGTGTTCGTCAACGCGCTCGTCGCGTCCGACGCGCGCCTGCCCTTCGGCGGCGTGAAGCACTCCGGCCACGGCCGCGAGCTGGCCGACCTGGGCATCCGCGAGTTCGTCAACGCCAAGACCGTCCGCATCACCGGCGCGTCCGGCGCACCGCCGCCGTCGAAGCACGCGGGCGAATAGTCAGCGCGTGCGCACCCGGCCATCCACGGGCGCGCCGTGCACCTCTTCCAGCGCGGATGTCACGGCGTCCACCTCCGCGCCCAGCTGCTCCACGCTGTGGCGCAGGCCCGCGCCGGCCACGTCCGCGTCCGCCGCGTCCGCCGAGCGCACCCGCAGCACCTGGGCGTAGAGGTTCTCCAGCGTGTACGCGAGCCGCGTGAACTCGGCCTCCAGCCGGTCCGCCGCCTTCGTCAACTCCGCGCGCTGGCGCACCTGCTCATCCAGCACCTGCAACGCCGCGCGCAGCCGGTCGCGCACCACCACGTCCTCCTCCGAGGCCCAGCGCGTCTCCAGCTTCTTGCGCTCGTCCGCCAGCCGCTGCACGTCCTCCGGCGGCGCCACCGTGCGCAGCTCGCGCTCGCGGCGGACGAGCTCGTGGCAGCTCTTGCGCAGGTCCTGCACGGTGCGATCCGGCGAGCGCACCATCTCCTGCAACACGCCCCTCCCCGCCCGCAGCTCCGCGAGCAGCTTCTCGCAGACAGCGTCCACGCGCGTCAGGCGCGGATCCACCGGCACCTCCGGGGCCTTCACCTGCTGGGGCGGCACCGGCGTGGGCGGCTCCTCCACGCGCGTCAGCAAGGGGTTGTTGCTCGGGCGCAGGTGCTTCGCGGCGCCCTTGAAGAACGCGAGCGCCACGAACACCAGCCACCAGTACTGCTGCGGCAATCGCACCACCGTGGCCACGCACGCCAGCGCGACGACGAGCTGCCCCACGCCCACCACCGGGTTGCGCGCGGCCTCCTCCCGCGCCGCCTTCTCCGCGCGCTTCGCGTCCCGGTGCGCCTGCTGCTGCGCGATGTACGCGTCGCGCTTGGCCTGCCGCTCCGCGCGGCGCAGGGCGTCCTTCGACTCGCGCTCCCACTGCTTCTCCCACCGCTGGCGTTCCCGCTCCGCGCCGCGCTCCCACTCCCGCTCCCAGCGGTCGCGCTCCTTCTCGGTGGGCAGGCGGCCCATCCTGCGCACCCACCCCTCCAGGGCCGCGTCCTTGCGCGCACGTCCCTCCTCGATGGCCGCCTCCAGCCGACGCAGGCGCTCGGCCGCATCGTGAGGGGGCGAGGAGGCAGGGGGCGCTTCGCGGTCTCGGGGCACGAGGTGACGCTAACAACTTCCCCCGGGGTTGGGGACTGTCGTGGGTGGCCCCATAAGCGCAGGTGTTGAGCCATTGGCGCGCGGTGGGCAGCCGGACACAGGCGCTCGGTGGTTCCCTGTGAACGGATGCGGTAGTGGGAGGGAACGATGACCCTTCCCACCGCCGCGACCCGCCGCTTCCAGTGGTTCAGCCAGGGCGTGCTCCTCTATAGCCTGGGCGTCATCCTCTGGGGCGCGTTCGTGCGCGCCACCGGCTCCGGCGCGGGCTGCGGTGACCACTGGCCCGTCTGCAACGGCGAGGTGCTGCCCCGCGCGCCCTCCCTCCAGACCCTCATCGAGTACACCCACCGTGTGACGAGCGGCCTGGCCACGCTGCTCGCCGTCGCCCTCTACGTCTGGGGCCGCCGCGAGTTCCCCAAGGGCCACCCGGGCCGCAAGGCGGCGTTCTGGGCGCTGGTGTTCATGCTCACCGAAGGCCTGGTGGGCGCGGGCATCGTGCTGCTCAAGTACGTGGCGCAGGACGCGCGCCTGGGCCGCGCGGTGTGGATGGGCGTGCACCTGACCAACACCTTCCTCCTGGTGGGCGCGCAGACGCTGGTGGTGTGGGCCTCCAAGGGCCGCGCGCGCATGGTGCTCCAGGGCCAGGGCGTGGTGGGCGCGCTCTTGGGCGGGAGCATCGTCGGCATGCTGGTGCTGGGCATCAGCGGCGCGGTGGCCGCGCTGGGCGACACGCTCTTCCCCGCCACCAGCCTCACGCACGGCTTCGAGCAGGACCTGTCCGAGACGGCGCACGTGCTGTTGCGCCTGCGCGTGTTCCACCCGGCCATCGCGGTGGCCATGGGCGCGCTGCTGGTGTTCGGCGGCCGTCAGGTGGCGCGGCTGCGGCCCTCGCCGGACGTGCGGCGCGCCTCGGCGTGGCTCACCGGCGTGTACGTCGCGCAGCTGTGCGCGGGCATCATCAACCTGGTGCTGCTGGCGCCCGTGACGATGCAGCTGGTGCACCTGCTGCTCGCGGACTGCGTGTGGATGTGCGTGGTGCGGCTGTGCGCGGCGGGGCTCGCGGAGGACGCACCGCGCCTGGAGCCCGCCGCCGAGCCGGCCTCCCACGTGGAGCCGGTGTAGCGCTCAGCCGCGCAGCCCGCGAGGCACCAGCACGCGCGCCACCGCCTCGAAGAGGCCGCTGACCGCGAGCGCGAGCACCGCCGCGGGCACCGCGCCTTCCAAGATGAGCCCCACGTCGTCCAGGCGGATGCCGGTGAGGATGGGCTGGCCGTAGCCGCCCGCGCCCACCAGCGCGCCCAGCGTGGCGGTGCCCACGTTGATGACCGCCGCCGTCTGGATACCCGCGAGGATGGAGGCCGCCGCCATGGGCAGCTCGATGCGCCAGAGCCTCGCGCCGGACGGCAGGCCCAGCGCCTCCGCGGACTCGCGCACCTCCCACGGGATGCCCTGGAGCCCCGCCGCCGTGTTCCGCACGATGGGCAGCAGGCTGTAGAGGAACAGCGCCGCGATGGCCGGCTTCGAGCCGATACCCAGCAGCGGAATCATGAACACCAGCAGCGCCAGCGACGGCACCGTCTGGATGACGCTGGAGAGGCCCAGCACGCCCTGCCCCAGGCGCGGACGTCGAGCGGCCACCACACCCAGCGGGATGGCGAGCGCGATGGCCGCCATCAGCGACAGCCCCACGAGGAACAGGTGCTCGCGCGTGCGCTGCCAGATGCGTGCCCCCCGCCCGTCCGTGCGCACCTCCGTCGTCAGGCCGAATGAAGCCTGGAGGAAGTCCGCCGCCACCTGGGCCTCCGGCACATGCTCCAGCCGCGCGCGGGCGTTGAGCTGGACCATCTTCGCCTCCGTCAGCGAGCCCTCCAGCCGGCGCAGCGCCTGGGCCACTTGGGGCGCACGGGTCTCCAGGTCCGCGCGGTAGAGGAGCACGGCGTCGTACGCGGGGAAGTGGTGCCGGTCGTCCTCCAGCACGCGCAAGCCGTAGGCGGCGATCTCCGCGTCCGTGGAGTACAGGTCCGTGAGCTGGATGGCCCCGCTCTCCATGCCCCGGTACGCCAGGTCGTGGTCCAGGCCGCGCACGTCGCGCTGGGGCAGGCCGTACGCGTCGCGCAGCGCGGGCCAGCCGTCGCCCCGCTGCATGAACTCGTTGCTGAAGCCCACGCGCAGCTCCGGGTGCGCCTTCAAGTCGGAGATGCGGCGGATGCCCAGCCGCTGGGCCTCCGCTTCCTTCATGCCCAGCGCGTAGGTGTTGTTGAAGCCCAGCGGCGCGCTCATCCGCAGGCCTTCGTCCGCGAGCGCCTTCCTCAGCGCGTCGTCGTCCGGCAGCGCGCGGCCCACGAGCAACTCCTGGCGCAGCGTGCCGGTGTACTCGGGATAGACATCCAGCTCGCCCCGGCGCAGCGCCTCCCACAGCACCGTGGTGCCGCCCAGCTCGCGCCGGTGCGACGCCCGCGCGCCCGCGTCCTTCGCCACCTGCGTCACCATCTCCCCGAGGATGACGGACTCGGTGAACTTCTTGGACCCCACGCGCACCTGGGGCCCGCTGCCTCCTTCGGTGCTCGTGCACGCGACAGCGAGCCACAGCAGCCACGCCAGCGACAGCGCGCGCATCATCCTGGCCTCCGCAGGGGCAACGGGCGCTGCGCCTGGATGAACCGCGTGACGAACGGATCCGCGGGCCGCGACTCCAGGTCGTCCAGCGTGCCCTGCTGCACCACCTGGCCCTCGCGCATCAGCACGATGCCGTCGCCCAGGAAGGCGGCCTCCGCCAGGTCGTGCGTGACGAGCACCACCGTCTTGCCCAGCCGCTCGAAGATGCCGCGCAGGTCCGTCTGGAGGTCATGGCGCACCAGCGGATCCAACGCGCCCAGGGGTTCATCCAGCAGCAGCACGTCCGGGTCCAGCATCAGCGCGCGCATCAGCGCCACGCGCTGCCGCTGGCCTCCGGAGAGTTCTCCCGGGAAGCGCTCCAGTGCATCCGCCGGGAAGCGCGTCAGGTCCATCAACTGTGCCAGCCGCTCGCGGATCCGCGCCTCCGGCCAGCGCAGGTGCCGCGCCATCAGCGTGACGTTCCGGGCGCCGGTGAGGTGCGGGAACAGGCCTCCGCCCTGGAGCGCGTAGCCCACGCGCTGGCGCACGGCGAGCAGCGCGTCCGCGTCCTCCGGCAGGGGCTGTCCGTCGAAGCGCACGCGGCCGGTGTCGGGCCGGAGCAGGCCGTTGAGCAGCCGCAGCAGCGTGGACTTCCCGCAGCCGCTGGGGCCGATGAGCACCGTGGTGGCGCCCTTGGGTAGATTCAAGTCCAGCGGGTGCAGGGCCTGCGCGGCACCGAAGCGCTTGGACACGCCTTCCAGGAGGAACACGAACGCCACGACCCTTCAGCGCGGAGCGAACACGCCATTGCAGGCGGTTGGAAAGAGGGAGGCCGTACTCGTCGGGAGACTGCACGCCGCGAACAGGCCCCAGCCCTGGTGGTCCACGCCGCCGGTCCAGACCTGGACGTCACCTCCACCCTCCGGGGCGGGCGCGGTGAAGCGGACGCAGCGCGTGGCCTGGCCCTCCACGTAGCAGTCGCGCACCTCCACCGGGCGGGCTCCCGGGAGCGCGTCGCGCAGCTCCTCCGAGCTCCGGTCGCGCCAGCGCTCCACCTGCCCCGAGCCCGGCGCCACCGGACGGAAGAGGCTCCAGGAGAAGGTGGACGCGGCGCAGCGGATCCTCCCCGCGCGCGTCGTCGAGTCCGCGACCTCACAGCCCTCCGGCACGAACAGCACCCGCCACGGCAGCCGGGGCGGTGTGACGAGCGCGGAAGGTGACAGCGTGTCGCCCTCCGGATTGCCCCGCGTGGCCAGGTACGCGAACAGCTCCAGGCACCGGCCCAGTCCCGCGCGGAGGTCGCCGCGCACCACGCAGCCCAGCTGCCGCACGTGGCCCGCGGAGGGTGTCACCGCCGTGACGTAGCCGCCCACCGTGCAGGTGTTCTCACCGGAGCACTGCTCGAAGCGCAGGGACGGGTGCGGCTGTCCGCCGAGCGGCAGCTCGCCCCGGGCTTCAGTGAGGCCCGGGCCCAGCCGGGCATGCACGCGGGTGCGGCCGGCGTCCACGGCCTGGGCCTCGCTCAATCCGGGCTGTTCGTGCAGCCACACGGAGAGCGTGCCGCAGCGGTACGTGCGGGACGTGGCGCTGTCCGGGACGGGGACACAGCCTTCGAAGAGGGGGCGCGCGTCGTCGACGAAGGGGCCCGCGGGCGTCACTCCCTCGGAGGGCACCGCGGAGGCCACTGGCGCGGTCGCGAGACACGCGCTCAGCAGCCCCCCGAATGTCACTCCCATCGCCGCGAGTGCCGTGCGCATCCGCGAGGGGATAGGCGCCGGACCCGGCCGAGTCAACCGGCCCGTCGGCCCGACGCCCACCGCGCTACACACGCGGGCACTACTTCTTCTTCATCTCCTTCTCGAGCTCCTTCGCCTGCGTCTCGTTGCCGCGGACGGTGCGCTCGGTGTCGCTCAGGAGCGCCAGGAAGCCGGCGTCGTTCTTGTACTCCTTGCGGCCCTCTTCGAGGATGTCCTTGCCCTTCTTCTGGTCCTCCGCGATGCGCGTCAGGAAGGCCTTGTCGAACTCAGGCCCCTGCTTCGCCTGGAGCTTGTTGTACTCCTCGTTCGACTTGTCGATGGCCTTGCCCAGCTTCTCGCCGGTGCCCTTCATCTTCTCCTGGTAGCCCTCCTGGACGCCGGAGCCGCCCACGCCCGTCTGGTCCTCGGAGGTGACGTTGCTGTCGCTGAGGGCACTGATCTGCATCTTCTTCTGCTCGGCCCAGGTGCGCAGCTGGCTCTGGCTGTTCTCGTGGTCCTCGCGCAGCTTGGTGGCGAACTCCTTCACCTGCGGATCCGTCGCCTGCTGCTCCGCGAGCCGCGCCAGCTTGATCTGCCGGTTGTTGAAGACGGCCAGCTTGCCCACGTACTGCACGCGCTTGGCGGCGGCCTCACCCACGGCCTTGCCCTGCTTCATCTCCTGCTTTTCCTGCTTGGACTGATCCTCGGCGTGGGCGGAGAAGCCCATCAGCCCCGTCACGACCGCCGCCGTCACCGCACGCGCCTTCCAGTTCATCTTGCTCATGGCTCCTGCCTCCCCCGCTTTGCCGCGGATGAATTCGACGGGAGCAAGGTGTGGACGCGGAAGCGGGGTGCCAGGGCCGCCTGGCCGAGCGCCCCACCCCGCGGGGCACGAGGCGCGCGGGATGAAGCCGTGTCACTCCACGGGCAACAGGCCGCGCGCCACGGCGCCGCGCCCCTGCGCCGTGGCCTGGGCCCAGCCGCGCAAGAGCGCCAGCACCTCCGAGGAGAAGCTGGGCGTGTCGACCAGCGTGACGGTGGTGGACGTCCCGCCCGTCTGCGCCTGCTCGAAGCGCGCGGTGAGCCAGCAGGCCCCGGCGCCCACGCCCTCGGGCACCGTGCGCGACACCTCCAGCTCCAGCAGCGCGGACGGGGACAGCCACCCTTCCGCCCAGCGCAGCCGCCGCTCCAGCAACGCGCTCAGGGATTCACTCGCGGCCGTGGCCTGGAGCGCCAGGGGCTCGCCGTCTCCGGACGAAGGGGAGGGCAGGTACACCTCGCGAAGGAAGGGCGGCTCGCGGGTCAGCGCGTGCGCCGTCGCACGCAGCCACAGGCGGCAGTCGCGCAGCACGTCCGCCGTGGCCGCCACGAAGGGGGGCAGCGGGTGGCGCGTCGGGGAGCGGCGGCCGCCCTTGCGGTCCGGCTCCACCTCCACGAAGGGGGACACGCGCGCGGGGCCCTCCACCGTGCCGTCCACCTCCAGCCCCAGCCGCTCCAGCCGCGAGCCCCGGCCCAGGCTCCGCCACAGGTCCACGAAGGCCGCCGCCAGCGGCGCCGCGTTCGCGACCGAGTACGGCCGCCACTCCACGCGCTGACACACCACGCGCGCCGAAGGCACCCGCGCCCCGGGAGGCCCCAGCCCCAGCGTCAGGTCCTCGCCGCCCACCGCCACGCGCGAGGCCAGCACGTGCCGCACGGGGCCTTCCAGGAGCCACACCCGCAGGGCGCCTCGCGGCACCGCGCCCTCCACGTAGCGCGCGCCCAGCAGCCACAGCTCGCCCTGGATGAGCACGTCCTCGCCCCGGGGGGCGTGCAGGTTCGGCCTCGAGTCCTGGCAGCCCAGCACCCAGGCCCCGCGGCCCTCCTGGACCCAGCGCACCCGAAGGCCCTCCGGCAACGCCTCCAAAGCGCGCCGCGTGGCCTCCGCCTCGCTCAACCCTTCCGCCATTGGGCCCCTCAAACCAAACAGCGCTACGGTATTCTTACGTAATAGCTGTGATTCGAGGCCCGTGTCAGCACGTTTTTCGTGGTTTCCCGAGTGGGTAAAGGGAAACCCGGTGGGTGTGGGTGGGGGTTGCGGCTGGGGGACTCAAGGGGTGGGAGGCCGGGCGCCGTAGGCACGCTCCAGGAGCGCGTCGCTGGAGAGGCCGGGACTGGCCTTGGCGGCTTCGACGTCCAGGCCCTCGCCGTGGCCCCGGCCCTGACCTTCGAAGAGGACCTGGGGGCCGTCGAAGGAGGCGCGCTGGGGGCAGGAGGGGAGCTTCAGGCCGGCGCGCAGGGTGTCGCACGGGA
Source organism: Corallococcus sp. NCSPR001 (assembly GCF_017309135.1). Classification (NCBI taxonomy): domain Bacteria; kingdom Pseudomonadati; phylum Myxococcota; class Myxococcia; order Myxococcales; family Myxococcaceae; genus Corallococcus; species Corallococcus sp. NCSPR001. The sequence goes on from NZ_JAFIMS010000001.1 coordinate 103,071, forward strand.
GGGAGCGCGCGTCCTCGTAGGGCGCGGCGGGGGTGCCTTCGGTGCGCAGGTAGCGCACGCGGCCGGATTCGAAGCGCAGGGAGACGAGGTTCCTGCCCAGCAGGGCCTCCACCTCCGAGCGGGAACGGGCTTCGCGCCACGGGGTGGCGCCGCCCTGCGAGAAGGTGAGCCAGGCGTCCCACTTCAGGGGCGGGAGTTGGAGGGCGCGGGTCTCTTCCGGGCGGATGCGCACGGTGCCGCGGAAGGCCTGGCAGTGGGTGGTGTCGCAGAGGGCGCGGCCGGGGTGGCGGGTGTCGGCGTGGCGCTCGTTGTGCGCGGCGACGCGGGCCAGGGCGACGCGGGCTTCGCCCTGGAGCGTGACGTCCTCGGCGGCGACGACGCCGGCGGTGTACTGCACGCGCGTGGTGCGGAAGACGAAGTCGGATCCGCGCCGGGCCTTGAGCGCGCTGGGCGTGGTGGGCACGCCGGGGGGCGGGCGGTACGGCGGAGGCGTCGACCAGGTGAAGACGCCCGCGTAATCGCGGCCACCGTCGGGGCCGTCCGGGAAGCGCACGCGCCACGGGCTGCCCAGGCAGACGGCGGGCCCTTTCGCGGTGAGCGCGTCCAGGCGCGAGAAGTCCGGTGGCGCGGCGCGAGGAACGCCATCGTCCAGGGAGAAGCCCGAGCCCGCGCAGCGGGCCTCCACGATCGAAGAGGGCAACAGGCCGAGCACCTGCACGCGCGCGGCGTCCAGTCCCGCCTGCCGGCGCACGCGGGAGAGGAGCGCGGGGAGCTCATCCACGAAGTGCCGGGGCATCTTGCCGGGCCGCACGATGACGGCGACGAGGTCCGCGTCCACGGCGGCGATCCATCCGAACTGGGGGCGGCTCGCGGCGTCGCGCACGGTGCCCGTCTTGGTGGCGACGCCCTTGAGGGCCTTGGACGTGGAGAGGCCGCTGAGCGTGCCTTCATCCACGTTGCCGGTGAGGAGCGCGAGCACGTCCGGCCGCGCCTCCGCGAGCAAGCGGTACGCCTGCGCCATGCCCCATGGAGACAGGCCATGCGCGGAGCGGAGCCCGATGGCCTCCGTCATGTCCGAGGGCAGACCGGTGAGGCCCACGGAGGACAGCACCGGGCCCCAGACACCGAAGGCCTTGGGAGCAAGGCCCGTGGCCTCCCAGTCCAGGAACCAGCCGTTGCACGAGCGCAGGAGCGCCATCCGTGCATCCACCTTCGGAGGCAGCCCCGCGCCGCAAGCCCACTCCTGCACGCCCCTGCGCGGCGCGAGCAGTGGAGGCGCGTTGGCTTCCGCAGCAGCACGTCCCGCACCTTCGGGCGTCCCCGCCGCGTACAGGAACGGCTTGAGCGCGGAGCCGTAGGGCACCGCGCGGCGCACGTCTCCCTCCGAGAACAGCACTTCTCCCGAGTGCCGGCTCACCACCACCGTGGCCGGCGCGGGCGCGAGCACCGCCACGTCCGCCAGCTCCTCCACCGTCAGGGGCGCTGCCCACCGCGCTCCGTCATGACACTGGCGCAGCCTGCGCGTCAGCGCGGCGGGAAACCCCGTGTGCTCTCCCAGGATGCGGGCCAGTCCCCGCCTCGCTCGCGACGTGTCCACCGCTGGCGCGCTCGCCACCTCCTTCGCCGCGCGCGACAGCGACAGGTACGGCCCGTCGCGCCACGCGGGCAGCTCTCCGCTCACCGTCAGCGCGAAGGCTTCGTGGAAGAGGCGGTCCTCGCTGGACGCGGGACAGGCCCACCACAGCAGTTGGTGCGCCAGCTCGTGCCGCAGCGCCGTGCGCGTCCTCGCGTCCAGCACGCCGGGCGTGTTCTGCCGCAGCTCCACCACGCCGGGCCGGCCCTGCGCGTTGCGCTCGGGAGTCAGCGACGTGCCCTTCTGGATCGTCACGGTGGCGGGGGCCCTCGTCGGAAGGCCTCCCGCCTGCGCCGCGTACTGAGTCTCCAGGGACGTCCAGGCGGCCTGGACCTCACGGCGCAGGTCCGCCTCCGGCGTCACATCGCCCCGCGTGACGAAGGTGGGCGAAGCCGACAACAGCACGGCGACGGCGACGGCCCACCCCATGGGCTACAGGTCACTCACGGACGTCTTCGAGGGCACCACCTTCAACACGTCCGCGGCCGTGCGGCCCCGGATGCGCGCCGAGTACATGTCCTCGATGGTCGCGGGCGGCGCCGCGAACGTGCCCGCGAACTGCGCGCGCATCACGTAGCCCACCGTGCGCGGGCTGTCGCTCCACCACGCCGGCTCCTCGAAGAAGAACGTCGCTTGGGACGGGTCCAACTGCCGGCGCTTGAGCGCCTCCGGAGCCAGCGGCAGCGAGTGCGGCGGACCGCGGAAGACCTTGTCCTCCTGGAGCGGAACGAAGCCCGCCGGCACCGCGTCCTCCACCACGTAGTACGCCGAGCGCGCCCGGTTCTCTCCGCGCGCGTCCAGCGTCAGCTCCACGTAGACCTCCTCGCCCTGGTTCACGGAAGCGCCCGACTCCAGCTTCACCTTCCCGCCCTCGCGCAGCACGTAGTACGCGCGCTCCACGGACATCCCGTTCACGCGCGGCTGCACGCTCTTGAGCGGCGTCATCGCGGCGGCGCGCAGCGTGGCCACGCCGTCGAAGCCGCCCACGTCCACCGTGCGCGTCCCCGCCGGCAGCGTGGCCACCAGGCCCATGCCGCGCGCCGAGAACTTCACCGGCGCCGAAGCGCCCTTCACCTCCGGCGGCGCCATGCCCTTGAACGCCTTCGCGTCGCGCTCCACCAGCCAGAGCGAGTGCAGCAGCGCCGTGCTCCGGTCGAAGGTGGACAGGCCCGGCTCGCTCAGCATCTCCAGGATGCGCTTGCGCGCGCGGGTGACGTCCAGCGACCCGAACGACGCCGCGTGCGCGGTGATGGCGGTGAGGCCCACGCGCCGCAGCGGGAAGCGGTAGAACGCCTCGGACGTCTCCGCCTCGCCCCGCAGCCCCGCGAGCTTCGCGAAGCCCTCGCCGCTCTCCTTCACCAGCCCCTGGATGCGCCCCTGGAGGCCCGGCTCCTTCATCACGCCCGCCTTCTCCGCGGCCAGCACCGCGAGCGCCAGCGGATACAAGTCCCCCGGCTTCGCGGCCTCCACCAGCGCGCGCACCCGCGCCGCCTGACGCGGCCCCTGAAGGCGCGCGAGCACGTAGGCGCGCGTCGCGTCGTACTCCGGCGACAGGCCCTCCTGCGCCTCCAGCCACTTCGCGCTCTCCTGGATGCGCGCGTCGTCGCGGTCCACCAGCCCCGCCTCGGACGCGTACGCCAGGCCGTCCAGCGCGATGAGCGTGAGCGGCAGGCTGGGCTCGCTGTAGCCGCCGAACCAGGTGAAGCCGCCGCCCTTTACCGCGAGCCCCAGGATGCGGGCCGTGCCCTGCACGGAGCGGCTGCGCGCCTCCGCCAAGAGCGCCTGCGAGTCCGGATCCAGCTTGTCCAGCGCCCCCGCCTTCTGGAGCACCTGGTACACCGCCACGTTGGGCACCGTCGTGGAGACGAGCTGCTCCAGGCACCCGTACGGATACGTGAGCAGCTCGCGCACGTTGGTGAGCGCCGCGTCCACCGTGGACGGCTGGAGCACCAGCTCCACGCGCGTCAACGCGGACGCCTCAGGGGCCTCCAGCGACAGCGCGCCGCCGCCCCACGCGCTCACCTGCACCGCGTCCTCCACCGCGGCCGGCGCCACGTCGAAGCGCTTCAGGTCGCGCAAGGGGTCCTTGCCGCCCACCACGTCCACCGCGAGCTCCGCCGGGCCCGTCTTGCCCGCGCGCAGCGTCACCGGCACCACCTGCTCGCCGCCCTCGCCCAGCTCCACCTTGCGCTGGAGCGCCTCCGCCTGGAGCGCGCCGCCCGGCTGCAACCGCACGTCCAGCACCTGGCTGCCCTTGGACTTCGTGCCCGCGGCCAGCCGCACGGACGCGAGCGCCTCGTCGCCCTCGCGCAGGAACTGCGGCAGCGCCGCGTAGACGTTCAGTCCACCGCGCGTGGCGAACTCCGCCGTGCCCTCACCGAAGCGGCCGGACGTGTCCGCCGCCACCGCCGTCACCACCCACAGCGTCTGGTTGGAGGGCAGCTTGAAGCGCACCGTCGCGCGCCCATCCCGGTCCGTCACCACGGCAGGGTCCCAGTGCGCGGTGTCCTTCTCCAGGTCCTTCGCGCTGCGGGTGGGCGGCTTGATGGACGCGAACGCGTGGTCGGGAAGGCCCGCCATCTTGCGCGCCAACTGCTCGCCGTAGCCGTAGCCCTGGAACTCCGCCGAGTAGAAGTTCGTCACGTTGTCGCGCGCCGGCGGATAGAAGAAGTCCAGCACGCCGGGGCGGAACTCGGACTGGATGGCGTAGACGGCCTTGTCCACCACGCCCACGGACAGCTGCGCGGACACGCCGTTGCCGTCGCTGTCGGTGACGCGCACGTCGATGGCCTGCTCCGTGAGCGGCATCGCCTCCGCGCGGCGCGGCTGCAGCGCCACCGTGAGCGTGCGCTCCTTGGGCACCACGCGGAACGCCACCGTGCGCTCCTCCCAGCGGCCCGTCGCCGTGGGGTACGCCACGGACGCGTACACCGCGCTGCCGAAGCGCTTCTCCACCGGGAACGAATGCACCAGCGTGCGGCCCTTGAGCTGCACCACCGAGGTGCCGTACAGGTTCGCGCCCGTCAGCGTCACCCACACGGGCCCCGCGTCCTTGCCGCCCTGGCCCCAGGCGTCCGGCATCAGCGCCACCAGCTTCGCGCTGTCCCCCGGCTCCAGCGTGCCGGACAGCGACGCGAGCGTGAGGTTGGGCACCTGCGCCACGGGCTCGTCCGCGCCGCCGATGACGAGCAGCGACTCCTCGCCCGTCCACGCCTCGCCCTTCTTGTCCTTCACCGTCACGCTCGCGACCACCCGGCCCACGTCCGTGGTGGGCACCTTCAGGCGGGACGTGCCGTCCTGCTGCGTGGTGAAGGGCTGCTTGCCCAGGTCCTTCTCGCTGCCGTCCGCGCGGACCAGCGTGAAGTCCACCTCGCCCGTGGTGACGCCGTAGGGCTTGCCGGACAGCGTGGTGGCGCGCACGGACAGCTGCGCGTCCGAGCCCTTCTGCACCACCGCGTCCGAGAACCGCGCCACGCCCAGCACCTCCACCTTCGACAGGAAGAAGGCGGCGGTGCCGGTGGCGAACGTCTCCTGATCATCCCGCGCGCGCACGGTGAGGCTGTAGCGGTACGGCAGCCGGTCCTCGCCCGCGCCGAGCGGGGGAACCGCGACCTCCACCTGGGCCTCGCCCTCCGCGTTGAACTCGCTGGCGGAGGACCACGGGTCGTCCGTGGCCTGGCGCTCCGCGACGGACGAGTACAGCCGCTCCGGCACGCTCAGCTTGCCCTCGCTGCTGGAGGCGGTGCCGTACGTCACCGCGCTGCCCTGGCCGCCGCGGCCGGAGTCGTCCACCCACGCGGGCGCGTCCAGCAGGCTGCGGTAGAGGAACACCTCGTACTTCGCGCCCTTGGGCACGCCGCCCGCGTAGCGGCGCGCGCGCACCGTCATGCTCACCGTCTGGCCGGGCACCACCGTCTCCGACGCGGGCTGCACCTCCAGGTAGAACGTGGGCTTCACGTAGTCCTGCACGCGCGCCTCGCCCTGGTGGGGGTGCTCGTCCAGGTCCGCCTCGATGCGCAGCACGCCCGTGCCCAGGTCGTCCGGCACCTTCAGCGTGCCGTTGAACGCGCCGAACTCGTCCACCGCCGCGCGGGTGACGATTTCACGGCCCTCCTGCGACACCAGCTTCACGCGCACGTCGCGCTTCTTCGGCGTGAAGAGCCGCGCGAGGAACGTGTCCGGCTGGCGCACGAGCCCGCGGAACTTCACCTCGTTGCCCGGCTTGTAGATGGGCCGGTCGCTGTAGATGAACACGTCCGGCGCCACCGCCAGCGCGGAGTAGAAGTCCGTGTCCACGATGGCCGTGTCCTTGCCAGCCGTCACCGTCGCGATGATGCGCGGCTCCGTCACCGCCAGCGTCACCTCGCCCTTGTCGTCCGTGGTGCCCGTGGGGCCCTTGCCCGTGGGCAGGTACACCTGCACCTGTGCCCCCGCGCGCGGCTGCTGGTCGCGCCCCGCCACGCGCACCAGCACCTGGCCGTCCGTCTGCTTGAGCTGCACGGTGACGTCGCTGACGACGAGCACCACCTGCCCCTCCACCCGGCCCTGCACCAGTTGGAGCACGTAGGTACCCGCGGGCAGCGGCGCGAGCAGCACGCGGCGCTCCTGGAAGCCGCTGCCGCTGTCGCCCGTGTCGAAGCCCGGCACGTTGAAGTCCCGGTTCGCGCCGCCCAGGTCCAGGTTGAGCCACTGGCTGCGCACCACGGTGAAGCCCGGCGGCGTGCCCACCAGCTTCTCCGGCCCCTCCGACACCTTCGCCAGCGGCTCGCTGGACGAGGACTCCCCCGGCGGCGGAGGCAGCGACGTGCCCACCTCCTGACGGAAGTCGGGCGACAGCGCCTCCATCAGCACGATGCCCGGCGAGCGCACCGCGTTGAGGCCACGGCTCAGGCCGCGGCCCGGGTTGAGCAACGTGGGCGGCGTCTCGTACGCGCGCCGCAGGTCCCCCTGCGCGCGGATGAACGCGTCCAGGTTCGCGGGCTGGAGCACGCGCAGTTCGACGGGGCCCTTGTCCTCGAAGGCGACATCCACGGCCACCGGCTCGCTGCTGCCGTAGGAGCGGGGGACGGTGATGTAGAGCGGCTTGGCCAGCGCCACGCCGGACAGCAGGAGCGCGGCCAGGGCCGCGAAACGAACGGAGGTCTTCATGTCCCAAATCCTTCCGACGCCATGACGTAGCCCTGCGCGTTGCCACGGAAGCCCAGGTACGGCAGGGCCTCCAGGTCGCGGCGGGCCGCTTCGATTTCAGGGGGCAGCGCCTTGGGCAGAGGCGACGAGCGGTCCACGCGCGCCTCGGACGTGTAGCCGTCCATGGCGAGCCCGCTGAGCAGCCGCCCCAGGTTGACGCCCAGCATCACCGTGGAGGGCGCGCGCAGCCCCGCGACCACCGGGCCCGCGGCGTTGAGCATGTTGGGCGCGCGGCCTTCGCACGCCTTCTGGAGCCGCTCCACCACCTGCTGGCTCGTGGCCAGCACCACGTGCTTGCACAGCGGGGTGCTCACCAGCGTCCGCGCGCCGCCGGAGAACAGCCCGGACAGCCCCTCCGCGTCCTTCTCATCGCCCCACAGCAGGGCCAGCTCCGGCTCCATGGACGTGCTGCCGCGCGGCGTCCACGCCAGGGCCACCTGGCGCTCGCGCATCGGGGCTCGGCTCTCGCCCTTCCAGAAGGCCTTGAGCTGCGCGGGCTCCAGCGACTCCGGCAGCGTGAGCCGGAACGCGAACAGCACCGGCGTGTCCTCGGGCACCAGCTTGAGCAGGTCGTCGGAGAGGGGCTTGCCGGTGGACACCGACGTCCCGCTGACCTTCCCGGCGATGCCCTTGGCCACCAGCCGGTCGCCCTCCACGCCCAGTTGGAGCCGCGTGTCCTCGCCCAGGCCCAGCACGTGGGTGAAGAGCTGCGCCTCGCGGCCGTAGGCGTTCGCGTCGAAGCCCACCTCCACGTCCACGCCGCTGTCCCCCTCCAGCTCCGGCAGCGCCGTGCACAGCGCCTGGAGCACCACCACCGGGTGGCGCGACAGCACCAGCCGGTCCTCCGAGCGCGCGGCCCACACCGTCTGCTCGGCGACGAGCCAGCGCGACAGGTGGAAGCCGCCGTCGGGCGCCTTCTCCATGCCGGAGGGGCAGCTGTCCGCGACCATCTCCCCGCGCTTCGCCACTGCGTCCAGCGAGTCCCACGCCGCCCGCGCGGTCTTGTTCGCCTTGGGGACGAGGATGGCGGGCGTGCCCACGCGCGCGTCGCCACTGAACCACACCGTGCGGAACGGCGTGTCGAGCACCTGCCCGACGATGACGTCCAGCACCGCGCCCTTGAAGGACGCCTTGAGGTCGGTGCCGGTGGAGCCCAGGAACGCGGCCCAGCCGCTCGCGAAGCCCTGGCCCAGCGGCTTCTCCCACTGCGACTTCAGCCACGCGTTGCGCGCCAGCGCGTCACGCACCTTCGCGGGCGAGTGCACGTCCACCCAGATGGCGGGCAGCGCCGCGGCGCCGGGCACCTCCATCTTCGTGGGCTCGGAGGACACCTCCGGCATGCCCTCCACGGTGGCGCCCGCGGTCGGCGGGCCCTTGGGCCCACCCGAGGAGAAGGCGGGGCCGGAGCCGCCGCCGCCGCTGCTCTTGCGGCCGATGACGAAGGCCCCCACGCCCACACCCACGACGATGGCGCCGATGAGCGCGATGCGCACGGCGGACGAGGGGCCCTTGCCTCCGCCTCCAGCGGGGGGCGGCGGGCTCACGGGAGACGTCATGACATCCACTCCTTGAAGCGGAAGAAGCCGAGGAAGGAAGCGTTGGCCGGCACGGGGCGCCACTCCAGCGGCGCCTCGGTGGCGAGAGCGTCCAGGACGCCGGTGCGCACGCGCGCTCCAGCCTCACCGGGGTGGTAGACGACGCGCGCGGGTGCGTGGGCCCGGTCCTCCGGGCGCACCACGAGCATCAGGTGGAAGACGGGGCCTGCGTCGTGCTCCTGGCGGAAGGCCACCACGTCTCCGGTGCGGAGCTGCTCGCGCGCGTCCTCGCCCCGGCCCAGCGGAGCGAAGTTGCGGCTGATCAACGTCTCCGCGTCCGCGAAGTCGGAGGGACCGCCGCGCGTGTCCCGCCACAGCGGAGAGGCGAGGCGCTCGGAGGCCACGCGCCGGTACGCCGTGCGGTACGCGTAGCGGATGAGGCCCGCGCAGTCGCGCTGCGCCGGCTGCCACGCGGCGTCGAAAGCCTTCACCTGCGCGAGCGCCACCTGCGCGACCTCCCGTCGCAGCAGCCGCGCGCGCGTCTCCGGAGCCACCGGCTCCGCCGCGATGGACGCGCCTTCACGCGCGGGGGCCGTCCCGGACGGGAGCGGGGCGGCGTTCAACAACACCGTGAGCATCAGGACGCGCATGGCGGGGCCGAGCCGGGAGCGCCGGCCGCGTCAGTAATCGCCTTCCCCTTCGCCGCCGCCGTCACCGCTCTTCTGGAGCTCCTTGACCGCCTCCTCCAGGTTCGTGGGCCAGCCGTTCCCCTTGGGCTTCGGATCCGCGGACGGCACGTACACCTCCGCCTGCCCGTCCCCCAGGATGTTCACCCACGCGAGCACGCGCGTCGTGCCCGGCGTCGCCAGCGGGATGCGCACGCGGCGGCGGACCTCGCCCGGCGTGCCTTCGAAGAGCGCCAGGTTGAGCGTGGCCACCGTGTGCGCCTTGTCGCCGCTGGGCCAGTAGTTCGTCGCCACCAGGTACACGCCCGTGGGCGGCGCGCGGTGGATGTAGAGGTACGGGCCGTAGGCCGGCTGGTCGAAGTCGCCGCCCTGCTCGTTGAGGAAGAACGTGCCGCCGGACGGGCTCTGCGTGTTCGCCCAGTACACGTGCGCCATGGACGACACGTCCAGCGTCTCACCCGCGCTGCTCGCGTCCGTGGGCTCGTAGATGTGCAGGTCCGTGTAGACGCCGTCCGTGTCGCTCGTGAGGATGGCCTTGAGCGGCACCGGGGGCACCTGCGCGTAGCTCGTCGCCTGCGCGCGCGCCGTGCCCCCCTTGTTGGTGGCCATCACCGTCACGATGTTCTTCCCGCTGGCCGCGGGGAACTTGCGGCTGAAGCGCCCCCCTTGCGTGCGCATCAGGTAGCGGTCGCCGTTGATGGACACGACCACCGGATCCACCGAGGCGTCGCTCACCGTGCCCTCGATTTGCAGCATCCGGTCCACCGTCCACCCGCCGGACGGCGCGCTCAACACCACCTTGGGAACCGTGGTGCCCCGGCCAATGGGCACGCCCTGCTGGCGGGCGGAGACCGGCGGCGCCGTCTGGCTGAGCAGCCCGGCGAGAAGGACGGAGAGCATGTGGAGCCTGCGAGCCTGGAGGTGGGGTGCGCGAACCGCGTGTCCGCGAGGAGACACAGCGTGCGGCAAGCCCCCACCCCTTTTCAAGCCACCCGGCCCCCGCTGGCGCCATGGCCCGGGAAGCCCCCCCGCCGCGACGTTGGACGTCGCGGCCTTCGCCTCCCCTCCTCGCGCGTCCGTCCGCCCGCCTTTCGGGCCCGGGCACCCACGGTCACGCGTCAGAAGGGCCCCGCCTGCGGCACCCGACTTAAGCCGGGCGCTCCCAACCGTGGCGGTTCACGAAGTCCGACACCATGGCCGCCGTCGTGTCGCGGATCTTCTCCACGTCCGCCGCGGACTTGCCCACCGTGTCCTCCATGGGCCAGTCCTCGCGCTTCTGGTCCGCCACCGACGGCGCGTCCGGCAGCCCGCCCAGCGTCACCAGGATCTGCGCGCTCTTGGCCAGCTCCGGCGTCAGGCGCTGCGGCTTCGCGTCGCCCAGGTCCACGCCCATCTCCTTCATGGTGGCGAGCACCTCGGGATGCAGACGCTCGGCCGGCTGCGTTCCCGCGGAAATCGCGCGCGCCTTCGCCGGGTCCGCCAGCAGGTTGAAGAAGGCCGCCGCGATCTGCGAGCGACCCGCGTTGTGCGTACAAGCGAAGATGACCGTGTTCATCGCACCGCCTTTGGAGTGTTGAGAATCATGATGTTCCTGGGCTTCCTGGGAAGTATCACATCCTGAGCGGGGAGGAGGACAACGCTCGCCCTTCCCCCGCACGTCCCCCTGACAAGCGATGTCATGACGGCCAATCTGGGTAGGATTTGACTCCGTGCGAACCCTCCGCTCGGGCGGGAGCCGGGGGGATGCCTAGGTTGGTGGGGTCATGCAAAGCACCCCTTCCTGGGCCTGGATCGTCTTCTGGGCGCTGCTCCTGGCGCTGCTGGTGGTGGACCTGCTCGCGCACCGGGGAGGCCGTGGGCAGTCGCGCCGCGCGGCGGTGCTGTGGAGCCTGGCGTGGGTGGGCCTGGGCCTGGGCTTCTGCGGCTTCGTGTGGGTGACGCTGGGCAGTGAGCGCGGCCACGAGTACCTGGCGGCCTGGCTCATCGAGAAGAGCCTCAGCCTGGACAACGTCTTCGTCTTCCTCGTCATCTTCCGCAGCCTGAGCGTGCCCCAGCGCTACCAGCACGAGGTGCTCTTCCTGGGCATCTTCGGCGCGCTGGTGTTCCGGGCCCTGTTCATCTTCGTGGGGGCGGCGGCGCTGCAGCGCTGGGGCTGGGTGTCGTACGTCTTCGGCGCCATCCTGCTCATCACCGCGTGGCGCGTGTTCCGCGAGGACCCGTCGAAGCAGGAGGACAACCGCGTCGTGGGGTGGCTGGCGAAGCGGCTGCCGGTGACGGACCAGGTGGAGGGGCCGCACTTCCTGGTGAAGCACCAGGGCCGCAGGCTGGCCACGCCGCTGCTGCTGGCGCTCGTGGGCCTGGAGGTGACGGACATCCTGTTCGCGGTGGACTCGGTGCCGGCGGCGTTCTCCGTCACCACCGACACGTTCATCCTCTACAGCTCCAACGCCTTCGCCATCCTGGGGTTGCGCGCGCTCTACCTGGTCATCGCCGGGGCCGTGGGGCAGCTGAAGTACCTGCACTACGGGCTGGCGGGGGTGCTGGCGTTCGCGGGCGTGAAGATGGTCGTGGAGACGTGGGTGCACATCCCGCCGCTCCTGTCCGTGGCCATCATCGTGGTGGTGATTGGCGGAGCGGTGGGCGCCAGCCTCCTGCACCGCAGGTCCGTGCGCCAGGTGGAGGCCTGACGCTCAGCCGCCGGGGTTCAGGGGCTTCGTCAGCAGCTGGTCGAACGTGGGGTTCGCCGCCTTCGCGATGCGCGCCGCGTGCTTCTTCAGGAGGGCGGCGTTGGCGTCCTTCACGTCCTTGCCGGAGGCCACCTCCAACTGGGTGATGTACTTGCGCAGCCCGGCGCGGCGCTGCTCCAGCTGCAGCCGCTCCGCCTCGCTGAGCTTCGGGTCCTCCAACTGGGGCCCGATGGCGGCGAGCTGCTCCTCCAAAAGCGCGATGTTCGCGGGGTCGGTGGCCTGGGACACCATCGCCACGCCCGCGTCCGGCGCGGCGGCCACGGGCTCCGGATACACCACGGCGGTGAGGCCGCCGAACTCCTGGGGCGACATGCCCTTCGCCTCCAGGTTCAGGAGGAGGGCGGCCTGGGCCTTGCCCAGCATGCGCAGGGAGGCGCCCGCGGCCCGGAGCTTCGCGCTGCGGGTTCCGGTGGTGAGCTCCTTGCCGTACGACTGGACGTACTCCAGGGACTCCTTCTGGAGCACGTCGTAGGCGGGCAGGGTCGCCTCGCGCGCCGCGAGGTAGGTCTCCAGCCGCGCCTCATCCAGCTTCAGCACCTTGCCCGGGGCAGGCGGCGCGAAGGGGAAGCGGGCGTTGAGCTCGGCGGCCTTCTGGGCGCGCTCCTGGGACTTCATCAGCGTAGCCACGCCGGTGCCGTCCATCTGGCGGTCCGCCCAGACTCCCGTCGCGACCAGGCCTCCTCCCACGAGGAGCAGCCCGCCGACACCCAGTCCCAGCCCGAGGATCCACTTCTTGTTCATGGCGCTGCTCCGCTCTCCTTCCGGAAGGGCGGGGCCCGCCCGCCGCCGGAGCCCCTTTGCTACCCGGGCCGTCCCTGGAGGGCAAGCGCGCCCCGGAAAGGCCGCCCTTTCAGTCCCCGGAGGGCAGCCGGCGGGGCAGCTGCACGAGGAAGGTGGTGCCGTCCCGGGCGGAGGAGCGCACGCGCAGCCGGCCGCCATGCGCATCCACGATGTGCTTCACGATGAACAGCCCCAGCCCGAGCCCGTGGGAGTTGCGGTGGCCGTCCTGGGTCTGCGCGCGCTTGAGGGGTTCGAACAGGTGCGGCATCAGGTGCTGGGGAATGGGGCGCCCCTGGTTCCGCACCGCGAGCGTCACCGCCCCCGGCTGGCCGCGCAGCCACACGCGCACCGGGCAGTGGGCGTCTCCGTAGGCGAGCGCGTTGTTCACCAGGTTGGTGATGACCTGCGCCAGCCGGTCCGGGTCGCACGACAGCCGGGCCTCTCCCCGCCCGGCCACCTCCAGGCGCCGGTCCGGGTGGGCCTGCTGCACCTCGTCCATCACCTGGCGCACCAGGTCCAGGAGGTCCACCTCGCGCGGGTCCATGGGGATGCCGCCGCCCAGCCGCGCCTGGGTGAAGTCCAGCACGTCGCGCAGCATGCGGTGGGCGCGCTCGGCGCTGGAGAGGATGCGGGCCACGGCCTTCTGGTCGCGCGAGTCGGAGTCCTCGCGCTTCGCCAGCGACGTGGCGGCCATGGTGATGGCGGAGATGGGGTTGCGCAGGTCGTGGCCCACGATGCCGATGAGCAGCTGTTCGAACTCCGCGCGGCGCTTCGCCTCGGCCTCGGCCTCGTGCCGGTCGGTGACGTCCTGCATGGCACCCACCATGCGCACCGGGCGCCCCTGGAGGTCCTTCACCACGCGGCCCCGGTCCTCGACGAAGGCCCACGTCCCGTCACCCCGGCGCATCCGGTACTCGGCCTCCCAGTGGCCCTCGTCGCTGTCGATGGCCATGCGCAGCTCCCGCGTCACCTGCTCGCGCTCGTCGGGGTGCAGGCTGGCCGTCCACCACGCGGTGTCCATGACGGGCGGCCCCCGGGACGTGTCCAGCCGGAGGACGCGGGGCGCGGACTCGCTCCAGTGGATTTCGTCCGTCACCAGGTCCCAGTCCCAGATGATGTCGCGGGTGGCCAGGGTGGCCAGCCGGTAGCGCGTCTCCGACGCACGCAGCTCCTGCTCCGCCCGGCGCCGCTCGGTGATGTCCAGCGACACGCCCGACACGCTCACCACGCGCCCGCCCGCGTCGAACACCGGCAGGAGGCGGACCTCGAACCAGACGCCCATGAGGTACAGCTCCGTGGACAGCCGCTCCCCGGCCAGCGCGCGCAGGATGACCTCCAGCACGTCGCGCCGGTCCCGGAACACGTCGAAGACGGAGCGTCCGTGCATCACCCGGGAGGGCACGGACGTGGACGTCACGCCCTCGCCCTCGAAGAGGGTGAACACGCCCTGCGCGTCGAAGGCCCACAGCACGACGGGCAGCTGCGTGAGCACGCGGTGGAGCTGCTCGCGGGCCTCGTCGCGCTCCTGGCGCAGCGTGCGCGTGGTGGTGATGTCCGTGGACACGCCGCACAGCGCCCACGCCTCCCCCTGCACGACGCCGGGCAGGGGGAACTTCATCGTGTGGTAGAGGTGCGTCCCGTCGGGCTGGAGCACCTCCTCGTCGAAGACGAGCGGCGTCTTCGCCGCCAGCACCCGGCGGTCGTTGTAGCGGAAGCGCTCCGCCGTCTCCCGTGGGAACAGGTCCAGGTCCGTGCGCCCCAGCACCGACTCGCGCTCGTGCCCGGAGATGGCCTCGAAGGGGCGGTTGATGAAGAGGTACCTCCCGCTGGCGTCCTTCGCGTAGATGGCGGCCGGGGCGTGGTCGAGGATCTCCTGCAGCCGCCGTTCGCGGGCGCGCAGCGCGTGTTCGTGTTCGTGGACGTAGTGGGCCACGGCCTCCGTCAGGCTCCGGTCCAGCGCGCGCCAGAGCGTGCGCAGCTCGCCCGTGGCGAGCGGCCGGTGGGATGCATCCAGCACCTCGAGGAGGGTCTCGCGCAGGAGGCCGTACTCCTCCACCAGCGTCTCCACGCGGGCGCCGGCCCGGAAACGCCGCAGCCCCAGCTCCCGGGCATGGGCCCAGACCGCCTCCGAGGACCCGGTCTCCACGGGGCCCTGCCGGAGGACGAGCACCAGCGCGTCCACCAGCTTGAGCATCCCCTCCAGCCGGTCCTGGAACTCCACGGACATGCCGGGCGGGTGGGGCTCCAACCGTGCGCCCCAGCGCCGGAGGATGTCCTCACGCCGCGACTCCACGAGGTCCGCGAGCGAGTCCGTCGTGGAGGCAAACGGATTCATGCCGACGCTCCGGAGGCACCGGTCGGACGAGGCAGGCCGCCTGCTGTTCGAAGAATAGATGTCACCGTACCCCTGCTCCCGGGACGTGGCCGGAGTGGAGGGAAGATGGACATCCCGCGTCACGAAATGGATGGGGCCCACGGGACGGGGTCGGGTGGGTTGCCCACCTCTGGGATTGAACCCGGGGACATGGCGGGCGGCCATGGGAGGCCTCCGTGAACCGCTGGGCCCCGACAGGGAGCTGGGGGAGACTGACGCCCAAGCACACGGGAGGCAGCAGGCCATGGCATTCGCGGAACGCAGGACCGGCGGGCAGGGCGATGACGCGCGGGCGACGGGGCGGTCGTCCCCGGGGACGTGGACCCGGGTCCACGTCCAGAGGGGCGAGGGCCGGTCATGAGCACGCCCCAGGCAATGGATCCACTGGAGTCGCTGGCCCAGGGCCATGTGCGCAGCGTCTGGGAGGTGCTGGAGGCGATGAGCATCCTCATGCGCCGCCGCAACGAGGGCCTGCCGCTGAACCTGCCGCAGGTGACGCTGTTCCTGCGCAGCGGGCGTGAGATTACAGGGCTCGTCCGGGAGTACGGCGAGTTCCGCCAGGGCCGCGGCGTGCTGCTCACCACCTCCGGAGGCTACCGTTCGCACGGGGAGGGCCTGGACGTGA
The DNA here is from genome assembly GCF_017309135.1 of Corallococcus sp. NCSPR001. Classification (NCBI taxonomy): domain Bacteria; kingdom Pseudomonadati; phylum Myxococcota; class Myxococcia; order Myxococcales; family Myxococcaceae; genus Corallococcus; species Corallococcus sp. NCSPR001. Next base: position 118,638 of record NZ_JAFIMS010000001.1, read on the forward strand.
CGTTCGTCCCGGACGGCGTCATCGAGGCGCTCACGCTGCACGACGCCACGGTGCTGGACACGCCCGCGAAGTCGATGCCCGAGTCCTCGCCCATGCACCTGCGCCGCCACCTGCCCGCGCTGGCCGACAAGCTGTCCACCGCCTGGGGCACGAAGGTTGCGGCGGAGTTCGGCACGGCCGAGGAATTGGAGCACGAGGCCCACATCCAGCCCCTGGCGTGGCTCGTCGAGCGCGCGGGCGAGGTGCTGCCCAGGCTGGCCGCGACGCCCGACGTGGGCGACGTGCTCCGGGAGCGGGTGCGCAGGGTGCGGCTGTTCGTGGGGGACTCCTTCGGGGCGAAGCTCACGGACGGCACGCTGGACCTCACCACGTCGCGCCGCCCCGCGGCCTGGCCGCTGGACGCGCAGCTGGCCCGGGCGGTGAAGGACACCCTGCCGTAGCCTGGACGCGGGTGCGCGCCGCCCTCTGGGACACGGCGCCGGGCAGCGGCCCCAAAGGCCCCGGCGGGCGCGCCGGGCCTCCAGCTCCAGGGCCTCGAACTCGCCGCGCCGGGAGGCACCGGCCGGCGGGATGAACAGCGTGCACGCATAGCCGCGCCGCACGAGCAGCGCGTTCACGTCCTCGCCGTCCACGGACACGTAGGCGAGCCGCCGCCCGTAGCGGTCCGTGCACGCCTCCCCGTCCCGCAGCCGCACCGAGCGCCCCTCCACGAGCGAGCGGTTGAACGCCGCGGCCTCCTCGCCGAAGCAGTCGTCGTGCCCCTGCGTCATCTCTGGCGTGTCGGCCAGCAGGTAGCGGATGCGCTCACCGTCCTGGAGCACCACCGTGTCCCCGTCGATGACCTTCGTCACCACGCCTGTGCTCGGGCCGCACTCCCCTTCCCCGCCACCACAGGCGGACAGCACGGTGAGCAGCAGCCATCCCAGGACATGCGTCCTCATCGCGCGCACGTCCGGTTCTCCCGGCCCGGGGTGCCCCGGTCGCCCGCGCCGTAGGTCACACCGGAGGGCGTGGGACAGAAGGCCCCGGCCGCGTCGTTGCCGGCGGCGTCCCGCACGCGCGCATCCAACTGCGACGACACGCCGGGGCTTGCGGCGTTCGTGAAGGCCACCGAGTCCAGGACGGTGCCCTGCGCCGACAGCTTGAGGACATGGGCCCCCGCGCCATTGCCCAGACCGAACGCGAACGTGCCGAGCACCGAGGGCAATCCGCCATTGAGTGAAGCGTCGTCACCGCGAGCAAGGACCGCGAAGCTTCCGGCCTTCATCGACAGGCACAGCGGGGACTCCAGGACGGAGCCGCCTGACTCGTTGGCGAGCGTCACCCCGTTGAGGTCCACCTCCCGCAGCGCGAGCACCTCCACCCATTCCCCCTGCGCATCCGGGACGACCGCGGGGTCGGCCATGAACTCGGTGAGCACCAGCGAGCCCACGGTGGGAACGCGAAGCGCACGGGTCTGCCCCGTGGTCCGGTCGATACAGCCCGCCTGCGCCGTGCCCGCGTCCGTCCCGGTGCACGCGCGGTTGGTCCGTCCCGGTGTGCCCAGGTTGCCCTTGTCACCGTAGGCCTCCGTGGCCGCGCACCAGGACGCCGTGACGTCGTTGTTCTTCGCATCGCTGGTGAGCGGCGCGGATATCTGGGTGGCCACGCCGTCCTGGGCCGGGCCATACAGCGCGCTGTCGATGAGGACGTTGCCCGAGCGAATGGCGACCACGCCGCCCGCGTTGCGCAGGTCCACGGCGAACGTGGCCAGCGGCTCCGGCAGGCCACCGTTCACCTCCGGCTCCCTTCTGCGCGCGAGCAGCGCGGACTCTCCGGCGGCGAGGGACAGACAGCGCTCCAATTCCAGGCGTGTACCGGATGTGTCCGTCCCCACCGTCAGCCCGTTGAGGTCTACGGGCACGGTGGCGCGGACCTCCAGCCACTCGCCCACGGTGTCGTCGCCTCGCGGGTTGGCCATCACCTCGGTGATGATCAGCTCTCCGGGTCGCGGGGACTGGATGTCCCGGGGAGAGACCGCGCCCGGTGGCAGACACGTCGCTCCGGCTGTCACGCCGCCATCCGCCAGCGCGGGACACGGCGCGTTCGCGCTTCCCGGACTGCCCGGTGCATCGCACCAGCGCGACACGCCGTCATGGGTCCGGGCCATGCCCGACTTCGCGGGCGCTTCGAGCACCACCGAGTCGAGCACGCGCGTCCCGCACCGCAGCCCCAGGAGCCCCGCGCTGTTGCCCAGCGCGCCGAGCGCATCCCCATAGGTCTGGTCCACGTGCTCGGGCAGCGCGCCGTCACGCACGTCGCCCAGCACGACGAAGGCCCCCGCGTCCACCGGCAGGCCCGTGGTGAACGTGTAGACGCGCTCCTGCGCCGCTTCATCGCGCGCGGTGAAGAGCGTGACGCCCAGCAGGTCCACGGTCTCCCGGGTGGGGTTGTGGAGCTCCACGTACTCCTTCCCCGTGTCCGCGCCCGAGGGGTCGTTGAGGTACTCCGTGATGACCAGGTCCCCAGGCAGCAGCGCATCACAGGCCGCTGGCTCCTCCTCCCACATGGGCAGTCCGCACGCCCCCATCCACCCCAGCACCCATCCCAATCCCAACCGCACGCCCCATCCCCGCACTGCCCAAGCCGCCACACTCCGCTCCCTTCAGAACCGCGTCTCCACTTCCAGCGCGAACAGGTGCCGGGGCGCATCTGGCGGCGTCCGGGCCCCTGTCGCGTCCTTCAAGTCCACGACCCACGCGTACCGGGCCCGTGTCGTCACGGCGTCCGCCGTCCAGCTCGCATCGAGCGTGGCCCGGAACGCCTGCTCCAGCCGGTGGCGCGTCGACAGGTCCTCGTCCTTCCACACGGCGCGGCCCCGCAGCCTCACGGCGTCGCACGGCCGCACCTGCGCCTCCACGACCGCATGCGCGTCTTCACGCACGCCCCGGTTCACTGGATCATCCACGCGGGCATGCGCGTACTGCGCGGCCACGGACACTGCGTCGTGAAGCTCCGCCTTCACCCGGGCCGTGATGCGCAGGAGCGACCCTGCACAGGGGTCCTCGCCCGAACCGTCGAAGCAGTCACCCGCCACGCCGACGTCCTTGTCCCGGTACTCCGCCCACAGCGACGGTTGGAACAACGCATGCGCCCGCCAGTCCACCCGGGCCGAAGCCCGCAGGTTCACCGTGCCGGCGCTGCCCACCGCCGCGCCGTCGGCGGGCAGCGTCCATGCATCCACCTCACCGCGCAGCCGCAGCGCGCCCTCCACCCGGTGCAGGTAGCGCACGCGCGCACCCACTTCATTTCGCGCCCGTGAGCCCTCCAGTTCGTCCGGGCCGGACATCGCGCCCGTGTAGGGATTGGCGAAGCCGCGCCCGTAGGCACGCAGCGACAGCTCCAACTCCTTCGATGTGTCCGCCACCACCGTGCGCTGAAGCGCGCCGTAGCCACCGCCCGCCGCATCGAACGTGCGCGCCGCTTCCACGAAGAGGTCCACGGGCCCCAGCCCCCACGCGCCATCCACGCCCACCGCGCCGAAAGCTCCGCCCGCCGGGTAGCCCGCGGTGGAGCGGAAATCGAGCACCGCGCCCTCCACGCTCCATACGGGCCGTGCGCCCCAGGCCGTCACACCGACCTGTGCCCGCCGGGTCCACGCCATCGCCGCGTGGCCGCCTCCGGCCCACTCGCGAAACACGCCGGGCAGCTTGCGCGACACCACGCGTCCCACGGGTGCCCCCGTCCCCGCGAGCCACACCGGAGGAGCCTTGCATGCGGTGCCCTCGCAGAGGGCATGGGAGATCAACGAACGGGACTGGTACGAACCGAAGCCCGTCACGGACACGCCCGAGGCGCTCCGCACCGTGCCCACCACACCCCGGAAGCCTTCGTCCCACTGGAAGTCCGGCGTCACCTCCGCGGCGCGCTCCTCGGGGGTGCAGGCACCCTCTCCCAGAAAGCACCAGCGCTCCACGTCGTCCGGTATTCGCACGGTGTCGTCAGGCAGGAAGCCGTCCGGCGTGGGCAGTCCCGTGGTGTCCAACGTCAGCCGCTGACCGAAGCCCAGCCGGTACGAGCCCACCAGCACGGAAGCCCGCTCGCCCGTCCACTGGGCGTGGAACTTGGGCACGGCCACCGACACACCGGGCGCCTCCGCCACCAGTGCGCGCCGGTTCGCGTCCCGGTGCACCGAGCCCAGCCGTCGCCGCGTGAGCGAAGTGAGCAACCCCACGCGCCAGCCCTCCGGCCCCGCCACGCGCACCTGGAGCGCCAGGGGCGGAAGCACCGGATCCGACGCGGCGAACGCCGTCAGCAGGCGCGCATCCCCCGTCACCCGCTCTGGCGCCGAGGTCGTCAGGAAGGGCGCCAGCCGTCGCCGCTCCTCCAGCGTCAGCCCGCCGGAAGCCGTGAACCCATCCACGCGCGCGTACGTCAGTCCCGGCAACGCATAGAGCGCGGCGCGTGACGCATGCGCCACATCCACGCCCGAGCGCCGCAGCACCAGCAGCGCGGACAGCGTCTCCGCCGTGATGGCGCCGTCCTCCCTCAGCGCGAACAGCGCCTGCTCCCCCGTGTCCTCGGGGTCTACCTCATAGGTCGCGGCGAGCGCCGTGAAGGGCAGACCCAGCAGGAACAGCCAGACGCAGAGGAGGACGGAACGCACGCGGCGGGCCCTCTGCACGAGCGGGACCACCCTTCCCTACAGAGAAGACACGACGCGCGGTCCATCCCTTCCCCGGACCCGCCGTCCAGGCCAGGGACGGCGGTCCACGGCCACCGCGTGGGCGTGGGGCGGTGCGGCTATGCTGCGGTGACATCCTCGCGAGGCCGGTCCCGTCCGGCCCCAGAAACAGCGCATGGGCTACGTCCACATCCTTCGCCACTTCCCCTCTCCCCAGGAGGGGTTCAACCGCACCGTCCGCATCTACACGCCGGACACCTACGACGCCTGGCAGGACCACCGCTTCCCGGTGCTCTACATGCACGACGGGCAGAACGTCTTCGCGCATCCGGAGTCCGCCGTCTTCGACACGTGGTGCGCCAACCGCGTCGCGGAGGAGAACGTCCAGGCGGGGCGGATGGAGCCGTGGATCATCGTCGCGGTGGACTCGGGCCCCGGCCGGTTCCAGGAGTACTCGCCGTGGGACGAGCCGCGCAACGGCGTGTCCGCGCGAGGCGAGGCCTACGGACGCTTCCTCGTGGAGGAGCTGAAGCCATACATCGACCGGACGTACCGCACGCGCCAGGGCAGTGAATGGACCGGTGTGATGGGCTCATCCCTGGGCGGGCTCATCTCGCTGTACCTGGGGTGGAAGTTCCCGCGGGTGTTCGGGCGCATCGGCGCGCTGTCGCCCACGGTGATGTGGAGCCAGGGCCGCCTGTTCGACGCGTGGCGCGAGCACAGCCGCCGCTGGTCGCGCATCTACCTGGACGCGGGCGCCACGGAGTACATCCACGCGGGCGGCATCCCCCTGGACTACGGCCGGGGCACGCACGACTTCTTCCAGCACCTCAAGGGCCTGGGCTACGGCGACCACGAGGTGTCGCTCGTGCTGGAGCCCGGCGGCGAGCACCACGAGAAGGACTGGCAGCGCCGGCTTCCGGCGGCCATGCAGTGGCTGCTCGGGTGAGCGCCCTCTCGTGACACGCCGGCCCCGCTCGGTGCCGCTCGAACAGCGGCAGGTCTATGTGCAGGTCGTGGAAGGCCTGCTCCAGCATGGTCTGAAGGGCCAGGTGTCCCCCCGCCTGCGTGAACGGCTGCGCCAGGCGGGCGTGGACCTGGACCGGCCGCTGTTGCCGCTCTACCCCGTGCCGCTCTGGGGGCGGTGCCTGGAGATCGTCGTCGAAGAGGTGTACCCGGGCATGCCCAAGGCGGAGGGCTTCGCCCGGCTCGCCCGGGCGCACGTGGAGGGCTACGGGGCCACGCTGCTGGGCCGCGCGGTGATGGGCGTGATGCGCGTGCTGGGACCCCGGCGCATGGTGCAGCGGATGCCGGAGGTGCTGCGCGGCACGGACAACTACACGGAGGTGACGCTGGTGGAGCGCGGTCCCGCGCACTTCGAGCTGCACTTCAACTCGAGCCTCAAGGGGCCCGGCTACGTGGAGGCCCTCCTCGAAGCCCTGCTGGCCGCGGGCGGCGCGAAGGCGCCTTGCGTGACGAAGCTGTACGACGACGGGGAGCGCACCGAGTACGCGCTCACCTGGATCCAGGAACCCTGAAGCGCGGGTCGCCGCTCACGTCGCCTGGATGAAGCGCACCGCGTCCCGCATGGACTCCAGGTCCGGGTGGCGCGTGAGGTACATCTCTTCACCCAGGAGCGAGTGGTAGATGGGCGGCAGCTCGCGGTGCACGAGCAGCGACTTGCCCAGCCGTTCGACGATCTGCGCGTGGGAGTGCTTGTAGCGCCGGCCGTGACGGCGGGCGCTGTGACAGACGTGGTGGCGTGGAATCGCCTGGAAGTCCGCCACCGGGTCCCCCGTCACGACGCGGGCATAGAGCCGGTACACGTCGATGTCGCACGTGTAGTTCATCATGTCCGTCATGAAGCCGCCGGGCGGGCGGAGGTTGGCCTCCAGCACGACGAAGCGGCCATCCGGCAGGCGGAAGAACTCCAGGTGGAACCAGCGCTCGCGCAAGCCGAACGCGGCGACGACCTGGCGGCCCAGCACGTCGAGTGCGGCGGGGATGTGCTGGAGGCTCCAGAAGGAGATGTCGCGCCGTTCGGTGACGGTCTCCATGCCGCCGTCGCTGTACTCGTGGCTGAGGTTGAAGACGATGACGCCGTGGCGGTCCACGATGCCGTCGTAGGTGACGATGGTGCCGCGCACGAAGGGCTGCGCGACGTAGGACGTGGGGAGGGGGTGGGCGAGCGCGGCGTCGACCTCCGCGTCGCTGGCGACCTTGAAGGTGTGGGCGGCGCCGACGCCGACGTCGGGCTTGAGCACGAGCGGATAGCCCACGCGGGCGGCGAAGGACTTCACCTGGTCCGCGTCGCGCACGCGCAGGAGGTCCGGGTGGGGGACGCCGGAGGCGTGGAAGACCTCGGCCATGCCGGACTTGGAGCGCAGCTTGAGGATGTCCGAGGGCTGGAGGCCCGGGACGTGGAAGTCCTCGCGCAGGCGGGCTTCGACTTCGAGCCAGGACTCGTTGAGGGACTCGATGCGGTCGATGCGGCCGTGGCGCCAGGTGAGGTAGCCGGTGGCGCGCAGGAGGGCGTCGGAGTCGTTGAGGCTGGGGACGAAGAAGTATTCGCGAAGGGACTCGCGAAGCTCCGGGCGGAGGGACTCGTAGGGGGTATCGCCGATGCCCAGCACGGACACACCGCGTTCGCGCAGGGCGGTGGCGAAGTGGAAGTACTGGGAGGGGAAGTGGGGGGAGATGAAGACGAAGTTCATGGCTCCTGGCGGGCGAGTCCTCCGCTGGGGTGGACCATAGCGGCCCCGCCCGCGCCCTAGAAGCCCGGTGGGGAACAGTGTCCACCAGCGGCACTCGCGCCGGGGGCCTGCACCGGGAACACTCGCGCCATGGCGGAGGATTCCAAGGCGTTCGCGAGGGCACGCGAAGCGATGGGAAGGCACACCATCCCGGAGCTCATCGACCTGCTGGAGAGCGAGGACGTCCGCACACGCTTCCTGGCGGAGATGTGCCTGAGGGACGCGACCTCCACCTGACTCCACTTCTAGCCCGCGGGTCCGCGGGCCGAAAGGGAGGCCGCGGTGCAGGAGTGGCGCGACTGGTGGGCCGCGCGGAGGGACACGTTCAAGAAGCGCTGGGGCGAGCGGAGCGGCGGCTGAATTGCATCAACCTGTACCCAAGGCCCGAACCAGAGGAGTCAGGTGAAACCAGGTATCGGGCTCGTCGTCTGCCTCGCACATCCAGTACTCAAGCGATTCACGATGGAGGTCTCGCTCAGCACCGAGCAGGTTGGCGATCTGACTCCATTCGCTCGGCACGCCAAGCCCAGAACCAAGCCTGCGGTCGACTGAGGCGAGCATCAGCGCCATGAGCGCGACCCTATCGTCCGAGCCAAGAGGCAAAGACCGATATGCCGTCAGAAACTCACCGATACGCGCGGGGTCCGCCAGTTCGACATCCCAGTCCTGCTCCTGGCCATTGGATGGAAGAGCAAGAGCGGTCGTCAGCCTGGCGATGGATGCTTGTTTCAAGGCGACCATGAATATTCAGGGAATGCGGAGCGGCGGTTGAACGGACGGATGTCACCCTACCCCTGCTCGGGTCGAAGGTCGCCGACCCGGCCTGTCTGAACGATTTCCTGGATGGCGGACACGATGCGCTCCCTCGTGACGGAAGCGACGACCACGAGATTCCGCTCAAGGAACACCTTGCCGCTCTTCAGCGCATCCTCAACGTCCTGGGACAAGCGAGCCGGGTCGTACACGGTGAGCGTGTACCGACGCCCCTGAATCACCGCGACGACTCCAGGGAGCCAGCCTTTGGCCTCGACCTCCCAAGCGTAGTCATCGAAACCGGGCGGGAACTCCAGGACGATGTCGCTCATCACGGAACACCGAGGAGGCGCTCTACTTCGTTGGTCACCCGCGCCTCGACCTTCGCCAGTTCGCTCAAATGCTTCGGCTCGACGCGTTCACGCTGCCAGCTCATGAAAAGGGGCAGGTACCACAGCAGCGAGACCACACGCCGCTCAAGAGGACCGTTTCCCCCCAGCTGCATCCGCATGAGCATGGTCAGCAGGGCGTCGGCCTTCGCGGAGTCGAAGTTTCCCATCCGGAGCTGGACCAGAAAGCCATCCGCGTCGGACCACGCGGCTTCCAGCGTTTCTTGTGCCTGGCTCCTATGCATGGGGAATACCTATCTAATGATGGCTTCGGATGGGCCTGTCTGCCTCCGGACGGCTACTGCGCCAGGCCCGGGCGGTAGGTGGCCAGGGTGCAGCGCATGCGCTGGACCTGCTCCGCGCTGAAGCCCGTCATACAGGCGTCGTCCGTCAGTTCCATGTAGTTCTGGATGGGGACCGGCACGCCGCCACAGCTGGTGATTCCCGCGGTGCACCCCTTGTGGGAGGTGGCATTCGGCGGGGTATCGCAGATGCGGTCGCCGGTGGTGTAGCAATCCGGCGCGGTGGCCGTGCCGCATCCCGAGTAGTACGTGTGGAACAAGCCCAGGTAGTGGCCCACCTCGTGCGTGACGGTCCGCCCGTTGTGGTACGGAACGACAGGCCCCACCCGTCCGAATGCCAGCCAGTTGATGACCACGCGGTCCTGCGGCTGACCGACGGCACCCGTGGGCTCCGCGGGGAGGAAGGGCACGTAGCCTCGCGAGCCGCCGGCGCTGTTGGTGTAGATGTTCACGTAGCGCGTCGGATCCCAGGCGGTGCTGAGCCAATAGCTGCCCGTGTCCTGGTACCAGGTCGTGTTGCAATAGCGCTGGATGCCCGTGGTCGGATTGCCCAAGGGGTCCACGGTGGCCAGGAAGAACTCAATCTTGCTGTCCACCCCACCGCCGCCCGGAGTGCCAGCCATCGCGCGGAAGTCCTCATTGAGGACCGCGATCTGGCTGTGGACCAGCGCATCCGAGACATTGCCATTCGTGCAGGCACTGTCCGCGACGACATGAACCACCACCGGGATGCGCCGCACCGCCACCGGCAGCCACTGAGGTCCGGGAACGGTCGAGTCCATGGAGCAGTCAGAGGCGGTGGTGGCGAACTTCGCCACAAAGGAAGGCGTGGGCTCCGAGGCTGCACAGCCATCTGAGTGGACCAGTGGCGACGCTCCGGACAGGAGCATCAGGGCATGACCAACCATCATGGAAAGAATTGTCATTTGAACCCAGGATACCCCGGGCTCGCGCGCAGGGCGCCACCACGGCCTCTCAGATCCGAACAATCTCCAGGATTCGAGCGGAACCGATGACTCGAGCCCCTGCATGCATCGCGATTTCCATCCCCTGCGTCAGGTGCAGCCAAGGCTCGGACAGAAGCGGCTCGATGATGGCCTCCTTCTCCTGTCCCGGCACAAGCGGTCCGGCGTCATCCAATCGGACAAAGCCACCATCCAATGCCATCTGGCCATCGTCGGTTCGGCTTCCGATGTTCCAATTGGGCCTGAACTCTTTTCCCACCGGTCCCTGGGTGCCGCCCTCTTCAGGCGTCAAGAGTCTGACCAAGGCACGGATGAGTAAACGCTCTCGCATGACTTCTTCCCCCTCGCCTTCAGCGAAGCAGGACGGTTTCGAGGAACGCGCTCAACTCATCGTCCCTCATTTCCCCGCGCAACATCAGCCCGACACACGCACGTGCCAGACGCCCCATGATGTTCGGGTTGGAGCCTACCGGACAGGGGGCTGCCGCACGGACCGCGAGAACGCCTCCCGCCATTCGGGACCTTGACGCTGCATCGAGTCCTTCGAGGACGGCGAGAGTGAACTCCTGCGGTAATCCGACGCGTGGCGATGCGGTCGCGTATCCAGGAGCGGGAGTCCAGGGCGCGCCATCAGCCTGTGTCCATGGAACTTCAATCCGCAGCCCGGGCTGCTCCTGCGCATACGTCCCCGAAAGACCAAGGAGCCCGAACTCCGAGTAAGCCCCCCGTGGAATCAGCGCCTCAATGCCGATGGTAGTGAGCATCGGTATCTCCAGTCCCGAGGCCACCGTTCGGTCGACCTGGCCAGCCGGTGTGTAGGTCGCGTCCGAACAAGCACCGAGCCACACGCGTACGCCTCCGAAACGCCCCACTGCCAGCGTTCTCACTGCATCGCCCAGCACCATCGCGAAACCAAGAGGCCCAGAAGGAGGCATTGAAGTCTACTTCCCACCGCGCCGGGAGCCGTCCATCACGGGGACCAGTCGTTCGCTGACCTCGGCCAGGAACTGCGTCAGTCCGACGCGTTCACCCCGTTGCTTCAGCGTTTCCAAAGACGTATCGCGTAGGCATTCACGCTCACGCTCCGGATCCCCGGACGTAAGTTCTTCCAACGCCTTCTTTGCGTCGTTCTTCGCGCCGTGCTCCCTGGCGGTCAGCTTGTGGGCGTCACGCACGGGGTGGAAGGAGAGCCGCTGCTCCACCCGCTTGAGGGTGTCCTCCTCCGCTTCACGGGCATCAAACCCGGCGAGCACCCAGCACTCCCGCTTGGGCTCCGCAACGCCGATGACCACCTTGAACCGCCAGGGTTTGTCAGCGCGAGCCTGCTCAAGCCCCTTACGCCGCTCGGAGTCTTTATCAGCGTCTCGAACGAGAAGGACCGCGTCGGGTTGCCTGTCCAAGGCTGCAAACAACAGCAGAGCCTTGCGAGCAGCGAACGCATCATGCGCCCCTGGTTCACCCGAGAAGTGCCCAAATACAACATGCTTGAAGCCCGCGCGGGCAGCTTCGTCCCCCACATTGTCCCAGCGAAGAAACGAAGTCGCGGGTGTCAGCCCTCGCCATTGACGCTGCATGTCCAGCATCTCAGGTTCGAGCCAGTCAATGTCTTGAACAAGGACTCGGTCCGCGAGCAAGCACGCTGTATCCTGGTCAGCAGGAGCCTCGCAGACGACGCCAAATTCGTAAGCAGGCTCACTCATGCGGCGCGGACGCGGGCAGCTTGCCAATCCAGCTCTCGCCCACGGTGCTCCAGAACTCGCCGGGGCTCATCAGGCCCTTCCACTTCTCGAACTCGGGATGCGCCGTGAGCTTCTCACAGCGCGCGAACCCGTTCTCCGCCAGGAAGGTCATCCGGATCTCTTCCGGCTTCAGGTAGTTCAGGATGAACGGCGAGTGACTGGTCGCCACGATCTGCAACTCGGGATTGTTCTCCTGGATGGCACGCAGAACCCCGATAAGCTTTCCCTGCGCCACGGGATGAAGCGCCAGCTCAATGTCATCCAGGAGGAGCAGCTTGGGCCGTTTGGGTCCGAGCAGCACTGTCAGCAGCCCCAATGCCATCAACGTGCCTTCGCCCACAGAGTCTGCGGGCACGCCCTTGGCGCCTTGCATATCGAGCACGATCCGATTTCCCCAGAGCGTCCGTTTCTCGGACACATGGGTCGTCTGGTCATCGAGTGCAATCGTTCGCACGTTGCTCTGCTCAACCGAGGCACGCTCGACGCGAATCTTACGCACAGACGGCACGACCTGCTTCAGCGCGGACTCAATCTCCTCGAACAAGTCCTCATGGCTCAATTTGAGGAATGCAATCGTGGAGGCCAGCCCGGCGCCGTCACTGGCGACTGTGGGCACCTGCTCATCGCTATACGATGCGTCTGCCAGCTTCCTCGCCTCGAATCGCAGGAGCGTCGCTGTGCGCAAGAACTGACGCAACTTGTCGTCGGCACGCCGCAGTCCAGGCTCGGATTCCTTATTTACCGCCCTCGAGAACGGTCCCCTCGCAATAGGCCCTCCAGCCCCCCAGATACGCACTTCACCGAGGTATGCCTCATGGCGTGTGTAGAAAGTCAGCTCAGTAGGTTGACTCACGCCAAAAGAACGAAAGCTCTCTGGAATGACTCTTTCTTCCGGAAATACGGGAGGAAGCCGGACGAGCATGGCCAGCATCCGCAAGCCATCCAGCAGCGTCGTCTTGCCCGAAGCATTCGGCCCCACCAGCACGGTGAAAGGCTCCAGGTCCAGGTCGAGTGAGCGGTACGCCTTGAAGTTGCGGAACTGCACCGACTCGATCACGCGTGCACCCTCCTCCCGACGACACCTCCGCCCCGGAATCACTCACGGGGCGGAGCACGGCACACTGCAATCTCAGCTCTTCGTCAGCGGGCGGTACCGGATCCGGTGCGGCTCCAGCGCGTCCGGGCCCAGGCGCTTCTTCTTGTCCGCTTCGTAGTCCTCGAAGTTGCCCTCGAAGAAGAAGGCTTTGCTGTCGCCTTCGAACGCCAGGATGTGCGTGGCGATGCGGTCCAGGAACCAGCGGTCGTGGCTGATGACCACCGCGCAGCCCGCGAAGCTGAGCAGCGCGTCCTCCAGGCTGCGCAGCGTCTCCACGTCCAGGTCGTTCGTGGGCTCGTCCAACAAGAGCAGGTTGCCGCCCTCCTTCAGCATCTTCGCCAGGTGCACCCGGTTGCGCTCGCCGCCGGACAGGTCCTTCACCCGCTTCTGCTGGTCCTGCCCCTTGAACGCGAACCCCGCCAGGTACGCCCGGCTGGGCATCTGGCCCGCACGGCCCAGGTCCAGGTGATCCAACCCGCCGCTCACCTCCTGGAACACCGAATTCTCACCGTTCAGCGCGTCGCGGCTCTGGTCCACGTAGGCCATCTTCACGGTCTCGCCCACGCGCAGCTCGCCCGCGTCCGGCTTCTCCGCGCCCGTCAGCATCCGGAACAGCGTCGTCTTGCCCGCGCCGTTCGGACCAATCACGCCCACGATGCCACCCGGCGGCAACTTGAAGTTCAGGTCGTCGATGAGCAGCCGGTCGCCGTACGCCTTGCGCAGCCCCTTCGCCTCCACCACCAGACCGCCCAGCTTCTCGCCCGGCGGAATCACCACCTCGCCCGTCGGCTCGCGCTTCTCCTGCGACTGGTTGAGCAGGTCCTCGTACGCCGCGATGCGCGCCTTGCTCTTCGCCTGACGCGCCTTCGGAGACGCGCGCACCCACTCCAGCTCGCGCTTGAGCGTCTTCTGACGGTGACTCTCCGACTTCTCCTCCAGCTCCAGCCGCTTCTGCTTCTGGTCCAGCCAGCTGGAGTAGTTCCCCTTCCAGGGCACCCCCTCGCCGCGGTCCAGCTCCAGAATCCACTCCGCCACGTTGTCCAGGAAGTACCGGTCGTGCGTGATGCACACGATGGTCCCCGTGTATGCCTTCAGCGCCTGCTCCAGCCACGCCACGCTCTCCGCGTCCAGGTGGTTGGTGGGCTCGTCCAGGAGCAGCAGGTCCGGCTTCTCCAGGAGGATGCGGCAGAGCGCCACGCGGCGCTTCTCACCGCCGGACAGCTTCGTCACGTCCGCGTCGCCCGGGGGCAGCCGCAGGGCGTCCATCGCCATCTCCAGCGTGCGGTCCAGCTCCCAGCCGTTGTTCGCGTCGATGAAGTCCTGCAGCTTCGCCTGCTCGGCGAGCAGCTTCTCCATGGCCGCGTCATCCATGGGCTCCGCGAACTTCGCGCTCACCTCATTGAAGCGGTCCAGTGCCTGACGGATCTCCTTCAGGCCCAGCTCCACGTTCCCCTTCACGTCCAGCTTCGTTTCGAGCTGCGGCTCCTGCGCCAGGTAGCCCACCTTCACCGTGGGGTCCGGCTTCGCGATGCCGAAGAACTCCGTGTCCACCCCCGCCATGATGCGCAGGAGCGTGGACTTGCCGGAGCCGTTGGGGCCAATCACGCCAATCTTCGCGCCCGGGAAGAAGGACAGGTAGATGCCTTTGAGGATGTCCTTGCCGTTCTTGACCTTGCGCAGGTCCTGCATCGTGAAGATGAAATTCTGGGCCATGGCGGAAGGCCTCCTGGGATTCGCCGAAAAGACGTGAGCGGGGCCAGCGGATAGCAGGGAGCCCCATCCGGCTCAAGGCGCCTGCGTTGACGCCGTGTCCGGCTGGACGGGGCGCGTCACGCGTCCAGGAGCGAAAACGCCTGCTCGCTGACCAGCGAACCCAATTCGAAGGTGTTAGAGGAAGCGCCCCATGTCCGAGCCCACGACCCCCGCCCTGGAGCTGAAGGGCCTCTCCAAGGCCTACGGAAAGTTCACCGCGCTTCACGCCGTGGACCTCACCATCCGCCCCGGTGAAATCTTCGCCCTCCTGGGCCCCAACGGCGCCGGCAAGACGACCCTCATCGGCAGTGTGTGCGGCCTGGTGAAGAAGTCCGCTGGCACCATGAAGGTCTTCGGCAAGGACCTGGACCAGGACCCCACCGGGCCCCGCTACCAGGTGGGCCTCGTGCCCCAGGAGATCAACTTCGACCCGTTCTTCTCCGTCGCGGAGTCCCTGCGCATCCAGCAGGGCTACTACGGCCAGCCCCGCGACGACGCGCGCATCGATGAGGTCCTCACCGCCCTGAACCTCCAGGCCAAGAAGGACTCCCTCACGCGCGCCCTGTCCGGCGGCATGAAGCGCCGGCTGCTCATCGCCAAGGCGCTGGTCCACAAGCCCAAGCTCGTGTTCCTGGACGAGCCCACCGCGGGCGTGGACGTGGAGCTGCGCCGCGACCTGTGGACGTATGTGAAGAAGATCGCCAGCGAGGGCACCACCATCGTCCTCACCACGCACTACCTGGAAGAGGCCGAGGAATTGGCGGACCGCGTGGGCATCATCAACGAGGGCCGCCTCCTCATGACCGAGGACAAGGCCGCGCTCCTGCGCCGCTTCGGTGAGAAGCGCCTGGTCGTGACCTTCGCCGAACCGCAGGCCGCCATGCCCGCCGCGGGCACGCGCTTCGCCGCGAGCCTCTCCGCCGATGGCCGCACGCTCACCTACGTGGAGCGCGACAACTGCGCGCCCTCCGGTGAGCTGCTCCGCTCGCTCTACGCGGACGGGCTGCCCATCGCCGAGGTGGAGACGCGGCGGTCGCGCCTGGAAGACGTGCTCATCGAAATCCTCCGTGGCCGCCCCTCGCAGGCCGCCTGAACCCCCGCTCCTTCGAAAAACACCCCATGAACGTCCTCGGGATGCAGACGCTGTTCGCGAAGGAGGTCCGGCGCTTCATGCGCGTGCCGGGCCAGACCGTCCTCTCGCCCCTCATCAGCACCACGCTGTACTTCATCGTCTTCGGCTATTCG
Source organism: Corallococcus sp. NCSPR001 (assembly GCF_017309135.1). Lineage (NCBI taxonomy): Bacteria > Pseudomonadati > Myxococcota > Myxococcia > Myxococcales > Myxococcaceae > Corallococcus > Corallococcus sp. NCSPR001. Next base: position 134,295 of record NZ_JAFIMS010000001.1, read on the forward strand.
ATTTCCGGCCGCATCCACGAGGTGGAGGGCCACCCGTACCTGCACTTCATCGTGCCGGGCCTCGTGTTCCTGGGCATCGCGAACAACGCGTTCCTCAACAGCTCCTCGTCGCTGTTCATCACCAAGATTCAAGGCACGGTGGTGGACCTGCTGGTGGCGCCGCTGGGGCCCGGTGAGCTGATGGTGGGCTTCATCGGCGGCGCCATGGTGCGCGGCCTGGTGGTGGGCCTGCTGACGTGGATTGTCGCGGCGGTGTTCTCCGGCTTCAGCCTGGAGCACCCGCTGGCGACGCTCTACTTCCTCCTGCTGTCCAGCTACGTGTTCAGCGTGCTGGGCATGCTCGCCGCCGTGTGGGCGGAGAAGTTCGAGCAGATCAACTTCTTCCCGACCTTCGTCATGCTGCCCCTCACGTTCCTGGGCGGCGTCTTCTACTCGGTGCGCGAGCTGCCCTCGCCGTGGAGCCAGGTCAGCCTCTTCAACCCCATGGTCTACATGGTGGAGGGGCTGCGCTACGGCATGCTCGGCAGCAGCCTGTTTTCACCGCTGGTGGGTGGGGCCATCCTCGCCGTGACGGCTGCGGTCGCGACGGGCGTCACGTACGCGGTGCTGCGCTCCGGCTACAAGATGAAGGCCTAGACGTCAGTAGCCCGCCTGCCTCCTCCACGGGTAGGGAGGCGGGCCCCTCCCTGCTGGACAGAGCCTCTGTCATTTTGGAAGTCGGCTGTTTCCCGCCCGGTGAGAAAGCGCGGTATCCTCCCGGACACCCATGGCGGTGGTCTTCGGGAAATACGAGCTGCTTCGAAAAATCGCGTCGGGCGGAATGGGACAGGTGTTCCTCGCCCGAGAGCACGGGACGGGCTTCGAGCGCCTGGTCGTCCTCAAGCTCATCTTGCCGCACCTCGCCGAGGACGAAGAGTTCCTGGAGATGTTCCTGGACGAGGCGCGGCTGGTGGCGCGGCTGTCCCACCCGAACCTCATCACCATCCTCGACCTCACGGAGATTGAGGGCCGGCACTGCCTGGCCATGGAGTACGTGCAGGGCGAGGACGTGCGCCGCCTGGACCGCTTCGCGCGCAAGCAGGAGCGCCCGCTGCCGGTGGGACTGGTGGTGCGCATCATCGCGGACGCGGCGGCGGGGCTGTCCTACGCGCACGGTGCGCGGGACGGGCACGGTCAGCCGCTGAAGCTGGTGCACCGGGACGTGTCGCCGCAGAACGTGCTCGTCGGGTTCGACGGGGGCGTGAAGGTCATCGACTTCGGCGTGGCGAAGGCGGCCACCAGCGGTCAGCAGACGGCGACGGGCGTGCTCAAGGGCAAGTACCCGTACATGTCGCCGGAGCAGGCCAACGGCATGGCGGTGGACGGCCGGAGCGACCAGTTCGCGCTCGGCGTCGTGATGTGGGAGCTGCTCACGGGCAAGCGCCTCTTCAAGGGCGACACGGACCTGATGACGCTGCGGCTGGTGCGCGACTGCCAGGTGCCGCCGCCTTCGCAGCTCAACCCGAAGCTGCCGCCGGGCCTGGATGAGATTGTCCTCAAGGCCCTGGCGCCCACGCCGGAGGGTCGCTACGCGGACTGCGCCGCGTTCCGCCTGGCGCTGGAGGACTGGGCGCTCAACCTGCGGCTGCCGTCCAGCAGCGCGCACCTGGCCGCGTACCTGCGGGAGCTGTACGCGGACCGCATCGCCACGGAGGCGGATCCGACGAAGTTGGACCAGCTGGCCGAGGACGTGGACCTGGACGCGCAGTCCAACTCGTCACGGGACGGGATGCCCACGTCGGGTGCGCGGGGCCAGGCCGGCTCGCGGGCGTCGAAGCTGGTGGGGCCGCCGTCCCGTCCGCCCACGCGCGTGGAGCCGGAGAAGACGCGGAACACCGCGGCCCTGATGCCGGAGCCTCCGAAGCGGCGCGCGTGGCTGCCCTTCGTGGTGGGCGGCGTGGCGCTGGTGGTGGGCGGCGCGGCGGTGGTGCTGGTGCGCGGTGGCACCGAGACGGTGACGCCGCCCCCGGTCGTGGCCACGCGGCCCCCCGAGGAGGTGCGGGGCCGCGCGCCGGAGACGCCCACGCGTCCCGCGACGCCGGAGACGCCCGCGCAGAAGCCGGAGCCCCAGCCAGTGCGCTTGATGGTGACGAGCGAGCCGCCCGGCGCCACGGTGCAGGTGGCGGGTGAGGAGCGCGGCATCACGCCGGTGGCGCTGCCGCTGGTGCCCGGGGAGCCGTCGGTGGCGGTGACGCTCGCGCTCAACGGCTACGAGCCGGTGACGCGGCAGGTGTCCGCGGCGGACGCGCCCGGGGTGGCGGTGGCGCTCCAGAAGCGGCCGACGCGGCCGGCGACCCAGCCGAAGAAGCCACCCTCCGGGTCCACGCTGGGCATCAAGACGGGGCGCTGAGGCGCCTCTTCGTGCCGCCGGTCCGGCGGACAAATCCTGTTCGGGTAACGCGCGTCAGCGCGTCGTCGCTGGCATCAAGACGGGGCGCCGAGGCGCCGCTTCGTGCCGCCGAAAAGCCCTGCCCCGGATAAGGCGCGTCAGGAGCGCTTCGCTCGCGACTCCGCGGCCACGACGACGACGTAGCCGTCCGGATCCTTCACCCAGAACTCCCAGCGGCGTGAGTTCGGGTTCACGTGCGGCTCTTCCACCCACTCCACCTTCAGCGCCTGCGCCGCCTCCACGCACGCGTCGAAGTCCGTGGTCTCGAACCAGAGCAGCACGCCGTGGCCCTTCGGCGCCGTGTCCGGCCCCATCAGGTTCGCGTGCTCATCCAGGTCCCACGCGTGGAGCTGGAGCACGAGCTCGCCGTTGTTCAGCAACATCTCGTACTCGGGCCCGCCGTGCCCGCTCTCGCAGCCGAGCACCTGCTGGTACCACCGGCTGCTGGCCTCCACGTCGCGCACCGCGATGAGGGGCTGCGAACGGACGTGGCCGGTGCGGCGGGGCTTGCTCGGCATGGGGGCTCCAGGAGAACCGAGGAGGACGGGGCACGTGCGGCCCCCGTCTCTCCGTTGAGGCACGACTACCGCTTGAAGTGGTCCGCGACGACGCTCGCCACCGCGGCGGTCAGCTTCTTGCCCGTGGGGATGTGCAGGAACTCATTGGGCCCGTGCGCGTTGCTGCCCGGCCCCAACAGGCCCGTGATGAGGAACTGCGCCTCCGGGAAGCGCTCACCCAGCATGCCCATGAACGGGATGGTGCCACCCTCGCCCATCGCCATCGCGGGCTTGCCGAAGCACGCCTTGGACGCGTTCTCCACCGCGTTGGACAGCCAGCCGGCCAGCGGCGGCGCGTCCCAGCCCACCGACGCCTTGTCCCCTTCGAACGACACCTTCGCGCCGTACGGCGGGTCCTTCTCCAGCGTCTCCTTCAGCGCCTTCGCGGCCGCCTTGGGGTCCACGCGCGGCGGGATGCGCATGGACAGCTTCCACGTCGTGAAGGGGCGCAGCACGTTGCCCGCGCTCGCCAGGGCCGGCACGCCCTCCACGCCCGTCAGCGCCAGCGCCGGACGCCAGGTGCGGTTGAGCACCAGCTCCACGCCGTCCGTCGTCACCGGGCGCGCGCCCTCCACCCAGGGGAACTTGGAGAACAGCTCGTCGCCCATCGTCTGGGCGGCGGCCTTCGCCTGCTGGCGGCGACCCTCGGGAATCTCCGTGTGCAGGGCCTGCACCTTGATGTGGCCCGTGGCCTCGTCCTCCACGCGCGACAGCAGCATCCGCATGATGCGCATGGAGGACGCCACCACGCCCGTCGCGTCACCGGAGTGCACGCCCTCCGTGAGGATGTCCACGCGCAGGTTGCCGGCCACCATGCCGCGCAGGCTGGTGGTCATCCACAGCTGCTCGTAGTTCGCGCAGCCCGAGTCCAGGCACACCACCAGCGACGGCTTGCCGATGCGCGGCGCCAGCGCCTCGATGTACGCGGGCAGGTCGTAGCTGCCGCTCTCCTCGCACGCCTCGATGACGATGGCGCAGCGCGCGTGCGGCACGCCCTGCTCCTTCAGCAGCCGCAGCGCGGACAGCGACGCGAACGCGGAGTAGCCGTCATCCGCGCCGCCGCGCCCGAAGAGCTTGTCGCCCTCGCGCACGGGGGTCCACGGCGTCAGGCCCTCGCGCCAGCCGGTCATCTCCGGCTGCTTGTCCAGGTGGCCGTAGAGCAGCACGGTGTCGTCACCGCGCGTGCCCGGCACCTCCATGTAGATGACCGGCGTGCGGTCCTTGCCGTCCGCCGTCTTCAGCCGCACCACCTCCACCGTCAGCCCCGGCAGGTGCGTGGCCTGCGCGCGGCACCAGTCCGCGATGAGCTGGACGGCCTGCTCCATGTGGCCGGACTTCACCCAGTCCGGGTCGAAGGCGGGCGACTTGTTGGGGATGCGGATGTAGCGCTCCAGCGCCGGGAGGATTTCCTGCTCCCAGATGCGCTCGGACGAGGCGAGGGCTTGGTCGACGTTCATGGCGGCGCCATGCTGCCCACCCCGGCGCCCCCTGTCGATGGAAAGCCCCGCCTCCCCACGGCCGGGACACCCCCACCCGGGCCTCCCCGCCCGCCCTGCGCGCGGCCTGCCGTCCTGCGTCAGGCCGCGCGCGGGCCCGTCTTCACGCGGGGTTCAGGGCTGGATTTCGCGAACACTCAGCCACTTGAAGTCCACGTCCGTCGCGTTGTCCCAGCGGAACACCGCGATGGGGCCCCCCCACGTAATGGGCGCGGCCGGCACGGCGCCGCCGCAGTGCTGGGCATCCCCGCCCCACCGGCCGGCGTCGGTCTGGTCGTAGACCTTCTTCCACGTCACCTTGTCCGCGTTCTCGTTGACGTACAGCTCCAGCTTCACCGCCGTCTGGCTGTTGACGGTGATGTTGCGCATGACGGCCTTGAAGCCCACCCAGCGGCCCTTCAGCGCGGACGTCGCGGTGACGTAGGGCGTCTGCTCGTAGGAGACGTGCCAGGTCTCCTTCTCCCAGCGCGCGCGGCCGTCATAGTGCAGGCCCGCCTTGTAGCTGCTGCCCTCGCAGCCGGAGTACTTGTCGTTGTGCTTCCCGCCGCGCGCGTACCAGGCGAAGTTGTCCTTCACGTCCGCCACCGCGTTGACCTTCACGAAGCCGGTCATCTCGATGTTCTTCCAGTCGTTCGGCGCCTGCATGTAGCCGCGGCTCGCGAGCACGTCCCGGTCGTAGGTGGGAATCTTCCGGTCGTCGTAGCCCGTGGACGTGAAGACGCTCATCCGCACCTGCTTGTCCTTCATCTTCCAGGAGCCGTCGCTGTTGCGCGTGATGGTGTCCTGCGGGTCGAAGCGCGAATCCGCCAGCGCGTTGTCCGCCAGCGTCCACGCCTCGCCCCCGGACTTCGAGGGGTAGAGCATGGTGACGCCGAAGCGGTCCTTGCCTGCCGTGGGCGTGGCGGCGCCGGTGATGGCGGCCCACTCCGCGATGCTGGCCCAGGTGTTGACGGAGTTGCCGTTGACGGTGACGCGCACGTAGCGGGCGTTGCGCGCGGTGAAGCTGTAGCGCTCGAAGTTCGCGGTGGTGCCGGACGACTTCGTGGACACGGCCGTGGACCAGGTGGTGCCATCCGTGGACGTGGCGAGGACGAACGTGTTGGTCCGCTCGTCGCCCCGGTGCCAGGCGATGTCCACCGCGGACAGCGACTTCACGCTGCCCAGGTCGCCCCGGAGCCACTGCCCCACGCCGTCGCTGGACCAGCGCGTGGTGAGGTTGCCGTCGATGGAGGCGGACGGAAGGTTCCCGTCATTCCCACTGGCGGTGACAGCGGTGAAGCCCGACGCGGCGAGCGCCGGTGCCGCGGACGCGAACAGCGCGAGCGCGCTCGCGGTGGTGAGGTGCCGCTTCCACGGTGATGGATGAGATTGAGACAAGGTGCTTCCTCCTGGCGGCCGTGTACCGGCCCGGCCCCGAGGGCATTCCTTGTCGTTGCATGTTTCACTGTCCGAATACGTCGCGGCCCGCCTCCCCTGCTTCCGGGGTGACGGGCCGCGCGTGAAACCGTGTCTGCCTTTGCGTGCGGGCTACTCGCGCAGCTTCACCACCGCGGCGGAGGGGCCCTCCAGGCGCACGACGTTGCCGGTGAGCGGGGACGCCTCCACGGTGCCGCCGTAGCGCGGGTTCTCACTCCACATGACGATGCCCGCGCTCGCGTGCGGGTTCAGCGTGTGCACCAGCGAGCCCCGCAGGTTCACGAAGATGAGGAAGGTGTCCCCTTCCGCGCGGCGCTCCAGCACGAACGCGTCCGGCCCCAGCGCGCGGGCGTCGTGCGTGCCCTGACGGCTGGTGAGCACCGCTTCCGTGGCGCGCAGGCGCAGCAGCTCCTTGTAGAGCGTATGCACGCCCGCGGCCTCCGCGTGGGCCAGCTCGCCCCAGTCCAGCGTGGAGCGGGTGAAGGTGTCGCGGTCCTGCGGGTCCGGCACCTCTTCGCCCTTGAAGCGGGAGAAGCCGGCGAACTCCTTGCGGCGCCCCTCCGTGACGAGCTTGCCCAGCTCCGCGTTGTGGTCCGTGAAGTAGAGGAACGGCGTGCGCGCGTTCCACTCCTGGCCCATGAAGAGCAGCGGCGTGAAGGGCGACATCAGGAGCAGCGTGCTCATGGCGCGGTAGGCGGCCGGCGACACGTCCTCCGACAGGCGGTTGCCGAAGGGCCGGTTGCCCACCTGATCATGGTTCTGGATGCAGTGGACGAAGTGCCACGGCCCCAGCCCCTTCGGGTCCGTGCCGCGCGCGTGGCCCAGGTTCTTCGACTTCTGGCCCGTGTAGAACCAGCCCTGCCGCAGCGTCGCGGCCAGGTCCTCCGCGCTGCCCGTGTAGTCCTGATAGTAGCCCTCGTGGTCGCCCGCGAAGGCGCGCCGCAGTTGGTGGTGCAGGTCATCCGCCCAGACGCCGTCCAGGCCGTAGCCGCCCTCGGACGCGGGCGTGACGAGCTTGCGCTCGTTGCGCTCGTCCTCGGCGATGACGACCACGCGGCGGCCGGAGCCAGCGGCGTGGGCGCGCTCCACGATTTCAGCGAGCAGGTGCGGCTGGCCGTCGTCCACCAGCGCGTGCGCGGCGTCCAGGCGCAGGCCGTCCGCGTGGTAGTCGCGGATCCACATCTCCACGTTGGAGAGCACCAGCGAGCGCACGAAGCGGCTGCCCTCGCTGTCGTAGTTCACCGCGTCGCCCCAGGGCGTGTGGTGCTTGCCGGTGAAGTAGTGCGGCGAGTACGCGCGCAGGTAGTTCCCGTCCGGTCCGAAGTGGTTGTAGACGGCGTCGATGAGCACCGCGAGCCCGTGCGCGTGCGCCGCGTCGATGAGCTTGCGCAGGCCCCGGGGCCCGCCGTAGGTGGCCTGCGGCGCGAAGAGGTCCACGCCGTCGTAGCCCCAGTTTCGGGCCCCCGGGAAGCTGGCCACCGGCAACAGCTCCAGTGTGTTCACGCCCAGCTCGCGCAGGTGGGCGAGCTTCGGGATGAACGCCTCGAAGGTGCCCTCCGGCGTGGCGGTGCCCACGTGCACCTCGTAGATGACCATCGCCCGCGGATCCGGCCCCTTCCAGTGCGAGTCCGTCCAGCCGTGGTCGGAGCCCACCACCTCCGACGGGCCGTGCACGCCCCCGGGCTGCGAGCGGGACCACGGGTCGGGGAAGGGGTCTCCGCCGTCCACGCTGAGCTTGTAGCGCGTGCCCTCGGGCAGGTCCGGCAGCGCGCCGCCGAAGCAGCCGTCCGCCTCGGCGGTGAGCGGCACCTTGCGCAGGACGCGGTCTTGCGCGTCGTAGAGGACCACGTCCACGCCCTTGTGGCCGGGCGCCCAGACGCGCCAGCGCACCGAGGAACCCTCCGCCCACGCACCCAGCCGGGGCGCTTGGGACCGTGCTTCAATCGATTGAGCCATGTCGTGTCCCTGTTAATGCGCGGACGCGGGCCCGGGGAGCACCCCTCGCCCTCAAGGCCCACCGCTGTTCACGGGCCGACCTCTCGGGGCCCACGAGTGCGGACCGGCGGACGGAGGCGCGCACGCCCTCCGTCACGGGGGGATGGCTTGTGGCGCCCGCGCACGTCCCGGATGATGGGCGCCGCCGAGCCTGCCCTCCTGGAGCCCACCGCGATGTCTCCCCGTTCCGGCGTCGAACCCTCCGCCTTCCCCGAAGGCCCGCCCATCCAGGAGCGCGTGGCCGCGCTGGAGGTGCTGTCGCCGCAGGAGATCGACGCGCGCCTGGGAGACCTGGGCTACCGGGGCCAGTCCGAGGCCCGCCGCGCGGCCTCCGTGCTCGCCTACCGCCACCTGCGCCGCATCCGCCGGCTGTACCTGGAGGGGCTGGAGCCCGAGCCCGGCACCCGAGAGAACGCCCTCTTCCTGGGCCCCACCGGCTCCGGCAAGACGTTCCTCGTGGAGCTGATGTTCCGGGAGATCCTGGGCGTGCCCACCGTGCTCGCGGACGCCACCCAGTTCTCCGAAACGGGCTACGTGGGCGACGACGTCAGCACCCTGCTGTCCCGCCTCTACGAAGCCGCGGAGCGCGACGCGGCGTGGGCCGCCTGCGGCGTCATCTGCATGGACGAGTTCGACAAGCTCGCCACCAGCCGCTCCGACAGCCGCTTCTCCGGCCAGCAGACCACCAAGGACGTGAGCGGCTTCGGCGTGCAGCGAAGCCTGCTGCACCTGCTCTCCGCGGCGCAGGCCACCTTCCCGCCGGACTTCGGCTTCACCAGCCGGATCCGCTCCGAATCCCTGGACATGGGCTGCATCACCTTCATCGCCTGCGGCGCCTTCAGCGGCTTCCGGGGCACGGCGGAGACCATGACCCACGTGGAGCGCGTGGGCTTTGGCCGCACGCCCGGCAAGGGTGGCCAGAAGGACCTGGAGTCCATCGCCACGCGCATCACCGAGGAGCACCTGGAGAACACCACCGCGTTCTCCCGCTACGGCTTCATCCCGGAGCTGATTGGCCGCTTCAACCGGCTGGTGTCCTTCAACCCGCTGGACGCGGCCACGCTGGGGGACATCCTCCAGGACAACGTGCTGCGCACCTGGGAGCGCGAGTTCGCCCACGAGGGCCTGGAGCTCACCGTGGACGCGGGCGTGCGCGAGTGGATCGTCGCCCGCGCCCTCAAGCGCGAGACGGGCGCTCGCGGCCTGCGCACCGCCCTGGCCCCCGTGCTGGAGCAGGCCGCCTACGAGCACTTCGGCCACGGCAAGGCCGCCACCGTGCGCCTGGTGTTGAAGGACGACGCCGTGCACGCCGTGCGCGGCTGAAGCAGCCAACGCACCGGGGCCCGGTCCGCGGGGCCCCCGGAGCGTCGTTCAGCCGGGCCCGTCCTTCACCCGCGAGTCAGACGCCTTACGGTTGAGGCACACGACAGCCGCGGAGGCGGACCCATGGCACACATCAACCAGGAAATCCCCCGGGAGCAGTGGGCGAGCTACCTCGCCGGCATCAGCAAGAAGGACGTCACCCAGTGGGTGCGCGTGGAGTCCATCGACGCGGAGACGGGCGACCAGCCGCTCGCCGACCGCCTGCCCCTGGTGGACATCTCCCTGGAGAGGAAGGGGAGCGACTCCGGCGCGGTGCAGATCATCGTGGGCCGCGAGGACGGGCGCATCACCCACCGCATCCTCGAACCGGACCACGTCTACGCGGAGCTGGACAGCGACACGGGCGCGCTGGAGTGCCTGGAGATTGGCGAGCGCGGCGGCAAGACGCTCATCTTCTTCGAGCGCCCCACGGAGGCCGACGAGGTCTCCGCCCGCTTCTAACCGCCGCCAGAAACGGCACGAGGCCGACGGGCGCGTCCGAAAGGACGCTCCCACCGGCCCCTGCCCCCTCAAGCGTGAAGCTCAGCTCACGGGTACAGCGCGCGGGCGCCCTGCTTGTCCAGGGTCGTCAGCACGAGGTCGCCCGTCTGGGTGCCGTTGCACTGCGGGTAGTGCATGACGGAGGAGCGGTCGTAGGTGGAGGTCAGCGCGCGCCACTGGCTGTCCTCGTAGCAGCCGCTCGCCGTGGAGCGGGTGTGCTCGTGACGGAAGCCCAGCGTGTGGCCCAGCTCGTGGCGCAGGATGCCCGTCAGGGTCCAGGGCGACAGGTTGCCGAAGGCGCTGCTGTCCACCAGCACGTTGCGGCCAGAGCGGCTGGAGTTCGGGAAGAACGCGCGGGCCACGTAGGACTGGCCCGACACCGGACGGATGTCGAACAGCACGCCCGACTGGGACGCGGTGCAGGACGCGTCGTACTGGGACAGGTAGGTGAAGTTGACGCTCGCGGTGGCCTCCCAGGCCGCCGTCGCGCTCGCCATCGCGTTCACCATCTTCGTCTTGTTGGTGCCGAAGTTGTTGCTGATGCAGTACGTGAGGTTCAGCTTCTGCGTGCTGCTCCACTTGATGTCGCCGCCGATGTAGTACACGGCCAGGCCGTCCTGGGACTTGCCCAGCTGCGCCTCGACGACGTTGTGGAAGTAGGCCTTCAGCTCCTCCTCGGACTCCAGGGCCTCGTCACCGTTGACGATGATCTTCCCGCCCTCCCACGGCTCGCGGTAGGCGTTCGCCTGGAACTCCTCCCACGTCGGCTTGACCTCGGACTCCTGCGCGGACTCGGGGCCACCGCACGCGCCGAGCGTCAGCGACACGCCAGCCAGCATCGCAACAGAGCGGAACTTGAGCATTGGGAGACTCTTCCTGTGTGCTTCGAGGGATGCGCCACCACCGCCCTGGCCTTCCCGCCAGCCGCGTGTCGCGCGCCGGGCCATTGAGCAACTGTCGGGCCAACGGCACTCCCCAGGAGAAAAACAGGAAACGCGGGGATAGCTGGAGCGCTCCCGCTCCAGCCCTCCCCACGTCAACCGTCACTTCACGTGACGTTTACAAAGCCAAGTACCCTGAAGGATTATGCTTTTCCCGGGCGGCTCTTACTGTCTTGGAAAGAGACAGCAAGGTGTCCTGATTCCGGTCAGCCCTGGCTGTGGCTTTCCGGGGAATCCCTAGAGGATGGCGCGGCGCATCTTCCAGTAGGTCTCCTTGGCGATGCGGAAGCTGTTGGAGCCCGGGGGCAGCAGGGTGCGCAGCAGCTCCGCGGACTGAATCTGGAGGGGGCGCACGCAGTGGGCGTCCAGCTGGTGGCGCAGGTAGCCCACCATGTCGCGGCTGCGGTACTCGTTGAAGTAGTTGCGCAGCTCCGCCGCCGTGCGGGCCTTGCCGTTGTCCGCGTACTTGGCCACGAAGGGGCTGAAGTCCGGGTAGAGGCTGCCCTTGCCGAAGCCGCCGTGCACGGTGGTCTTCATGAAGTTGCCGATGAGCAGGTCGTCGAACACCTGGTACTTCACGGCGGTCATCAGCGAGTTGCGGGGCGCCTCGAAGGTGATGCCCTTGTGGAAGCGGCGCTTGTTGAACTCGATGACGTGCTCCTGGCCGCCCACGCGGAAGCGCAGGAAGTCCATCACCGTGCCCAGGTGCTCGACGGCGCGGAAGTACTGCTCCAGCTGCTTCACCTCGTCCGCCTCCAGGCGCTCGCTCCAGTCGTCCCCGAACTCCTTGGAGTCCACCGGCTTGATGGCGCGCTCCTTCGGGTTGATGGAGACGGAGGAGTCGTTGGTGAAGTCCTGGCGCAGGAAGGCCGGGAGCATCTCGCAGGTGTTGGAGGCGAAGCCCCGCGCGTAGTCCGGCAGCGTGGTGGTGTACTCGGAGCACCAGACGCTGTCGGAGCGCTGGTACTTGTGCATGGAGCTGAAGGGGACGAAGTAGCGCACGCCGTACGTCTCCGCCATGCGCGCGATGGTCTGTCCCACGGGCGTCTTCGCCGCCGCGTACGGGAGGATGCGGCGCCCGTCCTCGGTGAAGAAGTTCATCATGTCCGCGTCGCCGTAGCCGGACAGGGCCAGGAGGTACGACTCGCTGTACTCCTTGATGACCCGGCGCACGAAGCGGCCCTGGCCGCGGTCACCGGCGTCGTTGAGGTTGACGATGAGCCGGCCGCCCACCTCCACCAGCAGCACCGCGTCCTGGTTCACGTCCGGGATGCACAGCACGCGGATGCGCGGGGACAGGCGCGTCCATTCGCGGTCCTGGAGCACCTGGACCTTGAAGCCCGCCTCGCGCAGGTCGTCGCGGATGCGGCCGCCCACGTGGTTGGGGACCAGCAGCGTGCGCTCCCGCAGCTTCTCCAGCGACGCCATGCTCAGGTGGTCCGGGTGGCCGTGGGACAGCCACACGTAGGGGCAGTCCCGGATGGACTGGCGCTGCTCCTCCGGAATCTCGTGGGACAGGGTCCAGCTGCCGAAGTACGCGTCCCCGTCCGTCCAGGGGTCGGTCACCAGCACCGGCCCGTTGTCGTGACAGATGAGTGTGGCGTTGCCAATCGTCTCGAAACCCAGCTCCATTGCGCGCCCCCTTGGACCCCTCACGCCGCTCCCATTGCGCGTGTGGACGAGAAGGTGGCACCCGGACTTTTGCCTACAAGCTTGGGAAACAAGCTTCACGCCTGGCCGGTAGCCCCCCGCGCCTGCGGCCCAGGAAAAGGCGTTCCCTTGTCAGGCGGTTCGAGGCGGACGGCGCTGCCCCTGGAGTGCCCTGGACGGGTGGATCCACGCGCCCCTGTCCGCCGGGTGACACGCGGATCCGCCCGGCGTCAGCGTCGGCGGGACACGAGCGAGAGGATCTGCGGTCCGTAGCGCTCCGCGAGCGTCGGGCCCACGCCGTGGATGGACATCAGCTCCGCCCCGCTGGAGGGCCTCGCGCTGGCGATGGCGTCCAGCACGCGGTCGGTGAGGATGCGGAAGGCGGGCACCTTGCGCTTGCGGGCCTCGGTGAGGCGCCACTCCTTGAGGGTGGCCACCAGGGCGGGGGACGCTGGGGGCGGGTCGAAGTCCGGCGCCGCGTTGCGCGACGCGTTCCAGGAGGCGCGGGGACCCCGGCCTGGCGACGACTCCGGCGTGGCGCGCGCCTTCCAGCCGCGGGCCGGAGGGGCCTCGGTGGGGAAGGACTCCTGGCTGAAGTCGTCGGAGGCGGCGCGAGGGGCCCAGGACTCCGAGGCGCCCCGGCGGCTCTTGCCGCGTCCCCGAGACGCGCCCTCCGCGCTGGAGGCGGCGCGCTTGCGGGACGCGCGCTTCGTGCCACCGGCGGCCGTGCGGCCCTTGCGCTTCTTGGAGGGCACCTCGCGCGCCTGGGGGAGCACCACCTGTCCGGGAGCGATGACGCGGGCACGGCGGCCGGTGTCCGTGAGGGCCAGCCGCTGGAACTGGATGACCTGGCCGTCCTTGTCGAACGAGTCCGACTCCAGGCGCACCAGCCCCGCGCGCACCAGCCCGCCCACGAGCCGTTCGAAGTCGCGGCGGTGGAGCTGCTCCCCGAAGAGCTCCCGGTGAAGCCGTCCGGTGGCCTGGCCGTCGCGGGCGTGGAGGGCCTCCAGGATGCGGCCCAGCGCGTGGGCCTCCAGGGCGGAGGGCTCCTCGAAGCGGACCACCTCGCAGGACTCGGGGGCGCAGACGTCGCACAGGCCGCAGGCGGCGCCGGAGTCCTGCACGTCGCCGAAGTGGGCGACCAGGTGGCGCATGCGGCAGTCATGCGCCTCCGCGTAACGGCCCATCTGCTCCAGGTGGAGCTGCTTGCGCTCGCGCTGCGCGATGTACGCCACGGCCCAGCCCGCCCGGCCGCGCCGCACGTCCTCGTCCGGGGTCATCTCCACGCCGCCGTGGATCCACAGCTGCTCCAGGGCCTTGTCGAAGATTTCCGGGTCGCCGCGCACGCGGGCCTGGATGGAGGCCTTGGGCTCCAGTTCGTTGGAGGTGGCCTGGTAGATGCGTTCCAGGACGGAGGGGTCCGGGTAGTCGCGGCGGTGGAAGAACTCGTGGGTGCGCCGGTCCACGAAGGCGTGGAGCAGCACCGCGCGCGAGTCCTTGCCGTCGCGCCCCGCGCGGCCCAGCTCCTGGTAGTAGCCCTCCAGGCTCGCGGGCAGCGCCGCGTGGATGACGGTGCGCACGTCCGGCTTGTCGATGCCCATGCCGAACGCGGTCGTGGCGACGATGACCTCCAGGTGGCCCTTGAGGAAGGCGGCCTGGATGCGGTCGCGCTCCGACGGCTGGAGGCCCGCGTGGTACGGCGCGGAGTGGAAGTCGTGCGCGAGCAGGTCCGCGTACTGCTCCGCGTGCTTGCGCGTGGACGCGTAGACGATGGCGGGCCGGTGCTCCGGGTTCTTGAGCAGGGACAGGATGGCGTCGCCGCGGGCGCCCGGGTTGAGCTCGCGCACCTCGATGGCGATGTTGGTGCGGCGGAAGCCGTGGATGAAGGTGTGCGCGGCGCCGCCGCGTGAGCCCCGCAGGCCCAGCTGCTGGACGATGTCCTTCTGCACGTCCGGCGTGGCGGTGGCGGTGAGCGCCACCACGGGCGCGGGACGCAGCAGCGGCAGGCGCGAGCCCAGCAGCCGGTAGTCCGGACGGAAGTCGTGGCCCCACTGCGAGATGCAGTGCGCTTCATCGATGGCGATGAGCGAGGGCGTGCGGCGGGCCAGCAGCTCCACGAAGCCGGGGACGCCCAGGCGCTCCGGGGCGATGAAGAGGAAGTCCAGGCGCCCTTCGAGGTACTCGGCGCAGACCTGCCGGGAGGTGGCCCGGTCGCGGCCGGAGTGGATGCGGTCCGCGGCGAAGCCCAGCGACTGGAGCCGCAGCACCTGGTCCTCCATCAGCGCGATGAGCGGGCTGACGACGACGGTGGTGCCCGCGCGGGCCAGGCCCGGGAGCTGGTAGCAGAGGGACTTGCCCGCGCCGGTGGGCATCACCAGCAGCAGGTCCTCGCCGGACGTGGCCGCGCGGCAGACCTCTTCCTGGTACGGGCGGAAGTCGTTGAAGCCGAAGGCCTCCTTGAGGAGTCCGCGCAGCTTGTCCGGAGGCGTGGGAGCACGGTGCACGCGCTCCGGCCGGGTGCTGCCCATGTTCACGGTCTGGGGCTGACGTTTGGCTCGGCCGAAGCCCTCGGAGGAGGCCTGCACGAAGGCGGTGCGCACCTCCGCGGAGGGGATGTTGGGAGGCCGGTCCTGTACGCGCGGCGGCGCGGCCTGTGCGACGGCGCCCCCATGGCCGTCGGAGCCACCATGGGTGGAAGCCCCTGCGTGACGTGCATCCCCTGTCGCACCGTGGCCGAACGCGCGGGAGCCATCTCCCGCCATGCTCGCGGAGGCACCGACCTCATTGCGCGCGGTATTGGCACGGGCCGCGGCCTGCACGGTGGCGGTCGCGGCCTCACGGGTCCGGAAGAGGTCCTCGGTGGGGGCCTTCGCGGGATGCGGCCGGGTGGATTCGAAGCGCGCGCTCGATGCCGCGGCTTCGTTCCGGGCCCCAGGGCCCGCCACCGGCGTGGGCGGCAGCGACGTGGGCGCCTGGCCCACGACCTCCCGCACATACGCCTCGATGCCGCTCATGAACGCATCCAGCGCGCCCTGCCCGCGCTCGATGCGCTGGAGCCACGCTTCCCACTGCCCGGTCATCACCGGGGACTTCACGTCCGGGTGCACCACCTGGATGAGGTGGATGCCCTTGTCCGTGGCCACCAGGCGCTTGCCCTCACGGGTCAGGTACTCGCGCTCGAGCAGCAGCTCGATGGTCGCGGCGCGCGTGGCGGGCGTGCCCAGCCCCGTGTCGCGCATCGCGTCCACCAGCTCTTTCTCATCCAGCGTACGCCCCGCGGACTCCATCGCCGTGAGGAGCGTGGCCTCCGTGAAGCGCGGCGGCGGACGCGTGCGCTTCTTCACCGCCTCCACGTCCTCCACGGTCTGCGCCTGTCCGCGCGCGAGCCCCGAAGGCAGGTCCTGCGGCTCGTCGTCCGGCTCCTCCTCCTTGTCCTTGTCCGCGCCTTTCTTGCCCTCCGGCTTGAGGCGCGGCGCCTTCTGCCCGCCCCCCACGTCCAGGACCTTCCAGCCCACCTTCTCCACCTGCGTGCCCGCGCTGTGGAAGCGGTCCACCACCGGCCCCGCGTCCCCCTTCGACGTCACCGCGGTGATGACCGTGGTCACCTTCCAGACGTGGTCCTCGTGCCACGCCTGGAGCAGGCGCCGGCACACCAGGTCATAGAGGCGCTGCTCGTCCGGAGACAGCCGCACGCCGGACGCCGGCATGGGCGTGGGGATGATGGCGTGGTGGTCCGTCACCTTCGAGTCGTCCACGTAGCGCTTGCCCAGCGGGCGCTCGCCCGTGCCCGGCGCCAGGTCCTCCCGGTACGGAGCCTCGATGGCGCGCACCACCTCCGGCAGCGTGTCCGCCACCGTCTCCGACAGGTGCCGGCTCGCGGTGCGCGGGTAGCTCAAGAGCTTGTGCTTCTCATAGAGCGCCTGCGCGACCTCCAGCGTGCGCTGCGCGCTGAAGCCGTAGAGCCGGTTCGCGTGGCGCTGGAGCTCCGTGAGGTCGTAGAGCAGCGGCGGAGCCATCCGCTTCGTCTCCGCGTCCAGCGACTCCACCACCGCGTTGCCGCCGCGCACGCGGTCGATGACCCGGCCCGCCTCTACGCCGTCCGCGTCCAGCCGGCGCGCCTCGCGCACGGACTCGTAGCCCGGCGGAATCACCGGCTTGCCATCCGGCCCCGAGCGGAACCACGTGCCCTGGTAGCGGACCCCCACGGGCGCGCCCTTGCCGCGAGGCGAGAAGGTGGCCACGACCTCCAGGTAGTCCCGGGGCACGAAGTCGCGGATGGCCAGCTCGCGCTCCACCACCATGGCCAGCGTGGGCGTCTGCACGCGGCCCACGGACAGCATGTTGCCGTAGGTCCCGCTCGCCAGCGTGTAGAGGCGCGACAGGTTCATGCCCACGAGCCAGTCCGCGCGGCTGCGCCCCATGGCGGCGGCGGCCAGCGGCGCGTAGGCCTTGCCGTCCTTGAGGTGCTGGAAGCCGTCGCGGATGGCGCGCTCGGTGAGCGACGACACCCACAGCCGCCGCACCGGCTTGCGGCACCCGGCGGCGTCGTAGATGTAGCGGAAGATGAGCTCGCCCTCGCGCCCGGCGTCCGTGGCGCACACCACGGCGGACACCTCCGGCGCGTTCATCACGCGGCGGACGACCTCGAACTGGGCTTTCGTGGAGTCCGACACCACCAGCGGCCAGTCCCCCGGCAGCATGGGCAGCTGCGAGCGGTGCCACTTCTTCCATTCGGGGCGGATCTCATGTGGCTGGGCCAGGCCCACCAGGTGGCCAATGGCCCACGTGACGACGTAGCCGTTGCCGCGAAGGAAGCCCTCGCCGCGCTCGTTGGCGCCGAGCACCCGGGCGATGTCGCGCGCCACGGCGGGCTTCTCCGCCACCACCGCGAGGACGGAACTCCGCCCACCGCGAGCCGTCCCACCGTCCACGCTCGCGTCCCGCGACACCGACCTGTCCCATCCGGGCGACTCGCCCATCTCATCCCACCTCATGACCTGTCCCCTCCCCGCCCCTGAACGCCCACCCGCGGGGTCGGGCCCCCCACCGTGCGCGTCCCTACCCTTCCCTATCGCGAGAGGCTGACATGGCCAGGGCCCCCCTGTCCCGCTCCGTCACGCCCGCTCCCCCACCAGGGGGCCCGGACCTCGCGCCTCTCCTACTTGTCGCGATCACTCGGCACGCTTACTCCTCTCCCAAAGGGCCAAGCGAAAGCGGGACCGCATCTCGATGGTTGGCGCGTCGTGGTGAAGGCCTCTCAGGTTGGATTGTCGCCTCGGGACGTGCGACGTACGTTCGATGGGATGGCACTGGAGGTCCCAGGCGATCCTGCTCTCCTGTAGCGGACGCCAATGGCGAGGCGGCATCTCGACGACGTCTTGGGAGAAGGCATGGATACGCTGACCCCTCAGGAGCGCAGCGAGCGGATGTCGCGCGTGAAGGGGCGGAACACGAAGCCCGAACTCGTTGTCCGCCGCCTGGTCACCGCGCTCGGACACCGTTACCGGCTTCACTACGGCAAGGTGCCAGGGAAGCCCGACCTCGCGTTTCCCGGTCGGCGTAAGGCCATCTTCGTGCACGGCTGCTTCTGGCATCGACATCCCGACCCCACCTGCCCCCTGGCGCGACTTCCCAAGTCCCGCCTCGACTTCTGGCTCCCCAAATTGGAGTCGAACCGGGAGCGCGATCTGGCGAAGCGCGCGCAGCTTGAGGCGCTGGGATGGTCGGTCCTTGAAATCTGGGAGTGCGAGCTCACCTGCTCGCCAGAGCAGCTGACCGAACGGATCATGGAATTCCTGGGGCCCTCCAAGTTCGCGGCCAGGGACGTTGACTCGGCCGCTGGCACCGAGCCCGCAGCCAATGCGTGAGCCCAGGATGTAGCACCGCGTGAACCGGATCACGGCGTGGGGTTCCATGCTCGAAACCTCACCGTGAAGCGCATGATGGAAATGGCGCCAACCGAGGTTCCGCGGTACCACGACCCATTCATCGCGGGCTCGTTCGTCAGCCCGACCTTGTATGGACCCACGCATGGACTCGATTGAACTGTTCACGGGCGCGGGTGGCCTGGCCTTGGGAACGCACCTGGCGGGCTTCCACCATCGCGGTCTGATGGAGTGGAACGACGACGCGTGCGACACCCTTCGACGCAACGCGAAGTTGAACGCACTGCCCGGCATCAGCGGTTGGCGGGTGCATCAGACCGACGTGCGGATGATGTCCTTCGACCTCTTCGGCGAAGTGGACCTCGTCGCGGGCGGACCGCCGTGTCAGCCCTTCAGCCTTGGCGGCAAGCACCGCGCCCAGGACGACAGCCGCAACATGTTCCCCGAGTTCGTCCGCGCCGTCCGTGAGTTGCAGCCGCGCGCGTTCATCCTGGAGAACGTGAAGGGCCTGCTGCGGCAGAGCTTCAGCAACTACTTCGAGTACATCAAGCTCCAGCTCGAGTACCCGACCATCACCAAGAAGCGCGACGAAGAGTGGACCGACCATCGCAACCGCTTGGAAGAGGTGCGGACGAAGGGGCGGCACCAGGGCCTGAAGTACAACGTGATCTCCGAGCTGCTGAACGCGGCCGATTACGGCGTTCCCCAGACCCGTGAGCGGGTCTTCGTCGTGGGTTTCCGTTCCGACACGAACCTGGAGTGGCACTTCCCCGAGCCAACGCACAGCCTGGATGCGCTGAAGTGGGACCAGTACATCACCAAGGAGTACTGGAAGCGTCACCGGATCCGCGCGCCGAGAAACGAACCGGTCAGCTTGGGAGTGAAGCTGAGCGACCTGGAGCAGGAAGGACCCTTCAAGACGCAGCCCTGGCGCACGGTGCGAGACGCCATCGCGGGCCTCCCCGAGCCCATCGCGGGTCGCGACGCCAAGGACTTCAGCAATCATCGCCTCAACCCGGGCGCGAGGGTTTATCCAGGGCACACCGGAAGCCCCATCGATCTTCCGTCGAAGACGCTGAAAGCGGGCGTCCACGGAGTGCCGGGCGGCGAGAACATGATCGCATATCCGAATGGTTCGGTCCGGTACCTCACCGTGCGTGAAGCCGCGCGCGTCCAGACCTTCCCCGACACCTGGCTCTTCGAGGGTTCGTGGTCGGAGGCGATGCGGCAACTGGGCAATGCAGTCCCAGTGGACCTCGCCGCCGTGGTGGCCAACAGCGTGGCGGCGAAGTTGAATGCGGGAGATGAGCACTGACGAGTACAATCCACTCGACTACGCCAACCTGACGAAGAACTGCGTCGATGAGTTGATGACCCGGGGGCCCTATACCCTGGATCTGGACATACCTTTCGAAGGTGCCGGGGTCTACGCCCTCTTCTACAAGGGGAAACTGGATATATACGCGCCTGTCAGTTCCAAGAAGGCGCAGTGGCCTATCTACGTAGGCAAGGCCGTCCCGGCTGGGGCGCGCAAGGGAGCCAAGGAGACCGGAGCTTCTCGGTCGCTCTACTCTCGCCTCCGCCAACACCGGGAATCCATCAGGGCTGCGGATAACCTCGACCCAAAGGACTTCCTGGCAAGATACCTCGTGGTGACGCCACTCTGGATCACCATGGCCGAGCGCTTTCTCATCGAGCACTATCAACCCGTTTGGAACGTCTGCATCGAGGGTTTTGGTAACCACGACCCGGGCTCCGGACGCCATCAAGGTGAGCGTAGTTGGTGGGACACGCTTCATCCCGGTAGAGGGTGGGCGGAGAAGCTTGTCGCCAGCCGCAAACGGGGGGACGCCAAGCAACGCTTGAGCGAGTTCCTCAAGGATCATCGACCGGGAGCGAAGATGCCGGCGCTTCGAAGCGACCCCGACTTGTTCACCGAGGACGACGAGCAATAACCAATTGCCTACAAACTGCCCCCTGTTGGTGCGTAGACGAGGGTCGGCAAGCACCTTGAAATCAACATGCCCCGCGATCCACAGGACCCGATCCTTCAGACCGATGCTCACGACGAACCCGATGAGCAGACACCCGAAGGGGAGCCGGCGTCTCGAGTCATCGCCCCAATTCGGGATGAGCCAGATCACTTAGTCTTTCGCTTCGAACTCGGGCCCGCGATTCTTGCACAGCTTCTTGAGAAGCTTTCCCGTGTCGCTGCTGTTCCGATCCGTGAGGCGGAGGACGCGAAGTATCCGGGCTTCTACCAACTCCTTCTGCATGACCAGCCAAAGTACATCGGCAAAACGTCGCGGCCCATCAGTGTTCGTCTTCGAGAACATATAGGTAAACTTCGTGGCCGCACTGGAATCTCGCTTGCCGAGGTGCGGTGCCGGTACGCTTTCGTTGAGGACCCATCCCTGGTCGATGTGGCTGAAGGTGCTCTGATTGATTTCTTTTCACGACGCGGAATGGCGGATTGGAACTTGAGCGGATTCGGTTCGAAGGTCCCGGGATATGGCCGGGACCGAACCGCAGCATCCGCTTGGAGTCGTCAGTATCCACCAGACCTGACACATTCCGTGCTGGCAGGCACCTCCGAGCCCCTTGTGCTTTCCGACCTTGTGGCAGTCATCGGCTCACAATCACCCATCACGTTCACCATTCCAAAAGAATACAAGGCAAAATTCAAGGCAGCGCATGTGGCGCGTCACGGCATCACGCCTCAAACGCTGCCATTCATCCAGTGGGTTGATCTCGTGAAAGGCCTTCTTGCGCCAGGCTGGAAACTCATTCAGCAACCTGTAGGCTGGTACATCGTACCTAATACTACTTGATCAGATGCGTGACGGTCCTCGAGGAGGAGCGCGAGCGCCGAGTCTGCGGAGGCACAGCGGACAATGGCCGAGGCGGCGCAGCAGCAGATGCTGAAGCCGCCGACGCACCTGGGGAAGGGGCCAGGGAATCCTCCTCCGGGGGAAAAAGCGCTCGACGGAGCGCGAGGAAGCCATGGGCCACCATGCAGAGGGTGGCGTGGTGGTGAAAGCCTCTCCAGGTGCGGCCCTCGAAATGGTCCAGGCCGACTTCGCCCTTCATCTCCTGGTAGTCGCGCTCGACGCGCCAGCGCAGCTTCGCCAGGGTGACGAGGCGTTTGAGGGGCGTGTCTTCCGGCAGAGACGAGAGGTAGTACTTCGTTGGCGCGGCCTCGCCCGGCGGCCACTCACACAGGAGCCACTCGGGAGCGCCGGGCGCCTTGCGCACGACATGGCCTTCAGCGACCTGGATTCGCACTGCGGCGAAAGTGGAGGACTGCGTGCCGCGGCTGCCCTCGCGCCAGCTGATGCGGCGGTACTCCTCCTCGGGTAACTGGCGCGCCAACTCTTCAATCGTCCAGGGCTGCACGCCGCTGTCGTCGACGAAGCGAGTCCGGGGGCGTCCGTACGCGCCAGCCTTCTTCACGGGCAGGTGCGGCGTCGCCCCCGGAGGCCACACCTTGTGCTGCCCCGGCACGGCGACGAGGTAGGGCAGCCCGCGTGCCGTGAGTCCTTCGCGAAACTCCCGGCAATTGCCATACCCCGCATCCGCCAGGACGACGTGCTTGCGCACGCCCCACTCCAACGCGTCATCCAACTGCGACAGCGCCAATTCCCATTTGCGCGAGGCGCCTACCGCCTCGGGGACTCCGGCCGCCTTGCGTCGGTCCTTCTCCGTCACCCACTCCTCGGGCAGGTACAGCTGCATGCCGATACACCCGCTGCCACGAGCCCCAGCCAAATGCAGGCTGACGGCCACCTGGCAGTTGTCCGTGCGCCCCAGCGTCCCCGAGTACTGACGGGCGACTCCCACCGAGTGCTTCCCCTTCTTCGGGAAGCCCGTGTCGTCCACCACAAGGGCTTCCACCTCCGGCAGCCGCTCTTCCAGCTTCCGCGCCAGTCGCTCCCTCAGCGCCTCGTCGCTCCACGTCCCTTGCGAGACGCACTGCTGCAGTCGCTGGCGCATTGCCTCGACATCCCTGGCGTCCTCTACCAGCCGGGCCGCCATCGGCTCGATGCTCTTGCGCTCCCCATCCAGCAGTAGGCCCGTGACATAGGCCTCCATGGCGCGCCGCCTCTCCAGTCGCCCCATGCCGGCGACCATCTCTTCGAGATAGGCGCTCAGCGACTCATCCAACTTCTTGAGCTGCGCGGGTGTCATCCCGGCCGTAGATCACACGGGCCCCCTGGATTCAAGTGACCGGGTAGTACTAACGAGCCGCATTGAATAGCGGGAACGTCTAAATCCCCTGTTTCTGGCATCCTAGAAACCATCTCGAAATTGGGTGAGCGGCATTGAGCGATGACCGCTCCGCCATTGGTTCGAGAGTTGGATGACGGAAATCGCCCCGGCGCCAGCAGGCACCGGGGCGACTTGCGCACCACGTCCCAGGTCTTCTTTCCTCAGTGCACCGGCGCGGGCTGCGACGCCGGGAGCTCCGGACGCACAGGAGCAGGAGGCAGGGCGGGCGCCTGGCGGGACGGGGCCAGTGCGGGCATGCGCTTGGACACGTTGTGGGTGATGAGCCGCATGTTCCGGCCCCCCTGGGTGAAGAACGTGTAGCCCCAGTTCAGCATCACGAAGAGCCGGTTGCGGAAGCCGATGAGGTAGGCGATGTGCACGCCCGCCCAGACGCACCACGCGGGCAGCCCCTTCATGCGCCACTTGTCGAAGAGCACGCCCACCGCATAGCCGCGGCCAATCACCGCGAAGCTACCCTTGTCGTGGTAACGGAACGCTCGCAGCGGCTTGTTCGCCAGGCGGTCGCGGATGGTCTTCGCCGCGTGCCGCCCCATCTGCATCGCCGCCGGCGCGATGCCCGGCACGGGCTTGCCGTGCTGCTCCGCCGCCGCCACGTCGCCAATCACATACACGTCCGGCAGGCCCGGCGCCGTGAGCAGCGGCGTCACCTTCACCCGCCCCGCACGGTCCAGCGGCACCTCCAGCGAGCGCACCAGCGGCGACGCCGCCACCCCCGCGCCCCACAGCACCGTGCGCGTGGCGATGCGCTCGTCACCGAACGTGACGCCCTCCGCGTCCAGGTCCGTCACCAGGGCCCCGGTGCGCACCTCGACGTGCAGCTTCTCCAGGTCGCGCTTCGCCGCCTCCGACAGGTCCTCCGAGTAGGCGCTCAGCACGCGAGGCAGGCCTTCCAGCAGGACGACCCGCGCCTGGCGCGTGTCGATGCGCCGGAAGTCCTTCGGCAGCGAGTGCCGCGTCATGTACGCGAGCGCCCCCGCCAGCTCCACGCCCGTGGGCCCCGCGCCGATGATGACGAAGGTCATCCACTCGCGCTGGCGCGCCGGGTCGGGCTCGCGCTCCGCGGCCTCGAAGGCCGTCAGGATGCGCTCGCGGATGCGCACCGCGTCGTCCAGCGTCTTCAGGCCCGGCGCCACCTCCGCCCACTCCGGGTGCTTGAAGTACGAGTGCGACGCGCCCGTCGCCAGCACCAGCGAGTCGTAGGCAATCTCCCCGCCCTCCACGACGAGCACCTTGCGGCGCGCGTCCACCGACTTCGCGTCCGCCAGCAGCACCTCCGTGTTGCGCGAGTGCAGCACGCTGCGAATGGGCGCGGAGATGTCCGCGGTGTTCAACACCGAGGTCGCCACCTGATAGAGCAGCGGCTGGAAGAGGTGGTGGTTGTAGCGGTCCACCACCGTCACCCGCACGTTGTCCGCCTTGCCCAGGGCCTTCGCGGCCTCCAGCCCGCCAAAGCCCGCCCCCACGATGACCACGTGATGCCTGCTGTCCCGGTCGCGTTCCATGGCGGAAAAGGTGCGGACGCATGACGCGCCTGGCCAGCACCGCATCGCCCTCGCCTGCCTGGAGGCCCATGGACGGATGCCCGGCCGCTCCCCGGCCAGGCATCTGGACTCAGGACGCGGTGGATCAGCCCGCCTTCGCGGTGCCCTTCGCCTGGTGCCAGGCCGCGAGCACTTCCTTCTCGCGCTCAGCGGACAGGCCCGAGCGCAGCTTCTCCTGGCGGTCCGTCGGCAGCGCGTGGAACCAGGTCAGCGTGTCGCGCACGGTGTCCGCGAGCGGCCGGGTAGCCAGCCCCGCCTGCGTGGCCCTGGCGATGCTCACCGCGCCGATGCCGCTCTCCGGCCCGGTGCGCGGCACCCACGCCGGCATGTCCGCGAAGGCCGTCACCTTCTGCTGGTCCAGGAACGCGCTGTCCACCCAGGTGAAGCGCGCGTCGCTCCCGGTGGTCTTCTGGATGTCCTCCAGCATGCCCTTCATGTTCATGGGCTGGACCGGGCCGGTGACGTTGAAGATGCCCATGGTGCGGCGCTCCACGTTCCGGATGATGAACGCGGCCAGGTCGCGCGCGTCGATGATCTGCACCGGGTCCTCGCCGTCGCCGGGGGCCAGCACCTCGCCGCCCTTCGCCACGCGCAGCGGCCAGTAGGTGAAGCGGTCGGAGCCGTCATCCGGGCCCACGATGAGGCCGGGGCGGATGTTGAGCGTGCGGCCGGGCAGCGCCGTCTCCGCGGCCTTCTCGCAGAGCGCCTTGAGCGGGCCGTAGCTCGTCTCGCCAATCTCCTCCGTGGTCTCGTCGGGGAGGGTGCCCACTGCGTCGGACTCGTTGAGGTCCTTCTTCGTCATCTCCTTGTAGACGGACACGCTGGAGATGAAGACGTACTGGCCCACGTTGGGCGCGAGCAGCTCCGCGGACGCCTTCACGATGCGCGGCACGTAGCCGGACGTGTCGATGACCGCGTCCCACTTGCGGCCCTGCAGCGCCTTCAGGCCCTCGCCCTTGGTGGGGTCGCGGTCGCCCTGGAGCTTCTCCACGTCCGGGAACAGGCCCGGGTTGGACTTGCCGCGGTTGAAGAGCGTGAGCGTGTGGCCGCGCGCCTGCGCCACCTGCACCAGCGCCGGGCCCAGGAAGCGGGTGCCGCCCAGGATGAGGATGTTCAGGGGCTTGCCCGGAGCCTCCCCGCCCTTGTCGTCGGACGCCGAGCCTGGGGCCGGTCCCGCCTTGGGGGACGACGCACAGCCCAACACCTGGACCGCGCCCAGCGCGGCCGCTGCTTGAATCACGCCTCTTCGGGACAGCTTCATGCCGTGGTTCCTCCAGGAAGGGTCGTCTGCGGGATGGATTCAGCGGCGCGCGTGCGCTGCTGGCGCGCCAGGTACAGGGCCACCGCGAGCCACAGCGCGGCCACGGGCACGGCCGCCAGCGACAGGCCCGTCATGCCCAGGCCCAGCGCGGTGAGGCCGCCCTGCAGCCACGCACTCAGCGTGTCGCTGCCGCGGTACACCACCGTGTCGATGAAGCTCTTGGACTTGTAGCGGGCCTCGCGGTCCACCGTGGTGAACAGGATTTCGCGCGACGGGCGCTCCAGCGCGTAATGGCTCGCGCCCCGGAGCGACTTGACGGCGATGAGCACCGCCAGCACCGGCGCGAACGCGAGCACGCCAAAGCCCACCAGGGTCAGCACCGGCGCCACCGCCATCGCCACGCCCAATCCCAGACGCGAGATGACCCGCCCGGTGACGAGCGTCTGGATTCCCAGCGTCAGCACCTGCACCCAGAAGTCGATGTCCGCGAACGCCGCCGTGCGCGACGCCGCGTCCTTCGCCAGGGACGCGACGAGTTGCACCTCCTGGTAGTACAGGAACGTGGAGGTCGCCGCGTACAGCAGCACCTGCATCCCCAGCGCGAGCAGGAACGGCGACGTCACCAGGAGCCTCAAGCCCGCGAGCATCCCGCCGCCCACCGGACCCTCGCGCGTGGCGGGCTGGTGCTGCACGTCCCTCGCCCAGTGGCCCAGGCGGCGCACGCACTGCGCGCTCACCTCCAGCATCACCGCGGACACGAGGATGAGGTTCACCGGCCCCACCGGCTCCGCCAGCCTGCCCACCAGGAACGGGCCGACAATCATCCCCGTGGTGCCGCCCGCGGCGATGAAACCGAAGAGCCGCTTGCCCTGGTCGCTGGCGAACACGTCCGCCATGAAGCTCCAGAAGATGGAGACGACGAACAGGTTGTAGACGCTCAGCCAGACATAGAAGGCGCGCGCCACGCCCTCCTTCGCCACGCCCCACTTGAGCAGCACGAAGAAGGCCAGCAGGTTGAGGAGGAAGAAGCGGTAGACCCGCGGCACCACCACCCGCCGGGGGTAGCGCGCCACCAGCGCGGAGAAGGCCGGCACCGCCAGCAACATCACGACGAAGGTGACGGTGAAGAGCCAGGGCAGGTGCTTCACGTCCCCGGCGGTGCCCATCTCATTGCGGATGGGCCGCAGGATGGCGTAGCCGCACATCAGCGTGAAGAAGTAGACGAACGCCCCGAGGACCGCCCCTACCTCCTCGTCACGGACGTCCACGAAGCGCTTGAGCATGTTGGCGGCGCCCTCAACGCCACGGCTGGCAGGCTATTCCCTGCCTGCCAGCCTGTGGAGGAAAGTGGCTACCGGGCCGCGAGGATTTCACGCACGGTGGCCTCCACGCGGGGCAGCGCCTCCTCGATTTCGGCGACGGAGGTGGCGCCCACGGAGAGGCGGAACCAGCCGGTGTCCTCGGCCAGGCCGAACGCCTGGAAGGGCACCACGGCGAAGCGGGCCTTCTCCAGCAGGCGCTTGCGGATGGCGTCGTTGGTGGTGAGGCCATCCCTGCCCACCACGTTGAAGCGCACGGTGAGGTAGATGGCGCCCTGCGGCGCGATGGCCTCCACCGGCAGGCCCGCGTCCTTCATGCGCTGGAAGCCCTTGTAGAGGGCCTCCAGGCGCTGGTCGACGCGCTGGCGCATCGCCGTCAGGAAGGCCTCGGTGGCGGGGACGTCGTCCAGGTAGCGCGCGGTGGCGAGCTGTTCGGCCTTGGGGGCCCAGGCGCCCACGTGGCCCAGCACGTCCCGCATGCGGGCGATGAGGGTGGGCGCGCCCACGCCCCAGCCCACGCGCACGCCGGTGGCGGCGAAGGCCTTGCTGATGCCGTCCACGAACACGGTGTACGGCGCCATCTCCGGCACCAGCTCCACGGGCGTGACGTGCTTCTTGCCGAAGTTCAGCACCCAGTAGATGTGGTCGTACATCAGGATGAGCGGCTTCTGGCCGCGGCCCTCGCGCGCGCGGTTCTCCTCGACGATGCGCTGGCAGATGGCGCGCAGCGCCTCCGGGTCGATCATCGTGCCGGTGGGGTTGAGCGGGCTGCACAGGCACAGCAGGCGCGCGGAGGACAGGTGCGGCTCCAGCTGCGCCAGCGTGGGCATGAAGCCCGCGGACGCCTCCGTGGTCACCACCACGCTCTTCGCGCCCAGCATGTGGGCGTAGTGGTTGTTGTTCCATGACGGCACCGGGTAGACGACGACGTCCCCCGGGTCGAGCACCGCGCGGAAGATGGCGTAGATGACGGGGCGCGCCCCGCCCGCGATGGTGATGCCCTCCAGCGGGTACTTCAGCCCCAGGGAGCGCTCGTAGAAGCGCTGCACGGCCTGGCGCAGGTCCAGCACGCCGTCGGACGGCGGGTAGTTCGTC
The DNA here is from genome assembly GCF_017309135.1 of Corallococcus sp. NCSPR001. Lineage (NCBI taxonomy): Bacteria > Pseudomonadati > Myxococcota > Myxococcia > Myxococcales > Myxococcaceae > Corallococcus > Corallococcus sp. NCSPR001. The sequence continues at coordinate 162,032 of NZ_JAFIMS010000001.1, forward strand.
TCACCGCCCTGGAGCGCGGCCCCAATCTGGTCGCGCAGGCCGTCCGGGATGGGGAACTCCTTCGGGTTGAAGTCCCCCACGGTGAGGTTGCACACCTTGTTGCCCTTGGCCACGAGCTCGCGAATCTCCGCCGCGATGCGGAGGATTTCGCTGCCCACGAGTCCACGCACCATGGTGCTCACGGTGGTGTCATCGGGAGAGGGACGCGGGAGGGAGGTCAGGTCAATGGCCATGATGCGGATCTCTCCAGTGCACGAAGGGGGCCGGGGGGACGCGGCCCGGCGGACGCTATACGCAACGGCGCCGGGAAGGCGCATCTTCCATGGTCCTGGGGCACGTGGTGTGCGAGGACTCGGGAAGTCCCCGGCTGACGGGGTTTGATGGGAGGAACCGGATGCGCCTGCGACAGGGGCTGTACGCGGTGGGAGTGGTGTTGGGACTGCTGGGCCAGGGCTGCCAGAAGCAGGAGCCCCAGACCGTCCCCATGGACGTGCCGGCCGTGCCCCCGCCCGCCCGGACCGTGCCGCGCGAGGGCCCGGCCGCCACCGCCCCGGTGGTGCACCAGGTGCTGGATGTGAAGGAGGACGCGGGCAGGCCAGCGCCCACGGCGGCGTCGGACGCCGAGGGCGCGGCGTGGACCACGGCGACGCTCCAGAAGCCTCGCGGCGAGCCGCCCGCCATCACGCTGCGCTCGGTGCGCACGGGGACGCACGCGGACTACGACCGCACGGTGTTCGAGTTCGACGGGCCGCGCCTGCCGGGCTACCAGGTGGGGTACGTGAAGTCAGCGCAGCAGTGCGGCTCCGGCGACGACGTGAAGACGCCGGGAGAGGCCATGCTGGAGGTGCGCTTCACGCTGGCGCGCGCGCACGACGACCAGGGGCAGGCCACGGTGGCGCAGCGCTCGCTCAAGCCCGCGCTGCCGTCCCTGCTGGGACTGGAGCGCGTGTGCGACTTCGAGGGCGAGGTGACGTGGGTGCTGGGCACCACGCGCCGCGTCCCGTTCCGCGTGCTGGAGCTGACGAACCCCACGCGCCTCGTGCTGGACGTGCAGCACTGAGGCGCGCGGGAGACGGCTACTTCTTGGGAGGCTGGAGGCGCTTCTTCGCGATGAGGTCGCGCGCGTCCTTCTCCGAGTCCGCGAAGTCCACGTCCACCGTCCACTTGCCGGTGAAGTAGAGCGCGAGCATCAGCGCCTTGGCGCCCGCGCGCTGGAGCGGGCCCGTGCCCAGGTAGACGTGGCCGCGGAACCACTCGGCCTTCGCCTGCGCCACCAGCAGCTCTCGCGAGTCCTTGTCGATGCTGGAGTTCGACACGTCGGAGATGACGAACACCGGTCCCTTCTTCGACACCTCCTGGCAGATCTCCAGCACCTTCTTCGAGTCCTCCAGCTTCGAAGGCCCGTTGAACTTCATCACCAACAGGTCCGGCTCTTCGAAGTACGCGCGATGCGCTCCGAACTCCCACTCACGATGATTCGCCACGCGGTCCCTGCCTCACCCAGATCAAGAATTGCGCAGACCCGATAGCATCGAGAACAGGGATTTCCAAGGAGACTGGTTAGACCCGCTCTGTCCCGGTCGACCCGGGTCGAGCGCGGGCCCGGTACGCGGACGGCGTGATGCCGAAGCGGGCACGGAAGCGGCGGACGAACTCAGACAGGTCGCCAAACCCACACGCATAGGCGATGTCCGCGATGCGCTCACCGTCCGTCCGCAGGCGTTCGGCGGCGAGTGTCAGGCGGCGGCCCAGGATGTAGCTGTAGGGGCTCTCTCCCACCACCTTGCGGAAGGTGCGCAGGAAGTGGTGACGGCCCATGCCCAGCGCTTGCGCGAACACGTCCAGGGAGAGGGGCTCCACCAGCCGGGTCTCCATCAACCGGAGCGCGTCCGCCAAGCGGCGCTCCTCGGTGGCGGTGACGGGCCGGGTGGAGCCCTCGTGGATGCCGCTCAGCGCCGCGCCCGCCATCCGCAGCGCCAGCTCCTCCGCGCCGCGCGAGCCGGGATGCTCGGCCAGCGCCTGCACGTCCGCGATGAGCGGTGCGAGCCGCTGGAGGGGTGGCAGCCGGTGCCAGGGGAAGTCCGTGCGCGTCACCCCGGACAGGTCCCGGGCCACCTCTTCCATGAGCTCGGGTTTGAAATGGAAGGCGATGCAGCGGTCGCCCACGCCGTGCTCGTGGCCGCAGCAGAAGGACGAGTGCTGTTCCCCGAGCAGCAGCGAGCCGGGCGTGAGCAGCACGCGGCCGTTCCGGGAGCGGTAGGTGAAGCTCCCCGACAGGACGGCGGAGACGGACACCCAGGTGTGCTGTTCCTCGAAGACGGGGTCCCTGGGGCCGGAGCGGCAGAGGATCTCGCTCACGCGCCAGCCGTCTCCGGACGCAAGCCGTCGAGCCGTGGTCAGGTCCACTTTCCCCAAGTCGGCCAAGGTCCGTCCTTCCATCCTCTCCCCGCACATCCAAACGGGGTGACCGAATCATGGCGACGGAGGCAACAGCAGTCACGCGCGAGATCATCTGGCGGCGCGTGATGGATGAACGGGGGTTCGAGCATGCACACGTGCGGCGTGGCCCGGATGGCACGGAGCTGTCCGGGCTGATCCTGGTCGCGGAACAGGGAGCACCGCTGAGGGCGGAGTATTCGATCGTCTGTGACGATGCATGGCGCACGCGCCGGGTGAGCGTGACGCAGTCGTGGCGGGGCGAGCGTCGCGCGCTCACGTTGGAGCATGACGGGGAGGGACACTGGCGGAAGAACGGCCGGGACGCGGAGGAGTTGGAGGGCTGCACGGATGTGGACCTGGGCTTGAGCCCCTCCACCAACGCGCTGCCCATCAACCGGTTGCGGCTGGAAGAAGGCGCCAGCGCGGAGATCCGCGCGGCCTGGGTGCGGTTCCCTTCGCTGGAGGTCGTGCCCGCGCGACAGGGCTACACATGCGTGGGCCCGGCGCGCTACCGCTACGAGAGCCTGGAGAGCGGCTTCCACGCGATACTGGACGTGGACACGGACGGGCTGCCCATCGAATACGCCGGCATCTGGCGCAGGCTCGCGGAAGGGCCCGCCGCGCCCATGTCCGTGGCGCAGGCGTTCGTGGAGGCACTGATGAGCCCGGGTCCTTCGAGCGAGCTGGGCGACGCGGCGGCCACCTTCGGGTGGCTGGTGGGAGGCTGGGCCGGGACCATCCAGGACCATGACTCCGATGGGAGCGTTCGCGAGAGCCACGGTGAGTGGTGGTTCCACTGGGTGCTGGAGGGGCGGGCCCTGCAGGACGTGTTCATCGTGCCGTCCAGGCGCGCCCCCGCGCAGTCAGGTCCCGGGGCGAACAGGCGCTACGGCACCACGGTGCGAACTTTCGACCGGGCTGGAGGGAAGTGGCAGATCACCTGGATCAGCCCCACAGGCGACGCCATCAACCGGCTGTCCGGGGGACGTGATGGCGACCGGCTCGTGCTCCTGGGTGAGCACCACGGGAAGCCCATCCGCTGGAGCTTCTCCGACATCGGCGCGGACCGCTTCACCTGGCGCGGCGAGGTACAGGACGCCGCTGGGCAGTGGACGCTCCAATCACGCTTCGACATGCGGCGCATCACCTGAGCCCCCGGCCACGGTCATCCAAAACCTGTCCGACTGTCGGACAGGTCCATGCCACGTGGATCCGAGGGTAGCCGAGCCCCAGTTCTCCCAAGCGCGTCCGGCTGTCGGACAAGTGTGTGTCGCGTGCTCCCGATGGAGAGAGCGCCCCCGGCCACGGTCATCCAAAACCTGTCCGACTGTCGGACAGGTTTCCACGGCTCGGGTGAAGCGGGAGCCTCCCAACCCCGGGCGCTCAAGACCGGTCCGACTGTCGGACAGGTTTTCGCGCTGCGCCTCCGCCGGAGCGTCCCACGCGCCGCCGTGCAGCGCCGCATGTCCTGGCGCGGAAGGTGCAGCTTACCGCGCGCCGCTTCGCAGCCCGGCAGCGGCGGCGTCCAGCCGGGTCAGCAGGTCCGCGTGACGGGCCTGGGCTTCGGCTCCACCCGCGCGCAGCGCCATGGCGAGCACCTGTGGCAGGTTGAGCGCGGCCCCCACGCGCAGCCGCTGCTGGTAGTGCTCGGCCCAGTCCGTTGGGATGCGCAGCGACCAGTTGCGCGCGTCCACGGAGCCCGGCGCGTTGTACGTGTCCGGCATGCCCAGCAGGTCCGCGAAGAACACCATCACGCTGCGCGCACGGCTGGCAAACAGGTCCGCGAACTTCGCCTGCGCGAGCAGCCCCGGGTCCTGTGCCAGCTCACGCGCGAAGGCCTCACGCCCCTCCGCTTCGGGATGCAGCCGCTCCGCGAGATAATCCGCCTGGGTGCGCAGCGCGTGCCTCCACTGCCATTCGGAGACCAGCCGCCAGAGTGACTTCGTGTCGTGGTTGCCCACCATCACCCAGTCCTCGGGGGCCACGTTCTCGCTGCGGTACACGTCCGCCGGGTTGTTCAGGTCCGCCTTCTGCGTGACGCGGAAGCGGCCCAGGCCGTCTCGGGCCATCACCCGTGACAGCTCGTACGGGAGCGTGCTCAGCACCTCGCACAGCACGTCCTCGCGGGCCCGGCCGTGCGCCCGCGCCGTGCGCACCACGGAGTCGAAGAGGATGGCGTACCGAGCCACCTGCTCCTCCGTGAGCCCCGTCACCCATCCATCCGCGTAGCGAGGCACCGAGCGGTTCAGCTGCTCCGGTCCCACGATGGAGTAGCGCGCCAATTCCGGGTGGTCCGGCAGGTCCGGCGAGGAGAACAGGCGCGCCCCACCCTGCACCGCGCGCAGCGGATCCGCTGAGCCCGCGCGGTACACCCACGGGCACACGAGCCCGTGCGGATGGTCGATGCGCAGCCCGTCATACTCGGAGAGCATCTTGCCCAGCCGCGCGTCCAGGTAGCGCAGCACCGGCCCGGGACCCGAGCCATCCGGAGCAACGTACTGCTCCGGATCCAGCACCGGGTAGTTCCACGGCTGGCCCTCCGGGTTGGTGCGGCTGGGCGGAGCCCCCATGAGGTACGCGCCGAGGAACAGCCCCTGCCGCGCCCACGTGTCCCGGGGCGAGAACCCAATCTGGAGGTCCCCGTACAGCTTGAGCCCCCACGCCCCCGCGCGCTCCCGCAGCAGCCCGTGCTGCTCGTGCACGAGGAACTGGCGGAAGGCGTACTGCTCCACGGCGTCGGCTTCGGAGATGAGCAACTCCCGGATGCGCGCCTCCGCCTGCACCACCTCACCGGCACGCGGCGCGAACAGGCGCCCCTCCAGCGAGTCCGCCCAACCGCGCCAGTCATCCGGCGTGTGATGCCGGGCGGCGAGCACGTCGAAGAGCGCATCCCGCTCCAGCCATTCGCGCTGCTCCAGGCGGAAGTCCGCGAAGCGGCGGATGAGCGCGAGGATGGACGCGGGAGCGTCCACGCGGTCCCGCTCGCGCCGGAAGGTGTCCCACGCCTCCTGGAGCGCCAGCGCCTGCCCCCGGCACGCCGACGCGTACCGGACCTCCGGCCCCCCATCCCCGGGCACTTCGGAGACGAGCCGCGCCAGGGTGTCCTCGGACAGCAGCGCGCCCCAGGGGCCGTGCGGATCCGTGAGCGGCGCGAGCGCCACGTTCAGCGTGTTGCGTGAGAACAACGTGCCGTCATACGGCGACGGGTTGTACGCGGTGGTCTGCCCCTGCGGCCCCAGCTGGATGCCGGTGAAGCCCAGGTCCCGAGCGAAGGCGAGGAAGCGCGTGGCGCCCTCGGAGTAGGGCGAGCCGCGCCCCAGGTCCTCTCCGGGGAGGCCGGGGAAGCTGGGGTCATGGATGCTCAGGACCCAGCGGGTGACACCCAGTGCCTCCAGGGCTTCGGTGACGAGCGAGCGGTGCGAATCGGGCAGCGGGGACAAGAGCTCCACACTCCCGACCCTATGGCCCCCCGCGCGATGCGCCAACCGTTCCTTGAGGGTGACGCGATCATCTTCTCCGCGTCAGTCCTGCCGGGCCTGAGGCTGGGGCCGGGGCTCGCCGCCGCCGTGCGCTGACCCGTGGGCCTGGCCGCGCGCCTTGAACACCCGGCGCAGCTTCCCCGTCATCCACGTGCGGCCGTCCGTCAGGATTTCGTACACCGTCGGAATCACCAGCAGCGTGAGCAGCGTGGACGTGATGACGCCGCCAATCACCGCGCGGCCCAGCGGCGCCCGGAAGTCGCCACCCTCACCGTGTCCCAGCGCCACCGGCACCATGCCCGCGATGAGCGCGAAGGTCGTCATGATGATGGGCCGCAAGCGGATGCGCCCCGCTTCAATCAACGCCTCGCGCAAGGGCATGCCCTTCTCGTGCTGCCACTTGGCGAAGTCGATGAGCAGGATGGCGTTCTTCGCCACGATGCCCATCAGCAGGATGACGCCGATGAGGCTCATGATGTTCAGCGTGTCCCCTGTCACCACCAGCGCCAGCACCACGCCAATCAACGACAGTGGCAGCGACACCAGGATGGCCAGCGGGTCGATGAACGAGCCGAACTGGATGACGAGGATGAGGTACATCAACATCACCGCCACGCCCAGCGCCAGGAACACCCGGCCGAACACCTCCTGCTGATCCGCGGACTCGCCGCCCGTGGACACCTCGTAGCCCGGAGGCACCTGCACCGCCTTGAGCCGCGTCTGGACGTCGTTCATCACCTCCGACAGCGACCGCCCCGCCACGTTCGCCTGGACGTTGATGACCTTCTCACGGTTCAGGTGGTCGATCTGCGCCGGGCCCACCGTCTGCTTCACCGTCGCCACCTGTCCCAGCGGCACCACCACCGGCGTGCCCGTGGGGCTGGTGCCCACCACCAGCGGTAGCTGCGACAGCTGGGACGGCGTCTCCCGGAACTGGGGCGCCAGCCGCACCATCACGTCACGCGTCTCGCCAATGGGGTCCACCCAGTCGCCGGAGTCGAGGCCCGCGAAGGCCGGCCGCAGGGACTGCGCCACCTGCCCCACCGTCACGTTGAGCTGGCCCGCGACGCCGCGGTTCAGCTCCACCTCCAGCTCCGGCTTCTCACCGCGCGTGGACAGCCCCACGTCCACCGCGCCCGGCACCTGCTTCACCTCCTTCATCACCTGCTGCGCCAGTTGGTTGAGCCCCTTGGACTCCGGCCCGCGCAGCTCCAGCTGGATGGACTTGATGGCCCCGCCAAAGCCGCTGGTGAACACCGACACGTTGGCGCCGCCCACCGCGAGCAACTCCTGACGCAGCGTCTTGCCCAGCACCTCCTGGCTCGCCTTGCGCTCCGTCTTCGGCTTGAGCCGCACGTACACCAGCGCCTGGTCCACGCCCGGCGAGCGCAGCGGCAGCGGCACGCCGATGGTCGTGTACGTATACGCGACCTCCGGGTGCTGGCGCGTGAGGCGGGACACCTCCTCCACCTTGCGCCGCGTGTAGTCCAGGCTGGAGCCCGCGGGCGTCTCCACCAGCATTTCAATCTCCGCGCGGTCGCTCACCGGCACGAAGCCCGCGCCGCCGAAGACGCCCTGCAGCGCCACCGCGCCCACCAGCGAGCCCACCGCCAGCAGCACCATCGCGAGCCGGTGGTCCAGCGCCCACGCGATGACGCCCTTGTAGCGGTCCGCCTGCCGGTCGAACCAGTGGTTGAAGCGCGCAAGCCCCCGCGAGATGAAGTTGCGCCGCTCGCCCTTCTCCACCTGCGGGTCGGGCCAGTACGCGCTGAGCATGGGGTCCAGCGAGAAGCTCACGAACAGCGACACCAGCACCGAGCACGCGATGGTGAGCGCGAACGGCTTGAACCACTGCCCGGCCACGCCGTACATGAACGCCACCGGGACGAACACCGCGACGATGGAGAACGTCGTCGCCGCCACCGCGAGGCCAATCTCGTTGGTGCCCTCGCGCGCCGCCGTGTAGTGGTCCTTCCCCATCTCCACGTGCCGCACGATGTTCTCGCGCACCACGATGGCGTCGTCGATGAGGATTCCGATGGCCAGCGTCAGGCCCAACAGCGACATCGTGTTGAGCGTGAAGCCGAAGGCCCACACGCTCACGAACGACGCCAGCACGGACACGGGCAGCGCCAGGCCCGTAATCACCGTGGAGCGCCACGAGTTGAGGAACAGGAACACCACCAGCACCGTGAGCAGCGCGCCTTCAATCAGCGCCTGCTGCACGTTGATGACGGAGTTCTCCACGCGCGTGCCCGCGTCGCGGACGATTTCGAGCTTCGCGTTGGCGGGCAGCCGCTGCTGGAGCGTCTTCACCCGCTCGCGCACGCCGTCCGCGACCTCCGTGGTGCTGTAGCCCTTGGCCTTGATGACCTCGATGCCCACCGCCTGCGCGCCGTTGTAGAGCGACAGGGTGCGCGGCTCCTCGGTGCCCGCGAACACGTCCGCCACTTCCCCCAGCCGCAGCGTGCGTCCGTTGCGCTCCGCGATGGGCACCTGCGCGAAGTCCTCCGGCGTCTCCAGGCGGCCCTTGAGCCGGATGGTCTTCTCTTGAAGCTCGGTATTGAGCCGGCCCACCGGCGCCGCCAGGTTCTGCGCCTGGAGCGCCGCCACCACCTGCGCCACCGACAGGCCCGCCGCCTGGAGCGCCGCGGGCCGCACCTGCACCGTCATCTCCCGGTCCACGCCGCCCACCACCGTGGCCTGCGCCACGCCCGGCACCGAGCGCAAATCCCCCACCACCATCGGGTCCGCGATGAGCGACAGCGCGGGCACGTCCAGCGCGTTCGACGTCAGCACCAGCGACACGATGGGTTGGTCCGACGGGTCGAAGCGCGTGAGGATGGGCTCCTCCATCTCCTGCGGCAGGTCCGCGCGCTTGCTGGAGATGGCGTCGCGGATGTCCTGGGACGCCTCCTGCACGTCCTTCTCGAAGTCGAAGAAGACCGTGAAGTTCGCCAGGCTGTCCGTGGCGCTGGACGTGGTCTTCTTCCCGTCCACGCCGGAGATGGCGAAGATGGCGTCCTCGATGGGCTCGACAATCTCGCGCTCCACCGTGTCTGGTGATGCGCCCGGGTACGCGATGGTGACGTTGATGACCGGCTGCTGAACGTCCGGGAACTCGTCCGTCTCCAGGTTGATGAGCGCGACGATGCCGAACACGACGAGCGCCACCATCGCCGTGATGGTGATGATGGGGCGCTTGATGGCGAAGTCGGAGATGAACACGGACGACTCCTGCGGTGCTTCTTCAAGAAGTGGAGACGCCCGGTGCTACTTCGCGGGTGCCTGGGCCGGGGGCGTGGAAGTCCCGGCCGCGGCCGGAGCCGGTCCAGGGCCACCGCCGCCGGACGCGTTGCCCGCGCCGCCCACGCCCTGCTGGGCTTCCGGTGGAGAGGCGGGCCGCTGCTTCTTCGGCCCTTCCGGCGCGGCGGTGAGCTTCACCGGCGTGCCGTTGGTCAGGTCGCGCGCGGAGCCGAGCAGCACCACGTCCCCGGCCTTCAACCCCGAGCGCACCTCCACGGCCTGCTCCACGTCGTCCCGCAGGCCCAGCGTCACCGCCACCTCCTCCACCTTGCCGTTGGAGATGCGCTGCACGGTGGGCGGCTCCTGGCGCGTGTCCAGCGCGTCCACCGGCACGGCCAGCGCCTCCTTGGACTGGGACGACACGCGCCCCAGCGCGAACAGGCCGGACAGCAGCGTCTGTTCGCTGTTGGGGATGCTGACGTAGATGCGCACCTGCCCCGTGGCCGGGTCCACCGCGGGGTTGATGCGCTCCACCTCGCCCTTGAAGGCTCGGCCCTCGTAGCCATTCACCCGGAAGTCCACGTGCGTGCCGACCTTCACCTGGCCCAGCTGCGCCGAGGGCACGGAGGCCTCCAGCCGCAACGTCTCCGGATCCACCACCGTGAAGAGGGGCGCGCCCGGCTGGACGATGTCGCCCGCGTTCACCTGCCGCTCGCTCACCACGCCCGTGAAGGGCGCGACCACCTTCGTGCGCGACAGCTGGTCCTGCGCCAGCTTCAGCTGCGCTTGCGCCTGCGCCAGCTGCCCCTCCGCCTGCGTCCGCGACAGCTGCGTGCGCTCGAAGTCGCGGCGGGTGATGACGCCCTGTTTGACGAGGGTCTGATTGCGCTGTTCATCCGCCTTCGCCACCTGCAAGGCATTGCGCGCCACGCGCAGATTGGAACTGGCCGCCAGCACCTGCTCACGCAGCGTGTGCTCCTCCACGCGCGCCAGCAACTGCCCCTCCTTCACCGTCTCGCCATGGTCCGCCGTCACGTCCAGGATGCTGCCCCCCACCTCCGCGCGGACGCTGGCCAGCCGCCGGGCCTGGAGTGTCCCGGAGATGACGGGCCCGTCCTCCAGCTTCATGGGCTCCACGCGCACCACGTTCTCCGGCCCCAGCGACACCACCGTCGGCGCGGTGGGCGCGGGCGCCTCGGAGCGCTGGCCGCAGGCACCCGCCAGCCAGGCAACGGCCAGCACGGCCCCCCACCGTGAAAACGTGCGCCGGGCTCGAAGGCCCGTTGTCTCTTCGGTGCGTCCCACGGCCTGCCTCCCCGGCCCCCAGGGGCCATTGGCCCTGGAGTTCCACCCGGGGCGGTCCCCGGGGCCGGGTAAACGTGGTGCCGCCCCCCCGGCCGGGGAAGTCGTGCCACCACCGTGCGTGAACCTGGAGAACACGCCCGGCCTGTCGCCCTGACAGGCGGGGAGGCATGCGAACGGCGGCTGGAAGGACGACGGCCTCCGTCCCACGCGAGGGGACGGAGGCCGCGCTTCACTTCAGCTTCGAGCGACGCTCAGTGGACGCTCGGCGCGGCGGTCACGAACGCCGTGGTGAGGCAGCTCTGGTTGGCCATCTGGTCCAGGAACGTCTGGCGCGCCAGCACCTCGTTGAAGGTGCGCACGGGCGTGCCGTCCGCGCGGTCCGGCACGGTGAGCGCGCCGCTGAGGAAGGGCGACAGCGCGCCGGTCCAGCTCACGTGGGTGAAGTTCGTGCCCAGCTCGTCACCGTGGCAGCCGTCGCAGGTGTTGAGCGAGAAGACGTGCCGCGCCTGACGGTTGGGGATGGAGGACGCCGGCAGGCTCCAGAACGGCGGGGTGGCCACGGGGTTCGTCACGACGGCGCGGCCCGAGCGGAAGTTGCCGCCGGCCCACGGCAGCGGGACGGAGTACGTGCCCGCGATGATGGGCCCCGTGTTGGCGTTCACGTAGGCCGGGAACAGCGTGGTCTGCCGCGTGCGGTCCGGCGTCTGCGCCACGGTGTGGCTGTTGAGCAGCCCCAGCACCGGCGGCGGCGTGGTGGAGTACGAGTTCGGGTTGATGGAGCCGTTCCACAGGCGGAACTCACGCAGCTCCCAGGGGCTGGCCAGCCAGTCGTCGTTGGTGCGCACCTGGTTGATGGAGCTGCGGTTGGGCTTGCGCGGGGACAGGTCGCGCTTGGCGAACTGCTCCGTCAGCGCCTCCAGCGCCGCGTTGTACGACGCGCTGCCCAGCGCCAGCCCGGACAGGGCCTGCCACTGCTGCGCGTAGGTCTTGATGGCCGCGCAGCCGCTCTTGTCCACCCCGTACTCCAGGATGACCAGGAAGGGCACCGTGTAGCAGCTGGACCCCGAGCCCGTGGTGGCCGCGAAGATGAAGCGCCCCTCGCCCGCGCTGCCAGCGCCGTAGGCCGGGTTGCTGCCGGCCAGGTCCAGCCGGTTCACGATGGCGATGAGCTTGAACGGCGACTTCGCCAGGTTCAGCTCGCCCGTGGACAGCTTCGGCCAGGGGCCGATGAGGTTCCCCGCGATGGACGAGCGCGGCGGGTTCACGAAGCCGTTGATGGTGCGCGGCTGCTCCCACTGCCGCAGCCACTCGCGCACGAAGGTGGAGGGGGCCACGCCCGTGAAGGGCTGGTTGGCCATCTCCGTCATCAGGTAGTTGAACGTCCACTTGCCGGTCGGGTTGCCCGCGCCGGTGCACGGGTCATAAGTGCGCGTCACGTCGTTCACGACCGCGGGCGCGCGGATGATGAGCGAGCGCGCGGGGTCCACCAGCGACGCCAGGCCAATGGGCTGGATGGGCACGGGCTGGCCCACCGGGAACTGCGTGCCCAGCGCCGTCACCGGCACGGTGCGCACCAGCTGGCGGTTCTCGAACACCGCCGTGGTCAGCTGCGTGGGCGACTGGGACTGCGCCTGGGCAATGCGCTGCTGCTGGGCCTGGAGCGCCACGAAGTCGAACGTGCCGGAGGCCGTGAAGAGCAGGTCCCCCGCCACCGCGTCGCCCCCCTGGCCGTCGTCGCGGAACGTCAACTGCTGCGCGCCGTCCGCCATCGACAGCGTTCCGCCGCGGAACGCCTCGTTCTCCACCCGGTTCGCCTTCAGCGTCAGCTGGAACACCGTGGCGGTGGACTTGCTGGCCGTGCCCTGCGGAATGGCGAAGAGGGACTCCACCACCGGGCGCGCCGCGTCCCCCTCCAGGGCCTGCAGGGTCGTCCCGAGCGCCACCTCCAGGTTGCCGGACGGGTCCACGGCCTGGGCGGAGGAGTCCGCCTGGGGCGCGGAGGGCGCGGGGGTTTCGGACGGCTCCGGGGCGGGCTGGCCACAGCCCACCGCCAGCGACGAGGCCAGCAGCGCGAACGGCAGGCGCTTCCGGGAATGCTTCCACAGCAGGGACAGCTCAGGCTTCATGGGGTGTGCTCCACTCACGACGGGGATACCGCGACGACAGGCTCGCGATGGGGCACCCTCCCCCTCACCGTGCGCGGAGCCCCGGACACACCGGCCCCGTCCCCCTCCGTGAATGCGGAAAACGCCCCACGTGCCTCCGGTCCTTGCGACGCGGAGGCGAATGGAGCGTTCTCATAACATGAAACTCTGACTTTTATCGACTTCCAGATTTTGTAACCTAAGCCGTTACAAGTCTGGGATTGCTGTAGCCTGACAGGTTACAGGCCGCTGACCCCGTAGGGCGACTCGCTGATGAGGCGGGTGCCGGACTGGAAGTGGCTGGTGCTGCCGCAGTCGGGAATCGGGTTGAAGCCCGCGCACGTCACCGGCGCGTGGGCGCGGGTCTCCGAGGTGAAGCAGCGCGCGCCGGCCTCGCTCCACTCGGCCTCCACGCTCCAGGACTCGGTGTCGGCCTGGATGCCCACGCTGTCGTAGAGGTTGACCCACTGACCGTCGGTGGTGTGCGACGCGCCGTCGCCGCAGAAGTCCGCGCGCACCATGCGGGTGCAGGCCTGGTGGTGGCCCGCGAGGCTCTGGCCGTTGACGGTGGCCCAGGGCTTGTAACCAAAGTGCATGCACTTCGCGATGGCGGCGCCCTCGCAGGCGAAGGTGAAGGCGGTGGAGTCCTCAATCTTCTCGCCGCCGCCCGCCACGCCCTGGAGGTAGTTCCAGCGGTTGGCCACGGCGATGGCGGGGAGCGCCCCGCCGTTCGCGTCCTGGCACACGGCGCGCCAGCTGCCGTCCGAGCCCTGGTAGGAGACCTGGTAGGACCACAGGTCGCTGTCGCCGCCGCTGCCCTGGGTGATGCTGTCCACGCGCACGGGCAGGGTGGAGCCGTCACCCAGCTTGCCGACGAAGACGGCGCCGGTGAAGCCCGTGCCCGTCACGGGGTTGAGGCCGTCCAGGCCGACGAAGACGGAGCCCTGCAGCCGCACGTTGGTGAGCGTCTTGCCGGAGGCGGAGGTGGCGCCCGCGTACGCCACGGACACCAGCATGCCGCCCAGCTCGCCGTTGTTCAGGTTGCGGCCGTTGAGGTTGCGTCCATTGAGGTTGCGCCCGTTGGGGGAGACCATCTCCGCCACCTGCGTGCGCAGGGAGGGAGCCTCGGGCTCCGACGATTCCGTGCCACAGCCCACCGCCACGACGGCGAAACACGCCGCGACCACTCGCTGCAACGTCCTCATCTGGATGCCCCTTCCCTGCCCCGACCCCGACCCGCACCGCGTTACAGGGCACAAGGTCAGTCCGGTGGGTGGGAGCGGCAACCGCGCGCGGCCCGTCCGGGCACTTGCAGCGTCCAGTGGCTTCCAGTTGGTGGAGACCCCAGGGTGAGTCCAGCGGTTCCCGGGGGTTTCAGTGTCCGGTGGTGCTCAGCCGCCGGACACGGGCGCGTCCGCGCAGACGCGCAGGCCCACGGTGACGTCGCGCAGTGAGGCCTCCGGCAGCTCCCGGTTGGAGGACCGCGCGCTCGTCACGTTGAAGGTGAAGCTGCCCCCGCGGGCCACCGGGCGGCCGGGCTCCAGCCACGAGCGGGTCCATTCCCAGACGTTGCCGGCCATGTCGTCCGCGCCGAAGGGGCTGCGGGACGCGGGGTGGCTGCCCACGACGTCCGGGCCGAAGCCACCCGGGTCCTTACCGTAGGTGACGTCCACGTTGGCCTCGTCCGGGCCCAGGCGGTTGCCGTGGGGGTACTCGCGGCCGTCCACGCCGCGCGCGGCGCGCTCCCACTCCAGCTCCGAGCACAGCCGCGCCCCCGGCACCCGGCCGGACGTGGACAGCCAGGTCACGTAGGCCTCCGCGTCCGCGAAGTTGATGCCGCTCACGGGGAACTGGCGCCAGTCCTGCTCCGTGCGCTGCGAGCGCCGGGCGTACCGCACGGGCTCGCCCGTCCGCGCCGTGTACCGCACGCCGCCGGGTTGGAAGCGCAGCCGCCAGCCATTGCCGTCCGGCTCCAGCGCCAGGCCTCCGGCGTAGCCGCCCGTGCCCACGCGGGGCTGGCGCGCGGCGCGCTCGCCCGCGGGCAGGGCCGCCAGGTACTGGAGCCAGTCCGCGTACGTCGTCTCGTGGCGGGCGATGAGGAAGCCCTGCACGGGCACGGTGTGCAGCGGGGTGGCGTTGAAGAAGTCGCGCACGCTGGACTCGGCGGCGCTGCCGAAGCGCACGTCGCCCGGGGGCACGTACACGAACCCCGGCGGGAGCGAACCCGCGCGGACGAGCGGCAGGACGACGTTCCGGGACTCTCCGCGCGTCAGCAGCAGCGGCTGCACCGACGCCTCGTGGTCCGGGGCGCGCACGGTGAGCTGGTAGGTCCCCGGAGGCACGGTGAGGCCGGTCCAGGGGAGCGCGCCCGGGGAAGGCAGGGGCTCGCCCACGACCTCCGGCCCCGTGGCCTCGCGAGACACGGGGCGCAGCTCCGCGGAGGCACCGGGCGCGTCCACCTGGAGGGACAGGTGCGCGGGCGTGTTCCAGCGGCTCCAGCGCACGCCGTCGGGGTCGTAGAGGCGCAGGCGCTGGAGCAGCGCGGGCAGCACGGGCTCGCGCTCGCTTTCGGCCCACAGGGCGCGCTCGTAGAGGAAGTCCGCCAGCGCGTCGCGAACATCGGTGCGCGTGGGGGCCAGCGCCAGCGCGCGCTCCAGCCGGTCCGCCACGGCGTCGAAGTGGTGCGACAGCTGGGCGCCATGCCCCGCCACCTTCGCCCAGCTCCGGTCGCCGTCCGCCTTGTGGCCGGTGTCGTAGAGCTGGAAGGCCTCCGCGCGCTCGGCCTGGAGCGCGTCGCGTTCGCGGCGCACGGCCTCCATCTCCGACCCGGCCGAGGCCAGCTCACCGCGCACGCGCGTATCGAGGATGCGGCGCTCACGCCACTGGAGGCCCGCGTACACGAGCCCCAGCGACACGAAGAAGCCCAGCGCCAGGCCCACCTTGAGGCGGCGGCTGCGCACGCCCGTGCGGCGCGAGGTGCTGAGGAAGGACTGTTCGCGCTGGGTGAGTTCGGACGGCTCCAGGAGCTCCGTCTCCGCCAGCTGGCGCGGGCCCCAGAGCGACTCGCGCGCGTGGCCCAGGCGCTCCCACTGCGCGGCGGCGGCCTCCAGGCGGGCCTGCACCTCGCGGCGCTCGCCCGCCTCCACCAGCCAGCGCGCCAGCGTGGCCCACCCGGTGAGGAGCGCTTCATGGGCCAGCTCGTAAGCGGTGCCACCCTCGCCTTCGCGCGCCACGAGCAGGCGCGCGCGCACCAGGGCCTCCAGCGCGGCGCGGTAGCGGGGGTCGTCGCCCACGAGCTCGCGGTCCGTCTTGCGCGCGCGGGTGCCATCCGCCGTCACCAGCCGCAGCATCACCCCGCGCGCCGCCGAGCGCTGGTCGGGCAGCAGGCGGGCCACCGCGGCGTCCGCGTGCCGGGCGAGCGCGCCGGACACACCGCCCAGCGAGTCCAGCGCCGCCTGGGTCATCTCGCCGCGGGACTCGTCGCGCGCGTCCCACAACTCCGCGAGCGCGAACTGGAGCAGCGGCAGGCCGCCGTCGGAGGCCGCCGTGGAGGCGACGAGCGCGTCCACCACGGCCTCGGATTCGAAGCGCACGCCCTTCACGCGCGCGGGGCCGACGATGGCCTCGCGCGTCTCCTCCGGCGTGAGCGCGCGCAGGAGGTACAGCGCGTGCGGCACCTCCGGGCCCAGGCCGGGCACGGCGGTGAGGCGGGTGAGGAAGTCGCTGCGGCCGGTGGCGAGCAGCCGCAGTCCCCCGGCCGCCTCCGTGAGCGACCCCAGCGCGGCGCCCGCGAGCGCGGCCTCCTCCGGCGGGGACAGCGTCACCAGCTCCTCCAGCTGGTCCATGTAGACGAGCAGCCCGCCCTGCGTGCCCAGCTTCGCGCGCAGCCTGCGGCCGAGCGACGTAGGGTCCTGGCGCAGCGTCTCCGCGAGCGGCTCCTCTTCCACCTCCAGCACCGGCGCGAGCGCCACGGCCAGCGCGGACACGGGCCTGCGCCCGGGCACGAGCCGCGCGGTGCGCCAGCGCCGGCCGTCCTCCAGCGCGCCGTCCGCCACGGCGGGGAGGATGCCCGCGAGGCACAGGGACGACTTGCCCACGCCGGAGTCGCCCGTCATCAGCAGGAAGGCCTCCGCCTTGAGCCGCTCCAGCACGGCGCGCTGCTCGCGGCGGCGGCCGAAGAAGAGGCCCCGGTGCTCGGCCTCGAAGGCGCGGAGGCCGCGGTAGGGATTGCCCTCCGGGATGACGGCCGGAAGCTCCTCGCGCGTGAGCGCCTCCAGCGCGTCGAGCAATTGCGCGGCGGACGCGTGGCGCTGGGCCGGGTCGCGCTGGAGGCACTTGTCGATGGCGGCGGCGAAGCCCGGGTCCACCGACGGGGCCACCTCCAGGAGGGGGCGCACGTCGCGGGTGCGCACGGCCTCGGACAGCTCGCGCCAGGGCACGTCACGGAAGGGGCCCCGGCCCGCGCACAGCTCGTAGAGCACGACGCCCAGCGAGTACACGTCGCTGCGAGCGGTGAGCTCCTCGCCGGCCCAGGCCTCCGGGGACATGTAGTAGGGCGTGCCCACCAGCGCGCCGCGCGGCAGGGACGGCAGGAAGACGCCGTCCAGCGAGCGGGCCCCCAGCGCGGGGCTGGACTCGGGGTCCCAGTCCGCGGGCAGCTCCGGCGGCGGCAGGGGCGCGCGCGGCGGGGTGGATTCACCGGCCTCCGCGCGGTCGAGCAGCTTGGCCAGGCCGAAGTCGAGCAGCTTCACCTCGCCGCTCTCCGTGAGGACGGCGTTGCCGGGCTTGATGTCGCGGTGGAGCACGCCCCGGCGGTGCGCGGCGCCCAGCCCCCGGGCCAGGTCCCGCCCGATGCCCAGCGCGCGCTCCCAGGGCACGGGCCGGGCCAGCCGGTCCAGGCTGACGCCCCGGATGAACTCCGAGATGAGGTACGGCTGATCCTCCAGCTGTCCCACCCTGTACAGGGTGACGACGTTGGGGTGCTGGATGCGGGCGGCGGCGCGGGCCTCCACCAGGAAGCGCGCCAGCGCGTTGGAGCCCAGCGACGGGATGAACTTCACCGCGACGGGGCGCTCCAGGAGTGTGTCGTGCGCCAGGTACACCCGGCCCGTGCGTCCCCGTCCGAGCGGCCGCACGATGCGGTATTCGTCGAACTCCTCGGGAGGAGTCCACGCGTCGGGTGGAGAGGACGAGGCGGGAGAGCCCACCAGGGTTGCCTACGTTTCCCGCGTCCAGGGGTCAACCGGGGGGCCCGCGGGAGCCCGTCCCGGCGCAGGGTGCCGCATCCGAGTGTCCACCCATGGACACTGCGAGGCGGCAGCCCGGGTTACTCCTGACCCGAGCGAGGCTTCGCCTTGCTGGGTTTGAGCATGTTGCGGATCTTGTTCTCCAGGTCCTGGGGAAGGCAGGGCTTGGCGACGAACTCGTCCGCGCCCACGGACAGGGCGTGCTCGGCGTTGCCGGCGAGCACGTGGCCGGTGAGGGCCATCACGGGGATGTCGCGGGTGCGGGTGTCCTGCTTGATGCGCCGCGTCGCCTCCCAGCCATCCATGACGGGGAGGGACAGGTCCATGAGGATGATGTCCGGCTCCCCCTCCTGGGCCTTCTCCACGGCCTCCAGGCCGTTCTTCGCGGTGTCCACCTCAAACCCGCAGAACTCCAGGTATTCGGCGTACATCTCGCGGGCGTCGTCGAAGTCGTCGACGACGAGGACGCGCTGCTTGGCGGAGTTCACGGGAGCGGGCCCACCGCTCGCGGTTGGCTCACCCTCTGGAGATGTCAGGACCGCGTTCTTCATGGAGCAGAGGCCTCGCATGCAGGGGAGGGGCGGAGCGAATCTAAACACGTCCACCGAAAAGCGCCCGTTCTCGCAAGATTTCCCTGGACGTATCCCAGGGTAGGTCCGATGTCGGCCGGGCGACAGGGACACAGCGGACGACAGTGTAGGTGGGCGGAGGGACTGGGAGTGGGGCTCAATGGTTGAGTCGGTAGACGCCGACGGCCCAGTTGAACGTGTCGGCCGACTCGACCTTCTCCGTCCAGGACACGATGGGCTCGTCATCCCCGGCGAGGGCGAAGTCGGGGAGACCCCACAGCAAGCTGCCCAGGTTGGGTTTCAAGATGCCACCCAAGGACTCCCATTGGGTTCCCGTCCAGCGCCGCGCCTGCCCGATGCGGCTGGCCGTTTCAGTCGCGGAGGGAGCTTCGCTCGCGAGCACGATCAACGCCCCTTGGGAGCCCATCGCCATGGCATCCACACGCCGAGCCGTTCCACCGGCGATGTCCGCCAACGGTTCGCCGACCGTCGCCCAGGCGCTCCCACTCCATTTCCTGACAAGCCCTGCCCAGGCGCCATTGACCCAGGCGGTTCCTCCCACAAACAAGTGCCCATCGCTTCCAAAACAACGGGTGACTGGCAGCAAGCCAAGCCCTGTGGAGATTTCCGTCCAGGAAGTCCCATCCCACCGCATCACTCGCCCCACTTCGCCAGTGGCTGCTTCGTATTGCGTGAAAGAGACGATGGGCCTCTCCGAGGCATCCAGGTCGAACCCCAGGTAATTGATGTTCGCGCCTTTCTTGATTGGCAGTGGCGCGGCCTTTGCCACCCAATTGCTTCCATCCCACTGGCGGAAGACAACCTGTGCCTGTGAAGCATTCTCTTCGTGCCATGCCACGACCGGAAGCTGCTGGGCTCTGGAAGTAAACCCCATCCAAGGGATGGCACTCTGCGTAAGGCTGGTCGTCATGTATGTGCCCATGGAGGCCCATGCAGTTCCATTCCATCTGCGGACATGAACCTGACTCTGGCCGAGGCCTGTGGCGTACTCCAACCAAGCCACCATCGGGCTGCCGTCAGAATTGATCTGCAGTGCATTGCCCCAGGCGGAGTTGTTCGCGCCTCCGTTCAGGGGACCGCCCAGATACTCCCAACCCTCGCCACGCCAGCGTTTCACATGAACCGAACTGTTCTGCGTCCAGGCCACAATGGGAAGGGCATCCATTCCCACCCGAAGTGACGTCTCTCCAACGTAACTCTCTTCAAGCTTTCCTGCGAACTGAGGCTCACCCCACTGGAGATAGGCAGGCACGGACCATGCCCAATCCTGAGACAGCGCATCCAACTGGTTTCCGGCGAGATCGACGACCGTACCCGCCATCACCACTCGGACCTGCTGATTGACCGGTAGCGGCGAAGCCGGGCGCAAGGTCAAGGTCGTTCCATCCTCCGAAAGAATGACCGTCGCCTCCAAGCGCCCGGTCTCCGTCATGAGTTGTATCGACTGTCCATTCGCGGTGGTCGGGTCCAAGGGTTCCGAGAAGGTGGCCTCAATGGGTGCCAGGACTGAAACCTCTGGGGCACCATTGACGGGCACTCGGGTGACCATGCGGGGCTTCGTCCGGTCCACCACCAACTGGCGTGGGGCGCTCAAGAACTCCTGTTCCTCCCGGAGCGCGCGGATGACAAACGCATGCGGACCCTCTGAAATGGATTGCGTTTCCCAGTCCAGGACGAACGGCGCTTCCAAGTTAGCGACCGTGGCGCCATCCACGAGCAACTCTACACGGTCCGGTGCGGATCCCGTCAGTTGAACCTGAAGTCTCGCGGTGCTTCCGACCCTTGCCCCTTCAACAGGCGACATCCATTGGATACCAATCGGCTCCTGCTCCTGCGGGCCCGTTCCTGCATCACTGCCTGGAGGCGTCGCGGGGGGAGCAGCGAGTTCGGGAATCTGGATGCATGCCGCGGGCATGAGCAGCATCGTCATCCAGATGAAGCTGAGATTTTTCATGGTGACGCGGCTTAGCAAGAAGGAGTCCATCCGGAAGTGGACCCGATCCGTATGCATCCTCGGGACGTTGCGCGTCCAGTGACGCGGGGACACGTCTCCATTCAAGACGGGAGGATCCCTCCCCGGGGACAGCTTGAAACGAAGATGCCCCCGCGAAGCATGGGCTTCACGGGGGCATCCAGGAGGAGTCAACCTCCTACGTCAGGATGACGCAGCCAGGCTCAATTAGGCAGGGCCGGCGGGGGCTGCTGGATGATGCCCGTCATTTCCAGGTCCGCGTTGATCGGCTGGCCCCAGATGGACTCGTAGACGTCGTTGGTGCCCAGGACGGGCGCCAGGTTGCTGAACACCACCCGGATAGGAATCGTGTTCAGACCGACGAGGGCATTGCCGCTGTAGGTGAAGTAATAGCGGGTGCTGTACCCGGACGGCTGGATGCCAAATACCGGCAGCTCGGCCGGCGTGCGCGTCTGGATGGGCTTCGTCGGCTCGGCCATCTCCAGGGGGAAGCCCTGGCCACTGCTATTGCCAATCTCACCGAAGGAGTTGCCACCCACGCCGCCGACGCCGTCGATGTCGACACCGAGGAGGACCTGGACGGACTGGCCGACCTGCTTCGCGATGGGCGCGCTGAAGCTCACGTACACGAGTTCAGTGGAATTGAGCTGGAACGCGCCAATCGCCGGCGGCCGCTCGGTCTCCTGGTACCGCAGCTCCGCGATGGTGATCGCCCTCGGCGCGGACTGGTCGCCGCCGAAGAAGAAGCCCGTGCGGCTGTAGTTGCTGCCACCCTCGGCGGCCACGGCGCGCACGAAGATGTTGTACTCCTTGCCCTCCTGCACGATGCCGTTGCCCGGGTTGATGGTCGCCGAGTAACCGCCGACGTTCACCTGGGCCGTCACCGGCAGCGACTCCTTGGCGTACTCATCCGTCAGGCGCACGAACACCGAGCCCGGCTGCACCGGCTGGTTGAAGTACACGTAGATGGGCTCGCCAGGACGCACCATGTTGCGGAGCGGATCCACCTCCGCGGCGCCCTTCAGGCTGGACACGTTGCCACCCTCGATGGTCAGCGCACCCGCGCCCGACGGCTTCGAGAAGTTCAGCTGCGCGAGCGTCGTGGCCTGCGTGCCCACGATGGAGCCACCCGAGTAGCTCTTCGTGTAACCGCCCGTGTCCGCCAGGCCGTCACCGTTGGTGTCCAGCGGCGCGATCCACAGGTTGTACGTGCCGCCCAGGCGCGCCAGCTCCACGCCGGAGGGGATGCCGCTGAAGGTCATCACGCCATTGGAGTCCGCCGTGGCCTCCACGTAGACCTTGCTGATGACGGAGGCGACGGAGTCGTAGTTGCTCAGGATGACCGAGCCGGCCTTGTCCACCTCGAGCACGCCCTTCGCGCCCACCGCCGGACGGCCCTGCGGCGTCACCACCGTGACGGCCAGCGAGCCGTTCAGCTGCGCCAGCGTCACCGGACCGAAGCTCGCGTTGCCGTTGTTGATGGGGACCGTACCCGCGGCCGCCGGCACCGTGGAGGTCGCGCGCAGCGTCGCGTAGCCGGTCTTGCTGAACGTCAGCAGCACCTGCGCGGCCGCCGGCACGTCCGTCATCACGAAGTTGCCGCTGGCGTCCGTCGTCGCCGACTTGCCCGTCGGCTGGCTGCCGATCGTCATCGCGACCGTCACGTCCGCCATCGGCTGTAGCGTCGTGCTCAGCACCTGGCCCGACACCGTGCCCTTCGGCGTGGAAGGCACCACCACCGACACGTTGTTCGGATCACGGATGCCGTCCGCGACACCATCGTTGTCCGCGTCAGTCGCGTCACCGCACCCCCAGGCCAGCAGCGGCAACACGGCCATCAGCACATGCTTCTTCATCGTCCCCACCTTGAATTTATGACGGAATTTTCACGCCCCAGCTGCATCCAAAGGGCGGAAATCGGACACTCCCTGACCCGGGCCCACGCCGTCAAGGTGGGGTGAATTCTACCCAAGGGCTTCCAAGCGCCCTGAAAGAGGATGACTCGCCATGTCAGACGTCAACGACCCCTGCCTGGGCTGCGCCATCGTTCGCGGAGCGGTCCACCCACCGGGTGGCGTGCTCGCGCGGGCGCCCGGGCTGGTCCTCCACGGGGTGGCGTCCCCCAGCCCCGTCCCGGGCTGGGTGGTGCTCACCAGCGATCAGCACGTGCGCGGCTGGTATGACCTGGACGAAGCGGCGGCGCGGGAATTGGGCCCGTTCGCCGCCCGGGTGATGCGCGCCCAGCGCGAGGTGCTCGGCGCCGAGCACGTCTACGCGTTCGCCATTGGCGACGTGCTCCGCCACTTCCACCTGCACCTCGTCCCCCGCTTCGCGGACACCCCGGCCCACCTCCGGGGTCGGGGCGCCTTCGACGCGGCCCCGGCGGAGCACCTGCCGCCGGAAACGCTGGAGGCCGCGGCCCGGCGGCTGGCGGCGGCGCTCGCCCGCTGACTCACGCCGGGCGTGCGGTGCCCGTCCGTGCGAGGTCAGTGTCGTGGACCTGACACCGCATCGGGGCGAGAATGCACGCGTCCTCATGCGTGCGTCCGCCCTCGGCCCCTGGCTGCTGTCCCTCTGGCTCCTCACCGCCGGTCCCGCGCTCGCGGACAACAACGCGGACGAGGCGGACATCGCCTTCGAGCTGGGCAACGACGCGTACTCCCACGGCAACTACACGGAGGCGCTGCGCTCGTACTTCACCAGCTACCGGCTGGTACCCAACCGCAACGTGCTCTTCAACATCGCGCGCTGCTTCGAGGCGCTGGGCAAGTTCAACGAGGCGTACCGCTACTACAACGACCTGCTCGGCGAGGACCTGCCGGCCGAGGACGCGTCGGAGGTCAGCCGCTCCCTGGAGCGCCTGCGTCCCAAGGTCGCCCTGGTGCGCGTCACCACCAATCCCCGCGGCGCGGAGGTCTTCGTGGACCGCGCGGACCTGGGCAGCCGGGGCCGCTCGCCGCAGACGCTCGCGCTGTCGCCGGGCCGCCACAAGGTCCTGGTCCAGAAGTCCGGCTACCGCCCCACCGAGGCCAGCGTCACCCTCGTCCGGGGCCGGGAGGTGCCGGTGGACCTGGACCTGGCCCTCATCACCGGCCTGGTGGACATCACCGGCTCCCCCGAGGGCGCGGAGCTGCGTGACAGCCCCACCGGCCCGGTGCTGGGCCGCATCCCCGCGAAGCTGCGGCTGTCTCCGGGTCAGCGCGTGCTGCACGTGCGCGCGCCCGGCCACGCGCCCGGCCAGTACGTCATCGACGTGCCCGCGGAAGGCACCCTGCCGCTCGCCGTCACGCTGACCGCGCAGACGGCGCCCAGCGGCCGCGTCGTCGTCACCGCCAACCACGACGGCGCCACCGTGCGCGTGGACGGCCGGCCCGCGGGCTTCACCCCCACCGTCGTCACCCTGCCGCAGGGCGAGCACGTGCTGGAGGTGGAGAGCCGCGACGTGCGCCCCGTGCGCCAGAAGGTCACCGTCATCCCCGACCAGGAGGTGAAGGTCCACGCCACCCTGCGCTACGAGCCGCCCCCGGTGCGTGCGGCGTCCAAGCGCCTCCTGTCCGTGGACGAGGCCCCCGCCTCCACCACCGTGCTCACGCCGGAGGAGCTGCGCGCGTTCGGCTGGCGCACCCTGGCGGAGGCGCTGGCGGGCGTGCGCGGCTTCTTCCTCACCGACGACCGGACGTACACGTACCTGGGCGTGCGCGGCTTCTCGCCGCCGGGCGACCTCAACACGCGCATCCTCATCCTCTGGGACGGCCACGCGATGAACGACGTGTGGGCCGGCCAGGGCTACGCGGCGCACGACCTCAGCGTGGACCTGGAAGAGGTGGAGCGCATCGAAGTGGTGCGCGGCCCCGGCAGCGCGCTGTACGGCACGGGCGCGTTCTTCGGCGTCATCAACGTGGTGCCGCGCGAGTCGCTGGGCCTGGACCGGCGGCTGGAAGTCACCGGCGCCGTGGGCGCGCTGGGCGCCACGCGCGTGCACGCCACCACGTCGTGGGAGGACCCGCAGCGCTCCGTCCTCTTCAGCCTCGCGGGCATGAAGGCCCACGGCGCGGACACCACGCGCCTGGGCGACTCGGGCCCCATCGTCACCGGCCTGGACGGCGAGCGCGCCGGCACCGGTTCGCTGCGCGCGCGCCTGGGCAACCTGTCCCTGGTGGCCCGGCTGCACGGGCGCAGCAAGGACGTGCCCACCGCGCCCTATGGCACCGTGGTGGGCGCGCAGGGCACGCGCGTGCAGGACGTGCGCGGCTTCGCCGAGGCCAAGTACGAGCGCCCCCTGTCCGAGCGCTTCGTGCTGTCCCTGCGCGGCGCGCTGGACCTCAGCCGCTACAAGGGCCACTGGAACTACGACGGCGGCGACAACGCGGTGACGAACACCGACTCCGGCGCGGCGGACTGGCTCACCGGCGAGGCGCGCCTGCTGGCGGTCCTGTCCGAAGCCAACCGCCTCACCGTGGGCGTGGAGGGCCAGGCGCAGCTGCGCGTGGACCAGAAGAGCGTGGGCCCCGCGGTGGCCGCGTCGCTGGGCTCGCGGACGCGCTCGCTCGTGTCCGTGTACGCGCTGGACGAGTGGCGCCTGCACCCGCGCCTGAGCCTGTCCCTGGGCTTCCGCGTGGACAAGTACTCCGACCTGGACTCGCTGCCGCTCACGCCCCGGCTCGCGGTCATTGGCCGGCCGTATGAGCAGGGCCTCACCAAGCTCGTCATCGGCCGCGCGTTCCGCGCCCCCAACGTCTACGAGCTGTTCTATGAGGACAACCTCCTCACCCAGCGCCCCGCGAAGCAGCTGAACCCGGAGACCATCACCACCTTCGAGGTGGAGCACTCGCACGACCTGACGCACGAGCTGCGCCTGACGGTGGCGGGCTACCACAACCGCATCTCCCAGCTCGTCACGCTCACCACCGAGTCCGCGGCCACGCCCGCTTGCGGCACCGCGAGCGCGCCCACCCAGTGCCTCGTCTACGCGAACAACTCCGGCGAGACGCTCGCGTGGGGCGCGGAAGCCGGGCTGCACTGGCAGCCGGGCCGCTGGCTGCTGGTGGACCTGAGCTATTCGTACGTGACGCTGCGCAACGCCTCGCAGGACGTGGTGGAGGCCGCGCCCGCGCACCTGGCCTCCGGGCGCTTCCTGCTGCCCGTGGGCAACGGCGACATGCGCATCGCCACGCAGGCCACCTACCAGAGCGCCCGGGTGCCGAGCGTCGCCGGCGCGGCCAGCGGGGAGGCGCTGCTCGTGGGCTTCGGCGTGTCCGGCGACTACGGCCGGCTGCGCTACTTCGCGGGCGTGAACAACCTGCTCGACTCGCGCTACGCCTTCGTCGTGAGCGATGACGTGTCCGCGGGACCCGTGCCCCAGTACGGCCGCACGTTCAACCTCCAGCTCACCGGCAGCTTCTGACAGACTCCCGCGCCATGAATGACCTCCGCTTCGACTTCATCGACCCCCGCCACCCGCTCTACGAGGGGGAGCTGGAGCTGCGCTTCCGCGTGCTGCGCGAGCCGCTGGGCCATGCCCGCGAGGACGTGAAGTTCCCCTTCGAGGACGAGAGCCTCCACCTGGTGGCCCACGCGGGCGGCGTCGTGCAGGGCTGCGTGCTCTTCAACCCGGAGGACGCGCGCGGCGGCCGGCTCTTCCAGATGGCGGTGCTGCCGTCCCTGCAGGGCAAGGGCCTGGGCGCGAAGCTGGTGCGCGCGCTGGAGGACGAGCTGCGCAAGCGCGGGTTCGGCCACGTGCACCTGCACGCGCGGGGCCCCGTCGTCCCCTTCTACGAGCGGCTGGGCTACGCCGTGTATGGCGAGCCCTTCGTCGAGGTGGGCATCCCCCACCGTCACATGCAGCGCGACCTCTGAGGCTTCAGGTCGCGGGGGCGTGGGTCGCCGGCAGGCGTCGCGCGCCCCAGAGCACGGCCACCAGCGCGGTGAGCGACATCGCCGCGCCCACGGCGCACACGCCCGGCCAGCCCGCGCGCGTCCACGCCGACATGCCCGCCCACGCGCCCGCGGCGCCGCCCACGAAGTACGTCACCATGTAGAGGGTGTTGAGCCGGCTCCGGGCGTCAGGCCGCAGCGAGTACACCCGCGCCTGGTTGGCGATCTGATTCGCCTGAGCGCCCAGGTCCAGCAGCACCACGCCCAGCGCGATGCCCCACAGCGAGTGCCCCCACAGCCACAGCACGCCAAAGGACGCCAGCAGCACGGCGATGGCCAGCGCGTTGATGCGGCGGCCAGCGCCCCGGTCCGCGAAGCGCCCCACCAGCGGCGCGATGACCGCGCCCGCCACGCCCACCACGCCGAAGAGGCCCGCGACCTGCGCGTCGTAGTGCCCGGGCAGCGAGCGCAGATAGAGCGCCAGCGTGGCCCAGAAGGCGCTGAACGCGCCGAAGGTCAGTCCGCCCAGGAGCGCGTGCAGCCGCAGCACGGGCTCCGTGCGGGCCAGGTGGATGAGCGACCGCATCAACTGCGGATAGGGCATGGCGGCCACCGGCGGCGCCGAGGGCAGCGTGAAGCGCAGCACCACGCCCGTCACCCCCATCAGCCCCGCGGCCATGAAGAACATGGTGCGCCAGCCCAGGTGCGTGCCCACGAAGCCCGCCGCCGTGCGCGACAGGAGGATGCCGATGAGCAGCCCGCTCATCACCATGCCCACCACGCGTCCGCGCTCCGAGGGCGCCGCGAGCTGCGCCGCGAACGGGATGAGCATCTGCGGCACCACCGTGGTGACGCCGATGGCGAAGCTCGCCGCCACCAGCACGTGCAGGCTGGGAGCAAGCCCCGCGGCCACCAGCGCCACGCCCACGCAGCCACACAACAGGAGGATGACCTTGCGGCGCTCCAGGCTGTCCCCCAGCGGCACCAGGAACAGCATGCCCACCGCGTAGCCCACCTGCGTCAGCGTGGGCACCAGCCCCAGCGCGCTGCCGTCCGCACCCAACGTCCGGCCGATGTCTCCCAGGAGGGGCTGGTTGTAATAGAGGTTCGCGACGGTGACGGCGCCGGCCACCGCCATCAGCCAGACGAGCGAGGGACGAAGCGAAGCGGAAGGCGCGGGTTCAGAGGGCGTCTGCATGGCGGGCGGCGCAACGGATATGCCCCGCCTGGACGCGCTTCAAGCAGGACGTGCGCGCCCATCACCGTCCGGGCGGGCAGGCCATGCGTGCCCCCCTTCCCCACGGGGCTCGCGCGCGGCAGGCTGCGGGCCATGCTTCGTTCCCTTCTGCTGTGCGCGGTGCTGGCCCTGGCCGGCTGTGGTGATGACGACTCATCGTCCTCGGGTGACCCCGCGAAGGTGACCTACGCCGAGTCCCTGGGCGTGGACCTGTCCGCGATGAACAAGAGCGAGTCCGGGCTCTACACGCAGGACCTGGTCGTGGGCACCGGCAAGGAGGCCGTGAACAAGAGCTACGTGTACGTCCACTACGCGGGCTGGCTGCCGGACGGCTCCATGTTCGACAACAGCCGCGCGCGCGGTGAGCCCATCGACTTCGTTCTGGGCAATGGCAACGTCATCAAGGGCTGGGAGGAGGGGCTCGTCGGCATGCGCGTGGGTGGCAAGCGCAAGCTCGTCATCCCTTCCGACCTGGGCTACGGCTCGCGCGGCTCCGCGCCCGTCATCCCCAGCAACGCCGTGCTCGTCTTCGACGTGGAGCTGATGAACGTCTTCTGACGCCGTCTCCCGCGGAGGGCCCCGGCGTGGACTTCAGACGCCGGGCGTGCCCCCGGACAGCGGCGGCGCCGGAGGCGAGCGCTTCTTCGGAATCGTGGAGCGCCCCTTCGGCCCCTTCAGCGCCACGCCCAGCAGCATCGTCGCGGGCAGCATCATGCCCAGCCCCTGCGTGAGGTCCTGCGGAGGATGGGACACCACGCCCAGCACCATTCCGGCGAAGAGCAGTCCGCAGACGCTGCGAAGGATGAGGGCGTTCACGGTCGAAAGCTCCCAGGCGGGCATTGCCCGGTGACGGGCGGCTGGAGCATAGCGCGCGGCGCCCCGCCGCGCCGTCCGTTAAGGTGGCCCCGTGAGCCCCCTCAAACGCTTCCAGCCCGGCCAAGAACCGCCCGCTCGCCCGCGCGACACCGCGCTCCTGTTCGCCGCGCGCGGCATGGACCTGCTCGTGTCCGAGCGCGACGGCCGCCTCGACCTGCCCCGGGCTTCCGCCCTGCCGGAGGTCTCGGCCAGCGCCCACTTCCTGGGCATGCTCGACGACACGGACTGCTACGCGGCGCCCCTGCCCGGGGACTTCGCGCCGCCGGAGGGGCTGAAGTTCGTGCCCGCCCGCTCGCTCTACAAGCAGGTGGACGAGGCAACCTTCGCCGTGGCGGGCCGCGCGCTCTCCATCTGCGAGTGGGACCTGAACCACCGCTTCTGCGGCAAGTGCGGCACGGCCACGCAGCTGGTGCCCGGCGAGCGCGCGCGCCGCTGCCCGGTGGACCACACGCCGTTCTATCCGCGCATCGCTCCGGCGGTCATCGTCCTCATCACCCGGGGTGACGAGATGCTGCTCGCGCGCAACGCGTCCTTCCCGGAGCCCTTCTTCAGCACCGTGGCGGGCTTCGTGGACCCTGGCGAGTCGCTGGAGGAGACCGTGCTGCGCGAGGTGAAGGAGGAGGTGGGCGTGGACCTGAGGAACGTCACCTACTTCGGCAGCCAGCCGTGGCCCTTCGGCCGCTCGCTGATGGTGGGCTTCATGGCCGAGTACGCGGGCGGCGACGTCGTCGTGGACGGCAAGGAGATCGCCGAGGCGCGCTGGTTCGGCGTGGACGACCTGCCGCGCATCCCGCCCCGCCTGAGCATCGCGCGCCACCTCATCGACACCTTCATTGACCGGGTGAAGGCCCGCCGGACTTGACCCCCTCCCCCCAAGGGTGCGCTTGATGCGCCCCTTCGCACGCCATGCCTGCCGCACGCCCGCACATCGAGCCCCGCCGCGTCCCCACCGCTGACTCCGTCGTGGTGAAGGAACTCTATCTCTCCCTCCAGGGCGAGTCGTCCCACGCCGGCATGCTGTGCGGCTTCATCCGCCTCACCGGCTGCCACCTGCGCTGCACGTACTGCGACAGCGAGTTCGCCTTCCACGGCGGCAGCCGCATGAAGATTCCCGACATCGTCGAGAAGGCGCTGGCCTGGAACACGCCCACCGTGGAGGTGACGGGCGGCGAGCCCCTGCTCCAGCCTGGCGTGTACCCGCTGATGGAGGCGCTCCTGGACGCGGGCCTCAAGGTGCTGCTGGAGACGAGCGGCGCCATCGACGTGCGGCTCGTGCCCCCGGCCGTCCACAAAATCGTGGACATGAAGACGCCGTCGTCCGGCGAGTGCGACCGCAACGACTACCGCAACCTCACGTCCATGAACGCCAACGACGAGCTGAAGATCGTCATCGGCTCACGCGTGGACTACGAGTGGGCGCGCGCGCTCGTGCAGGAGCACCAGCTGGGACGGAAGCCCTACAGCGTCCTGTTCTCCACCATCTTCGACAAGCTCCACCCGCGCCAGTTGGCGGAGTGGATCATCGAGGACCGGCTGCCGGTGCGCTTCCAGCTCCAGATGCACAAGTACCTCTGGGACCCCAACGAGCGCGGCGTGTGACGCGGCCCCCGGCCTTCAGTGCTCCCGCCGCACCAGGGCCAGCACGAAGACGGTGAGCGCGCCATACAGCAGCAGCCCCAGCAGGTTCAGCGCGGCCAGGACGCGCAACACGGTGGCGAGCCCGCGGTCGCCCACCTCTTCGCGGCGCCGCAGCTTGCGCGTGGCGATGACGGTGCCCGCCACCGCCGCCGCCAGCGTGGCCACCAGCGCGAGTATCATCCCCCAGCCTCCGGCCCACCGCCGGTAGGCCGACCCTGCGTGCACCAGGGGCGCGCCAAGAGCCAGGAGCCCCAGCACGTTGGACAGGAGCGCCCACCGCACCGCGCGCGACGGACGCGTGTGGCGCAGGTGCCGCTCCGCGCACGGCGCGCAGTACGCCGTCGCCTCCACCACCTCCGTGCACGCGCCGCACAGGTAGCCGCCGCAGCGCGCGCAGAGGGCCACCGCGGCCGCGTCCGGGTGCTGGCCACAGCGGGCACCCGTGGGGCTCGCGCTCATCCGCGCGTCACCTAGAAGCCGGGGGGCGGCGTGCGGGCCATCACCGCCGCGATGCCGTGCGCGCCCATGCCCAGGAACACCGCCGTCAGCACGGTGCTGGCCACGAAGCCCGCGACGATGAGGTTCTTGCGCGGGTGCTCGAACTGGCTGAACGCGTAGACGAGCATGTAGCAGGGGATGAGCAGCACCATGACGCCCGTGCCCACGCTGCGGCGGAAGGCGTGCGTCAGCAGGAGGGCCGCGCACACGAGCGAGACGACCCCGAACAGGATGGCGAGTGGCAGGAGCGGCACACCCGCCCCCTTAGCACGCCTTCGCCCCTTTCGCGGCGGGCGTGCACATACTAAGGACGGCCCGCCGCCCACCTTCCGAGGAGGTCCCCACCATGCCGATGCTCAAGACGTTCCTCATCTTCATCCTGGCCGGCACCCTGCTGGGCACCTTCGTCGCGTCGCTGGCGGCCCCCTCCTACATCGAGTGGAACAACAGCACGCCGCTCGCCACGCAGACCATGTGCAACCTGCCGGAGGTGGTGCGCAGCGTGACGGCGTCGCTGATGCACTCGCAGCTGATGGGCGCGGCCATTGGCGCGGGCGTGGGCCTGGTGGCCGCCATCCTCTTCGCCGTGCGCGCCCGGAGCCGCGCGAAGCAGCGTCCGGGCTCTCCGCCGCCCGCGGCCACCGCCGCCTGAAGCCGGGGCGCGCTACTGCTGCTTCGGCAGGATGTAGAGCGGGGGCGACTGGCCCAGCAGCACGCCCCCGTTGTGGTCCTCCACCTCCACGTAGAGGTAGATGGGCTGGTTGGGGTTCTCCGGCGGCGCCGGCGCCGTCCAGGTGGGCGTGGCGATGTTGGGGTCGCTGAACACGCCGCCCGCGTTCGAGGGGTTCTGCGTCCAGCGGTAGAAGATCTCGTCGTTGTCCGCGTCCGTCACCTCCAGCTGGAGCTGGATGACAGTGCCCTCCTCGAACTTGAGGCCGCCCGGCGTGGACGGTGAGCCCAGCGGGCGCGGTCCGGCGGTGATGACGGGCTGGTGGTTGGGCGCGCCGCACCCCACGCTCCCCAGACCCAAGGCAAGCAAAGCGAACATGAACGAGCGAGAACGCGACATGAACTTCCCCCTGCTAGGAACGGCCACACCCTAATTCGGCCCCCGGCGTTCCGTACACCCACCCGGGGGCCCCGGCCGACTCATCAGCAGGCGATGAAACACCCGCGAGCGCCGCGCCAACTGTCGCGCGGCGCGCATCCCGCGTCGTGAAGCCAACCCCTTCGCGCAAACAAGCCCGGGGCATGTGCGTCACCGCCGTCCCGGGCGCCGCGCGAACAGCCGCAACTTGTCCGCGCGCGTCAGCCGCTTGATGGCGGCCTCGCGGCGCAGGGCGGCACCGCGGTCCTGGGCGGGCTCGCTCCACACCAGCGTCACCGGCAGCCGGGCCCGCGTGTACGCGGCGCCCTTGCCCCGGCCATGCGTGGCCAGGCGGCGCTCCAGGTTGTTGGTGGCACCCGTGTAGAGCGTGCCGTCCCGGCAGCGCAGCATGTACACGGTCCAGGCGGTGGGCGGGGCTTCCGACACGTCGGGCCCCACTCTACCGCCTGGCCCCCGCCCCTCAGAAGAGCTTCTGCCTGTCCCCACGCCTGCCGTGCAGCCGCGCCAGCCGCCGCTTCTGGCTGCGGACCGCATGCGTCTTGCGAACGCGCGCCATCACGTCCGACACCTGCGCCAGCGGATCCGTGCGCCAGCCCGCCAGGACCTGCGTTTCGTGCACCACGCCCACCAGACTGCCCCCCGCCCCCACCACCCCCACCACCTGCACGTGGTGCCGCTCCATCACCTTCAAGGCACCCAGCAGTGTGTCTGTGGGAAAAACTGTGGCGATGAAGGACGACAACGCTTCCCTGAAACCCCGGCCCTGCCCCATTTCCACGACCTCCCCGCGATGGACTTACATCCCCTGCAACTGTCCTGCCGTCCCGCGAAAGTCCGCCCGCGACACTCCGGCATCGTCCGGGCGTAGGGCGTAGACTGAAGATGTGACATCACGACAGGCATCAGCACCCCGGTTGAGCCGGATGGCGGACCTCTTCACCAAGGCGGTGGAGAGGAGCAAGGAGGGGTTGCTGACCCTCACGTTCAAGCCGGACGAGCTGTACCGGGTGCCCACGGACGACGGAGCGGCCATCGCGCTGGGGCGCTACCACCCTCGAGGGGAGCGCCGGTTCGCGGAGCCGGTCCTCCTGTGCCACGGGCTGGGAGCCAACCGCTTCCACATGGACTTCAACGAGCAGTACAGCCTGGCGCGCTACCTGGCGCGGGCGGGGTTCGAGACCTGGGTCATCGAGCTGCGCGGCCGGGGCCTGGCCGGGGCGTGCGCGGACTGGAATTTTGATGATCAGGCTGAACACGATGTGAGAACCGCTTTGCGCACCGTGATGTCCACCGGTGCCCAGCAAGTGCTCTGGGTGGGCCACTCCAAGGGCGGCCTGATGCTCTATGCCCACCTGGCCCGGAACCCCCAGGCGCCGGTGAAGGCGGCGGTGTCCCTGGGTGCACCTTTTACCTTCGCGGTGCAGCCGGGCCTGCGGGCGTTCGTCCAGCGGGTGGAGCCCGTGCTCAAGCTCAAGGTCATCCCCACCCGGCGCGTCACCAGCATCGCGTTCTTCGGGGCGCCGCCGGGGCCGCTCACCCGGTACATGATGCTGGCGGACAACATGGATCCGCAGGTGGTGCGCTGGGCGCTGGCCAACGTGCCGGCGGACGTGGCCGGGGGCGTGGGGCGGCAGTTCGCCCGGTGGATCACCACCAGCCAGTTCACGACGTTCGACGGGAGCTTCGACTACCGCGAGCCGCTCGCCGGGGTGAAGATTCCCTTCCTGCTCATCGCCGGCAGCCGGGACCTGCTCGCGCCGCCCCTGGCGGTGGCCCGGGCGAAGGAGCACCTGGGCGGCCCCGTGAAGATGCTGGTCGCCGGGCGCGGCCACGGCTTCGCGGCGGACTACGGCCACGCGGACCTGATTCTGGGCCGCAAGGCGCCGGACGAAATCTTTCCCCAGGTGGAGGCCTTCCTGTCCTCCAACGCCACCCCGCTGTAGGGGAAGCGCCCTCCCGGAGCGCGGGTTGTCCGGACCCTCCCGGCGTGCTACCCGGGAGGCCGTCCCATGGGCCCATCCGTTCGCTTCCCATCCCGGCCGTGATGTCCCGCTTGAAAGCCCGGCGGCACCGCTCCACCGTGGAAGGTCCCCTGTCCCCTCCCCCGAGGCCCCAGCGCATGCGTCCCGCTTCCTTCCGCGCCTCCCTGCTTTCGCGGTCCGTCGTCCTGAGCCTGGGGCTCGCCCTGGGAGTCCTGGGGCTGACGGGCTGCCGGCCGCAGGCCCAGGAGGGGCCGGACCCCACGGTGGTGGCCACCGTGAACGGCGAGTCGCTCAGCCGGACGGACTTCGAACAGGAGCTGGCGCGGGAGCTGGCCACCACGGAGGGGCCGGAGCCCACGCCCGAGGAGGTGGAGCCCTTCAAGCGGGCGCTCGTGGACACGCTCGTGAAGCGCATGCTGCTGCTCCAGGCGGCGAAGCAGAACAACATCGCCGTGACCCCCGAAGAGGTGGACCGCGGCGTGCTGCGGCTGTCCGGCGACTACCCGGCGGGCAACTTCAATGAGGTGCTCGCCCAGGGGCAGCTGTCCATGGCGGAGCTGCGCGCGCGGGAAGCGAGCCGGCTCACCATCGAGAAGCTCTTCACCCACCACGTCTACTCGCGCGTGGCGGTGACGGAGGAGGAGCTGCGCGCGTACTACGCGGCGCACGAGGCGGACTTCCAGGAGCCGGAGGAGGTCCACGCCGCGCAGATGGTGGTGAAGGGGCTGGACGAGGCGCGCAGGCTCCAGGCCCAGCTCAAGGCGGGCAAGAAGTTCTCCGACCTCGCGCGGCGCTACTCGCTCAGCGCGGACGCCAAGGTGGGGGGCGACCTGGGCTTCTTCCCCCGGGGACAGATGCCGCCGGCCTTCGACGAGGTGGTATTCAAGCTGGGGGTGGGGCAGGTTTCGGACGTGGTGTCCACGGAGTACGGCTACCACCTGTTCAAGGTGCTGGAGCGCAGGTCGGCGAGGAAGCGGGAGCTGGTGGAGGTGCGCGCGAAGGTGGAGGGGCGCCTCTTGGAGGCCAAGCGGGCGGCGGCGCAGGAGGCCTTCGAGAAGGAGCTGCGCGACAAGGCCCAGGTGGTGGTGAACGAGGCCACGCTGCAGACCATCCGCGGGCGGCCGGCGCCGCAGGCGGCGAAGTGAAGGACTTTTCCGGGAGCGGGCCTGTTGGGCTCCCGGCGTTTGTCTCAAGAGGGTCGTTGCGATGAAGAACCTGGTGGCGTTCCTGGCGGCGGTGATGCTCTTCACGGGGGCGACGTCCGCCCGCGCGGAGCTGGTGGACAAGGTGGCGGCGGTGGTGAACCGCGACATCATCCCGCTGTCGGAGGTGCAGCAGCGCGCCGCGCCGGAGCTCCAGCGCGTGAACTCCGAAATCGACCCGCACAAGCGCGCCGAGGCCCGCGCGCAGCTGATGAAGACCGCGCTGGACACGCTCATCGGCGAGAAGCTGATGGAGTCGGAGACCCAGCAGCTGGGCATCACCACCACCGAGGCGGAGGTGGATGAGCTGGTGCAGGACGTGCTCAAGCAGAACAACGTCAGCGACATGAGCCAGTTCGAGCAGCTGCTCAAGAACGAGGGCTTCACGCTCGCCGGCTACAAGGACATGCTCCGCAAGCGCGTGGTGCGCGACAAGCTCCTGCGCATGAAGGTGGGCCCCAAGGTGAAGGTCACCGAGGAGGACCTGAAGGCCGCGTACACGCAGTACACGCGCATGGAGAGCGAGGACGTGGAGGTGCACGCCCGCCACATCCTGGTGCAGGTGGACGCCAAGGCCACGCCGGAGCAGGTGGCCGCCGCGAAGCAGAAGGCGGAGGGCATCGCGCAGGAGGCCCGCCGGCCGGGCATGGACTTCGCGGCCCTGGCGCGCGCCCGCAGCGAGGGCCCCAGCGCGTCGGACGGCGGTGACCTGGGCTACTTCAAGCGCGGCGTGATGGTGCCCGCCTTCGAGAAGGCCGCCTTCAACCTCAAGGAGGGTGAGGTCAGCGAGCCCATCCGCACCAACTTCGGCTGGCACATCCTCAAGGTGGAGGAGCGCCGCAACATCGCCGTGGCCTCCTTCGAGGAGATGAAGCCCAAGCTGGAGTCCAAGCTCCTCAACGAAAAGACGGAGAAGTTCCTGGACCAGTACGTCCAGGAGCTGCGCTCGAAGGCCAACGTCGAAGTGAAGATGTGAGCCCGCGCCCGGTGACCACGGCGGACGCGCGCCCCCGCGTGGGCATCTCGCTGGGGGACGTGTCGGGCATCGGGCCGGAGGTGACGGCCCTGGCCCTGGCGAAGCCCGCGGTGCGCCGCGCGCTGGTGCCGGTGGTGTTCGGGGACGGGCCCACGCTGGAGGGCTTTCCCCTCTTCCGCCGCTGGCCTCGCGTGGCCCTGGAGGACCTGGGCCGCACGACAGGGCCCGCGGTGGTGGAGGTCACGCACCTTCCGCCGAAGCACCGCGTGCCGGGCAAGCCCTCGCGCGAAGGTGGCAAGGCGCAGTACGCGTACGTGCGGGCCGCCATCGACGCGATGCGCGCCGGGACGGTGGACGCGCTGTGCACCGCGCCCGTGTCGAAGGAGGAGATTTCGCGCGCGGGCATCCCGTTCATGGGCCACACGGAGGTCCTGGCGGACGCGTTCGGCGTGGACGTGTTGATGATGATGGACGGGCCTCGCGTGCGCATCGCGCTGGCGACGAACCACGTCCCCATCTCCGCGCTGCCGAAGCTGCTGACGGTGGAGAAGCTGGTGGCGCAGCTTCAGTTGCTCTCGCGCAGCCTGGAGCCGGTGGTGGGCCGCAAGCCGCGCATCGCCGTGCTGGGGCTCAACCCTCATGCGGGCGAGGGCGGGATGCTGGGGCGCGAGGAGGTGGAGGTGATTGGCCCCGCCGTCCGCCTCGCGCGGGCGAAGCGGGTGGATGCGCAGGGGCCCATCCCCGCGGACGGACTGTTCGCGCGGCCTGATGAGGTCGGCGCGAAGTACGACGTGGTGCTGGCCATGTACCACGACCAGGGGCTCATCCCGGCCAAGGCGCTGGACTTCGAGCGGACGGTGAACGTGACGCTGGGCCTGCCGGTGCCTCGCACGTCCCCGGACCACGGCACCGCCTATGCGATTGCCGGCACGGGGACCGCGAGCTGCGTGCCCATGATGGAGGCCCTGCTCAAGGCGGCCCGGCTTTCGACGGGCCCCGGACGAGCCGTGACTCCAGGTGCTTCGCGAGATCCTCGCCGTCCTCCTTCGGGTCGATGAGCTTCGCGTGCGTGCCCCGCGCCGTGGAGTCGGGGACCACGAGCACGGTGACCTTCCCCGTGGGGCAGTGACCCAGACAGGACGCGGGGATGAGCTGCGTCTTGTCCGCCAGGCCGTGGGCCTTGAGCGCTTCACGCACCCGGCGCGGAAGGTCCACCCCGCCCGCGTCCACCGGCAGCCGCATCAGGCAACGGTGACACAGGTGCAACTCGATGGGGTCTGGGTCCTCCCGCGCGGCCATGCGCCAATCTAACGCTGGAACCGCTTGTCGAGCTTGTTGAGCTGGCTCTGCATGCCCATGGACGCCCGCTTCGTCCACTCCTCGCTGTGCATGGCGTCGGACGTGACGGTCATCCGTACGGTGCCGCCCTTCGCCTCGAAGTCCACCACCGTGGAGACGGTGTACGGCGTGACGCCCGGGATGAAGTCCACCGCGTGCCGGTACGCGAGCCGTGTCTTCGGCGTCAGCTCCGTGTACGTGAGGCTGCTGGGGCTGGAGAGGGGCATGCCCGCCTGCTTCATGAAGGCGACCTGCTCCGGCGCGGTGGCGATCATGTCGTAGCGCAGCAGGCCTTCCGGACGCGCGTCCAGTTCGTGCACCTTCACGGTGAAGCCCTCGGGGCCCCACCAGGATTCGAAGCCGTCCTTCGTGGTCCACAGCTCCCAGACCTCGTCGAGCGTCGCCGTGTAGCTGCGCTCGAAGGTGACGGTGCTGCGCTTCGTGGTCTCGGCCTGGGTCGTCATGGGGGTTCCTCCTCGGATTTGGGGGCGTCCGTGCGTGCCTTGCGTCTTCGCTCGAGCGCCTGACCGAACCGGTCGAGGCGGGCCTCCCAGAGGCCGCGATACCCGGTGACCCAGGCATCGAGCTCCTGAAAGGGCTCCGGGCGAAGCGAGTACAGCCGCTTCGTGCCCTCGGGGCGGACATGGACGAAGCCCGCTTCCTGGAGGATCCCCAGGTGACGGGAGACACCCGACTGCTGGATGTCCACCCGGGCCACCAGGTCGTTCACCGACAGCTCGCCGCCCTTCAGCGCCTCGACGATGCGGCGGCGCGTGGGGTCGGCCAGGGTCTGGAAGACGTCAACATTCATGGACGTGTATATACATATTCGTGAATGTTTTGATTGTCCAGGGGGCTAGAAGACGAAGGGGTAGTGCACGGGGGCGTTCATGGCGACGCGGTGCACGGGGAACTTCCAGCCGCGCACCTGGTCCTCGATGCAGCCGGCGAGCGGGGAGCCCTTCAGGGCCTCGGTCTCCATGGACACGCCGGAGACGGTGCCGGCGGGGTCCACGGACCAGCGCAGCTGGAAGCGGCCGCCGTTCTCCAGGGCGGTGCCGGTCTTGAAGTTCTGGACGCAGGCGGCGATGGCGGGCTGGTTCGTGACGACCACGTTGGTGATGTCCGAGGGCGCGAGCTGCTCGCGCTCGGAGGTCGGGGCCGGCGGGATGTAGACGGTCTTCTCCTGGGCCTGCTTCGGGGCGGAGGCCTCCGGGGACTCCGCTTCGTCGGTGAAGCCGAGCTCGCGGGCGAAGTCCTCGTCGATTTCGGATTCGGGCGGCGCGGCCTCTTCGGCCGCGGCTTCGGCGGCGGCCTGACGGGCCAGGGCCATCTCCTCCTCGGAGATTTCGCTGCCGAAGGACATCTCGCGGACCTCGCCGGTGTCCTCGGGCGCTTCGAGCGTGGCCGCTCGCTGGGCCACGGGGGCCTTCTTCGGCGTCACCGCGGCGGGCTTCGTGGACGGCGTGGGGTCCGGGGCCAGCGTGTGCAGGCCGGTGGTCAGGCCCGCGCTCGCGGGGCCCGACAGGACAGGCGTGTTCGGAGTGAGGGCCTGCGCAGCGCGCTGCGCGTCCGTCAGCGCGGGCGTGTTCACGGCGCCCGCGATGGACTGCGAGAGGTCCTGCGTACCCGCCTGGATGCCGGGGACACCGTAGAAGCCCTGCGTGGACATGGCGCCCTGCTGACCCGTAGCGGAGCCCTGCGTGCCCGGCGCGGCCACGGTGCCAGTCAGGACCTGCGCTTGCGGCATGAGCTGCGTCTCATCCTTCGACGTGAGCCGCAGGCCCGCGACGACGAGGAGACCCGCGGCGAGCGCGCCCATCGCCACGGCGCTGACGAAGGACATGGGGCTCATGCCGAGGATGCGCGTGGACGCATCGGCGATGGCGGGCGGAGGAGGCTCGGGCGCCACGGGGGCGTACGGCATCCACGGCTGCGGCGCGTAGGCTTCGGCCGGAGAGCCGGGCGTGGCCCAGGCGGGCGACGGCGGCGTGGCATCCCACGACGTCACGGCGCCGCAGGAGGCGTCAGACGTGGACTCGTCCGCGCGCAGCCACTCCGGGATGACGACGTTCGCGGCCTCGGCGGACAGCGTGAGCTGGGGCTCGACGTCGTCGTTGGAGGGAGGCGGCAGCGACTGGAGCCAGGTCTCCTCGGTGGAGGCCAGGTCGAGCAGCGCGCGCAGCGGGCCGGTCGCGAAGGACTCCGGCACGATGATCTCTTCTTCTTCGGAGGTCTCGGAGGAGAGCGCGCGATCCAGGCACGCATCCAGCTCGGCTTCGAAGGTCTCGGGGTCGCGGGAGAAATCCGAACCGCCTACCTGCGCCCGCGAAGACACATCACCTGTCAGTAGCTCGCTCACGCCACCCTCCCCGCCGCCCGTACCGCGCCAGACCGCCCCAACCACCGACTCACTGCCAGGGGGCCGAT
The DNA here is from genome assembly GCF_017309135.1 of Corallococcus sp. NCSPR001. Classification (NCBI taxonomy): domain Bacteria; kingdom Pseudomonadati; phylum Myxococcota; class Myxococcia; order Myxococcales; family Myxococcaceae; genus Corallococcus; species Corallococcus sp. NCSPR001. The sequence continues at coordinate 201,612 of NZ_JAFIMS010000001.1, forward strand.
GTTAGGAACGACCCCCGTCCGCGCTACCGCGAGCGTCCGCCCGTGAACGCTTCAGCGGCCATTTGCCCCCGCGCGAGGCCCGAAACGTAAGGCCCCGCACTCCACACTGTGCGCCGGTGTGCCGACAGGGTCTGGCTTTCCCCAGATGATCAGTACCGGGGGGCGCCTGCCTTGGGCGTCAGGTTGCTGGGCGGGGCCTGGACCCCGTTCACGCGCAGGCCCGCGTGCATGAAGGACGGCGCGCCCTGGAGGAAGGCCGCCGGGAAGTTGAGCGTGGGCTGGGATTCGTCATCCAGCGCCTTCACCTGCTCCGGCGTCAGCTTCACGTCCAGCGCGCCCAGGTTGTTGTCCAGCTGCTCCAGCGTGCGCGCCCCCAGGATGGTGGACGCCACGCCCGGCCGGCCCTGCACCCAGGCCAGCGACACTCGCGCCACCGAGGTGTTCTGCTCCTTCGCCACGCGCTGGAGCACGTCGATGAGCCTGTAGGTCTTCTCGTTGAGCGACGCCTCCGCCCACGCACCCCGGTCCGCCTTCTGCTTGCCCGCGTTCTCCCGCGTGTACTTGCCGCTCAGCACGCCGCTGCGCAGCGGCGACCACGGCGTCACGCCCAGCCCCAGCTCCCGTGCCATCGGGATGAGCTCGCCCTCCACCGTGCGCTCCAGCAGCGAGTACTCGATCTGCAACGCCACCAGCGGCGCCCAGCCCCGGAAGAAGGCCGTCACCTGCGCCTGCGCCACCTTCCACGCGGGCGTGTCGGAGAAGCCCACGTAGCGGACCTTTCCGGAGCGCACCAGGTCGTCCAGCGCCCGCATCGTCTCCTCGATGGGCGTGTTCGCGTCCCAGGCGTGCATCCAGTACAGGTCGATGTAGTCCGTCTGAAGCCGGCGCAGCGACTCATCGCACGCCGCCATCACCGACTTGCGGCCCGCGCCGCCGCCGTTCGGATCCCTCTCGAAGAGGTTGCCGAAGAACTTCGTGGCGATGACCACCCGGTCGCGCTTCGCCGGATGCTTCCCGATGTGGTCCCCGATGATCTTCTCCGCGTGCCCGAACGTGTACACGTTCGCCGTGTCGATGAAGTTCCCGCCCCGCTCGATGAAGCGGTCCAGGATGGCGTTGGAGGTCTCCACGCTGCTGCCCCAGCCCAGGTCCTCGCCGAACGTCATGGCGCCCAGGCAGAAGGGACTGACGCGCAGGCCGGAGCGGCCCAGGGTGACGTAGTGGTCGAGCGACATGGGCGGTCTTCCTCGGGGATGGGAAAGCGCGCGGAGCCAATCCCAGACGCCTCCACCACGCCAACCGCTCCTGCCCCGGACGTCCAACGCCAGACATGCTCCCGCGTCCAACCGCTCAACGCAGGACATCCGCGCGCTTCAGCGCTCCCGGCGCTCCTCCAGCGCGCAGCCATACACCGGCGTGCCGCCACCTTCGCCGTCCTCTCGCAGCACGCGCTCCAGCGCCTCGCGTCCGGGGCTGTCACCCACGTGCCCTCGCGCCACCGTGATGCCTCCGCTGAAGCGCAGGCGCCCGTCCGCGCCGTAGAGCACCACGTGCCCGGAGGTCGTCGCGCCGAAACGCTTCGCCTCCACGCCGTCCGGGTCGCTCAGCACCGTGACGCCCGGGATGCTCGCGGCCGTGCGCCACAGGTCGCCCTGTTCCCAGCCATCCTCCAGTCCCTCCGGACGCAGGAACAGGACGAAGGCGTCCGCGCGTCCCTCCCCGTGCGTCAGCACCTCCGCCAGCTCCGACAGGCTCGCCCGCGTGCAGGTGCACTTCGGATGCGCGAGCATCACCAGCACCGGACGTCCCGCCCGCCGCGTCAGCCGCGTTCCCTCGGGCCACGTCTCCGCCGTCGCGGGCGCGGCGCCCGGCGTCATCGAGTACCGGGCCAGCGCCACGACGCCCGTGCCGATTCCGCCCACCCACAGCGCTCCCGCGAGCATCAGCCAGCCCCGGCTGGAAGGCCTCTTCATTCCGAGCGACTCCTGGGAGGTGTCCGTCCCCCGTGACGCTACCGGCAAGCGCCCCGGCGCCATCGCGCCCTCCAGGGCCGGGTCAGTGTCCGGTGCCCGTGTTTCGCGGTGGGTCATCGTCTTCCGAGGAGCGCTGTCCCTCGGCAGGAGCGCGCCGGCCGTGGAGCCCGGAGGCCCCACGGTCAGCCTGCGATGACTAGCGGTGGTGCGCGTGCTGGCGGTCCGCGTGGTGTTGCAACTGGCGTCGCGCGGCCTCGAACGCGTCGGTGACGGCCTGGTAGGCATCCGCGTGGGCCGCGAGTTCCGCTGGCTCCCGGTCCGCGATGATGTCCCTGCCCGGCACGTGCAGCTCCACGCGCACGTGGAAGCGGTGCCCCTGGGCGTGGTGGCGGTGGGGTTCCTCCACCACCACGTTGCAGCCGGTGATGCCGTCGTGGAACTGCTCCAGCTTCTCCGCCTGGTCGCGGATGTGCTCGTTGAGGGTGTCGCTCGTCTCCATGCCCCGGTAGGTGATTCGCAGTGCGCGCTTCATCGTCCGCCTCGGGTAGGGCTCCGTGCTCTGGAGCCGGTGTGGATTCAAGGCATTGCATGAGCCCGGCCAACGTCCCGGGCCCACGGAAATACCTATAACGGCCCCCATCCACCGGGGCATGACGGGACACGCGCCCCGGTGCGTGGGGCACGTTGACTCACGGCAGCTTGCGCAAGCGGGGCAGCAGCTCCGCCACGGGCCGGCCCAGGTCCTCCGCGTCCAGGTACACCTGCACGGCGTGTCCCACGCCCTCCACGGGGTCGGCGAAATAATTGCGCTTGGTAGGCACCACCCACGCGAAACCCGTGCGCGGCAGCACGAAGCTTGGCGCGTTGCCGTAGGTGAGGAAGCCTCCGGTCCGCTCGCCCACCATCGGTGCGCCCGTGGCGCGGTGCAGGGCGTAGGCTCCGCTCTCTCCCGAGGACGCGGAGTTCCGGTCCACCAGCACCACGATGCGCCCCGTGAAGGGCGTCTTCGCGTGGCCCTCCACGCGGCCGCTGTCGAACACGGGCCGCGAGGGCTCTGGCTTCACCGGCCACTTCGCACGGAGGGCTTCACGTTCGGCCTTCGCTTCCGGCGTGTCCAACCGGCCATCCATGGCCTGCCGCTGCACGCGCGAGTTCCATTCGAAGCAGGGATAGAAGGCGCCGTGCATCCACACCTCCCCCGAGGAGAACCACGGCCCGCGCACCATCGCGTCCAGCCACTCGTACACATAGCCGTCGTTGCCGCCGCTGTTGCCGCGCAGGTCGAACACCAGCAGCTTGTGCTTGCGGTGCCTTGGCGCGTCCGCGACGAACCGGCGCAGCCCGGCTTCGGCCTCGGGCGGCCCTGAGAAGCGGCGGATCGTGATGATGCCCACGTCGCCCTTCGGTTCGTACGTATAGGTGTCCTTCGGCTCGAAGGTCAGAGACGGAGTCACGGGGCGCACCGTGAGCGCCACGGACGTGTCACCGCACTGGAGCGTCCGTGCATCGCCCCCGCCTCGCGCGGACACCGTGAGCCGCTGTCCCCGGGTGCCCTCCGGCTTCAGCACCGGCGCCACCCGCAGCGTGTCCACCTGCGCGCCCGCCACGGTGTTCGCGTCGCAGGACGTGAGCGGGAGCCCCGGAGGTGCGTCGGCCTGGTACTCGCGGAAGGCGAGCCGTGGCTCCTCGCGCAGCAGGCTCAGGAGGCCGGACGGACCGAAGTGGTTGTCCGTCAGCGCCTCGCGGATGGCGATGGTGGGCGTGAGGACGCCGTCCTGGAAGGACACGGTGGGCCCGGACGCGGCCACCTTCGCGCTCCAGTCCTGGAGGAAGGCATCCGGATCAAAGCCGCGGTGCGCGAGCAGCTCCGGCCAGCCGGAGTACGTGGTGCGCAGGAGCTGGTGCAGGAAGCGCACGTCCTCCGCCAGCGCGGCGCTGTCCACGCGCGTGTCGGGCGTGGGCTTCGGCCGGCGGAAGGCCTCGTGCAGCAAGGGGCTCTCCGGGTCATAGCAATACGCGGCGCCGGTGGTCCGCGAGTCCAGGTACGGGGAGGGGGCCGCGGCCGTCAGCAAGGCACCCACTAGCAGGGGAAGAGACATGTCCCCATTACGGCACGGTCCACGAGGTCATTGCCTGCGAACGGGCCTCAGCGACTCGCGGTGAAGTGTCCTCGCGCGAGGAAGACGTGCGCGTCGTCGATGAGCACCTGGGTGCCCGGCCCCGAGCGCCACACGTCGATGAGCTCCTCCATGCGTCCGGCGGGCAGCGGCCAGATGCTGCCAGCAGGGGGCTTCTCCACCAGCACCAGGTCGTAGACGAGATCATCGAGCTGCGGTCCGCCCACCGCGAAGACGTCGTCCCGTGCACCCACCTCCGCGATGAACTGGCCCTCCAGCAGTACCCGGCCTCCCGGATTCGCGGCCAGGACGTCCAGCGCCTGCTGGACGCTCGCGAGGCGCGGGCCCGTGGCCGGACAGTGCGCGGGGAAGACCTCCGGCGTGAAGGTGGTGCGCCACGCGGAGCGCACGGTGTTGTCGTTGGTCGTGTAGAGCAGCAGTCCCGTCGTCAGCAGCACCCAGGCCGGTGGACGGTGCTGGCGCAGGAGCGGCAGGAACAGCATCACCGCGGCGGCCATCAGGGGCGCGCCGTACTGGAACCGCCACGCCATGCCCATGAAGCGGATGGCCAGCATGGGCAGGAGCAGCACCAGCCACAGCGGATCCGGCCTCCACTGGCGGCGCCATGCCCAGAGGCTCAAGGGGACGAAGGCCACCAGCAGCGTGCCCATGCGCGAGAGCTGCTTTCCGGCCAGCCGCTCCCGCAGGTACGCGCCCCACGCCTGTCCCTGCTCCGGCAGCAGCCGCGAGCGGTAGTCCACCGTCTGCCCCAGCCACCCCGAGCGCCCCACGAACACGAACGCGAGCCACGCCGCGGACAGCGCGAACACCGCCAGCGCGGCCCGCCGTTCGCCGCGAAGCCAGAGGCCTCCGGCGAGCACCAGTCCCACGAAGGGGAACTCCTCCTTGCACGCGAACAGCAGCACCAGCGCGCCCAGCATCCACCCCGTGCGCTTGAGGCCATACGCCACCGCGAGCCACGTCCACGGCAGCATGGCCCACGTGGTGGGATGGATGGGAAAGGTGAGCGCGGCCGTCGTCCCCGGGTTGAACAGCAGCAGCGCGCCCAGGAGCGCGGTGGAGGTCCGGTCCAGCAGCCCTCGCGCCTGGAGCCACACGAGCGGCGCGAGCGACAGCAGGACGAAGGCCGCTTCCGCCACGAGCCCCGCCCACTTCGCGGGCAGCACCGTGACGAGCGGCCGGGCCAGCCACAGCACCGGGTCGAAGTGGTCCGCGAACACGTGGACCTGCCGGACGCTGAGCCAGGGATTCGGCTCCTGGAAGGACAGACGCGCCAGGGCCTGGGTGTAGATGCCCAGGTCATAGCTCGCGAAGCAGAGGCGCGCGGCCTGAAGCCATACCGGCATCACCACCACGCCCAGCCACGACAGCACCAGCCCCGGCAGCAGGAGCTGCTCCCACAATCGCTGTCGGACCGAAACAGTCATCACGGACGCGCGGCATCCAAACTCCAAACATCCTCGCGGTCCACCTTCCGGAGGTCAGCTCGGGGACGGGATGGGCGCGCGGCCCGGCTCCACCACCTGCGGTCCCCGCCCGGGGAGCTGCACGTCGGCGTCGGCCTCGGCCTCGCGCTGCTGCCGCTTCGCCAGCATCTGCGCCTGCGAACGGGTGCGGTGCAGGCTCTCGCCCAGCCATTCATAGGCCCGGTGGAGGTAGAACGACGCGCCGCTCAGCGCGAAGATGGAGGCCACGAACCGCGTCTGACGGGGACGCAGCGTGGCGGACATGAGGAAGGACGCGGCCACCCACGGGCTCAGGCAGAAGGGGCAGTCCAGCAGCTCGCCCATCACGCGACGGAACCCCGTGCCACGGGCCTGCTCACTCACCTCTCCCGCGCTGGCGTTGCCCTTGAACCGCGTGAACGGGGCGCGCACCACCGCCGTGACCTTGTCCGCCGCCACCACCCGGGTGACGACGTGCGTGGCGATGCCAAGCAGCGCGAGGTCGGAGCCGCTGAACCGCTCGGGGAGGCTCCGCCCCGACGCCCCCATCCAGCCCAGGAAGCCCAGCACCGTCGTGCTGAAGGTCCCCAGCAAGATGGCGTACGAGCCCAGCGGGTGCGTCTTCTCCAGGTCATACCCTTCGAACGGTCCCGTCTCCTGAATCGCTTTCATGGGGTGCACATCCTCCGTGCCGCCAAAGCTGTGCATTCCCTCGCGTTCGAAGCATCCAGGCGGACAGGCGCGCGGGCACTCGCTCCAGCGCGGCCCTACTCCGCAAGCGCCATGTCCAGGACCGCGGCCCCTCGCACGCGGCCTTCGCGCAGGGCCTGGAGCGCCTCGTTGGCGGCGGACAGGGGAAACACCTGGACCTCCGTGCGCACCGGCACTCGCGGCGCCAACGCCAGGAAGTCCATGGCGTCCTGTCGCGTGAGGTTCGCCACCGAGCGCACCCCACGCTCCTCCCACAACACCGAATAGGGGAACGACGGGATGTCACTCATGTGGATGCCGCCGCACACCACCACGCCGCCCTTGTCCACGGCCTTCAGCGCGGCGGGCACCAGCGCGCCCACCGGAGCGAAGAGGATGGCCGCGTCCAGCGGCTCCGGCGGCAGCGTGTCCGAGCTTCCCGCCCATACCGCGCCCAGCTCCCGCGCGAACGCCTGGCCCTTCGCGTCGCCCTCGCGCGTGAAGGCATGCACGCGGCGCCCCTGGTGCCGCGCCACCTGGATGAGGATGTGCGCGGCGGCGCCAAAGCCATACAGCCCCAACCTGGGGCCCTCTCCCGCCATGCGCAGGCTGCGAAAGCCGATGAGCCCCGCGCACATCAGCGGCGCGGCCTCCACGTCGCGGTACGACGGCGGTAGCGGGAAGCAGAAGCGCGCATCCGCGACGGTGTACTCCGCGAAGCCCCCGTCGATGTCGTAGCCGGTGAAGCGCGCCGTGTCGCAGAGGTTCTCCCGGCCGGAGCGGCAGAAGCGGCACTGCCCGCAGCTCCACCCCAGCCACGGCACGCCCACCCGCAGCCCGGGGGCGAAGCCCTCCACCCGCGCGCCCGCCGCCACCACCGTGGCCACGATTTCGTGGCCCGGCACCAGCGGCAGCTTCGGGCGCGTCAGCTCGCCGTCCACCACGTGCAGGTCCGTGCGGCACACCGCGCAGGCCTGCACCTTCAACAGCACCTGCTCCGGCCCGGGCTCCGGAATGGGCCGCTCCTCCTGCCGCAGGCGCTGTCCAGGTGCGTGGAGCACCATCGCCCGCATGGTCGCCGCCATGGCCCGCCTGCCTCCCCACCCGCGCACGTCACGGGTGTCGAAGACAAGCTAGTCAGTGCCAGGTGATCCGGCCGCTGCCGCTGGCCCGCACCTGGGTCGACAGCGCGTGGCCGTACAGGTCCACGTTCCCCGACGAGTCGAGCACGACGGTCACCCCGCCCCCGTCCACGTACGCGGTGACGGCGCCCGAGCTCCGCGACGTGATGTTCACGTCCACGGCCCGGAGGCCCGTGGCCCCGAGCCCACCGCTGCCATCCAGCCAGGCGTCGAGCCGGTTGGTGGCGCCCTTGAGCGTCGTGAAGCCGGAGCCGTCCACCCGGGAGCGCACCTGCTTCGCGGACCCCTCGAACTTCAGGTCGCCGGAGCCGGACTGGGACAGGTCCACCCACTCGGCCAGGCCTTCACCGGCCGCGCACAGCTCCATGCTCCCGGAGCCGCTGAGCTTCGCATCCAGCGTGCGCACCCCGCCGCAGAAGCTCAGGGAGCCGGAGCCCTTCGCCACCAGCCGCACGTCCTCCTTCACGTGCTCGAAGCCCTCCACGCGCAGGGAGCCGGAGCCGTCCTGCGTCGCGCCAATCATGCGCGGCACGAGTACCTCCACGCGCGCCGGGCCCCGGGGCGCGAACGAGCCGTCCGTCTCGATGACCAGCGTGTTGCCGGAGGACACGAAGGTGCGCACGTGGCGCTGGAGGTTCTCATCCAGCGTGACCTTCACGTCCGGCACCTCGCCTTCACGAATCACCACCTCCAGCGAGCCCCGGTTCTCCACGGTGGAGAAGTCCGTCGCCGCGCGCGACTCCGTGACGGTGTTGCCGTCGCCCTGGATTTCATCCGTGAAGTAGCAGCCGGACAGCAGCCCCGCCGCGAGCGCGGCCCATCCCAAACGCTTCCACATGTTCCCCTCCCGTACTTCGAATCAGATGCCGCGTCAGAGCTGCACGCCCAGCAGGACGCCCGGCCACACACGCACGGTGGTGCGTCCCCCGTCGGAGACGCTGCGCCACTCGGGCCCGATGCCCAGCTCCTCCCAACGGTCCCCGTTGTCCCAGGTCACGAGCGTGTTGCCGGTGACGCCGCCGATGAGCGCGAACCGCTTCGCCACCTGCCAGCCCGCCACCAGCCGCAACTGTCCCAGCACGTTCAAGCCGTCGCCATCGCGAAAGAGGTTGTCCGTGTGCACGCCGCTGCCAATGACATCCAGGTCGAAGAACAATGGCCCCGCGGGGATGTGCGCGCCAAAGCCCATGCCTCCCACGTAACGGCGGCGGTGCGTGTCCGTCCCCGGGTTGAAGCCCAGCGTCAGCAGCGTGTGGAAGTGCCGGCCGCCGAACTTCACCGCGACGTTGGTGTACGCGATGTCGCTGGCCCACAGCTGCAGGTTCGCCTGGCCATTGCCGATGAAGCTGAGCAGGCCCAGCGCCTCGCCCTGGGACTCCCGCGCGACGTTGATCAACCCCAGCTGGAGGCCATCCACCTTGCCCGCGACGTTGATCAACCCCACCTGCGCGCCGGACACGTCCCCGCCCACGTTGAGGAGCGACAGCTGCGCGCCCTCCATCCGGCCCGCGTAGTTGAGCCCCGAGGAGGCCTGGAGGCCCGACATCGTCGAAGCGATGTTCGCGCCCGCCGAGAACTGCGCGCCCTTGAACGACGCGGTCGCGATGTTCGCGCCCACGGAGAACTGGCCCCCCACGCCGCCCGAGCCCGCGATGTTCGCGCCCACGGAGAACTGGCCGCCAGCCAGCTCGCCGCCGGCCACGTTGCCGCCCACGGCGAACTGACCGGCCACCGCCGAGCCCTTCACCACGTTGAGGCCCACCGAGGCCTGGAGGCCGTCCAGCTCGCCCGTGACGATGTTGCCGCCCACGGCGAACTGCGCGCCGGACGCGGTGCCGCGCACCACGTTGGCCCCAAGCGTGAGCTGCACGCCGGACAGGTCCTCGCCCACCCAGTTCGCGCCCAGGGACATGGCCGCGCCGTCCACCCGCTTCGCATGCGTCGCGAGCGCCCCCAGCGCGAACGTGGTCACCAACCGCTCCGTGGCCGTGCCCGCCGTGCTCACGTGCGGAAGGGCCATCAGCACCACCGGGACGTGGATCTCCTCCGTGTCCGAGCGCTGCTGGGCCACCGCCGCGGGCCGCGCGGGCTCACCGCCCGTCGCCGCCTCCACGAGGGGCGCGGGAGACAGCGCGGACACCGGGACCGCGACGACCGTGGGCGCCGGTGTCTCCTGCGCGGGAGCGGCGTACGACTCAGGGGTGGCGGTTCCTTCCTTCCGCTCCTCGGCCCCGGCCGCTCCCGCCGCCACCGCGACCATCACCCCGACACACACCGCGACCTTGCGCTTCATCGCCTGGACCTTCCTCAAAAAGGGATTCGGCGAAGGGAACACCGCGGCCCTCCAGAACTGTCACCTGCCCGTCTTCCCCCTTACGAAGCCCGGTGTCCGGCGCCCCCGGCCGCTACGCTCTCCCCATGCGCCCGTCCCGTCCTCCCCACCCGTCCCGCCGCGAGGTCCTGGTGGCGGGCATCGGCGCCGCGCTCGCGCCGCCCCTCTCCGCCCTTGCCCGGAGTCCCCGCATGCTCACCCGCCCCATCCCCAGCTCCGGCGAAGCCCTGCCCGTCATCGGCATGGGCACCTGGCAGACCTTCGACGTCGGCGGCGCCGCGAACGAACGCGCGCCCCTGGCCCAGGTCCTCCAGAAGTTCTTCGCCTCGGGCGCGCGCCTCATCGACTCGTCCCCCATGTACGGCCGCTCCGAGGCCGTCGTGGGCGACCTGCTGAAGCAGTCCGGCCAGGAGCAGACCCCGTTCCTCGCCACCAAGGTCTGGACGCGCGGCAAGGCGGAAGGGGCGGCGCAGATGCAGGCGTCCCTCCAGAAGATGGGCCACGGCCGCATGGACCTGATGCAGGTGCACAACCTGCTGGACGTGGACGTGCACCTGCCCGTGCTGCGGGAGATGAAGGCCGCGAAGAAGATCCGCTACCTGGGCGTCACCCACTACCAGCGCGGCGCCTTCGACGACCTGGAGAAGCACATCCAAGGCAGCAAGCTGGACTTCGTGCAGCTGCCCTACTCGCTCGCGATGCGCGACGCCGAGGCGCGCCTGCTGCCCGCGGCGAAGGAGCACGGCGTGGCCGTGCTCGTCATGGAGCCCTTCGACAAGGGCAACCTCTTCCGCAAGATGAAGGGGAAGCCCCTGCCGGACTGGGCCGCGGAGTTCGACTGCACGAGCTGGGCCCAGTTCTTCCTCAAGTTCATCCTGGGCCACCCCGCAGTGAACTGCCCCATCCCCGCCACGTCCGACCCCGCCCACCTGGAGGACAACGTGAAGGCGGGCTTCGGACGGCTGCCGGACGAGAAGCTCCGCGCGCGGATGGTGAAGCTCCTCGAGTCCTGACTACGGGTCCGCCAGCTCCGGTGAAGGCGAGTAGCGCAGCTCCCCGCCCGGCTCCAGCACCAGCCCGGTGCCGGGCTCGCCGGCCTCGTCGTCGCGCCCCACCTCCAGCACGCTGTCCTCCGCGTCCCACTGGCCCAGGTAGTACTCGCCGCCCGCGGCCATGCACGCGCGCCCTTCGGAGACCACCGTCTCCACCACTTCCTTCTTGTCGCTGGTGAGCCGGTAGAGCGTCCACGTCTTGCCGTCCTCGCGGAAGCCCTTCACCAGGTCCGCCAGCTCCTCGTCGCGAGGCGCGCCGCCCGCCTTCTCCTCGCGCGTCCACTGGCGCGGCTCCTTCGCCGGCTGCGTCTTCTGCCACGCCCGCGCCAGCTCCAGCAGCTTCTGCTGGGCCGCGTCCTGGAGCGCGTGCATCGCGTCCGGCAGCTCAATCTCCTCCAGCGCCAGCAGGGCCGTCTCCAGTTGCAGCGCCTTCAGGCTCCACTCGTTCCACGCGGTCTTCAGCATCCCTTGTCGCTCCCGGCCGTCACGCCTCGTTCCGAAGGACGAAACAAGCGAGCGGGCCCGGCACGCCCCCTATCACACGCCCGGCTGCCGGGGTGCCGACCCGGCGGTGCGGACGATGTTCGCTCTCCAACCGCTGCCTACCTTCAACCGCCAAGGGAGGCGAGCACATGACGACGACGACGAAGAGTCCGCAGGACGTGGTGGAGCACCTGGGCAAGCTCATCCACGGCATCAAGGTCGCGATGATGACGACCGTGGACACCGACGGCAGCCTGCGCAGCCGGCCGATGTGGACCTATGACAAGGACTTCGACGGGGAGCTGTGGTTCTTCACCAACGACCACACCCACAAGGTGGACGAGGTGCAGAAGGACCACCATGTCAGCCTCGCCTACTCGGACCCCACGCGGGACCGGTACGTGTCCGTCAGCGGCCGCTGCGCGCTGATCCACGACAAGGCCAAGGCCAAGGAGCTGTGGAACCCCGCCCTCAAGGCCTGGTTCCCCCAGGGGCTGGATGATCCGAACCTGGCCCTGCTGCGCGTCTCCGTCGAGAAGGCCGAGTACTGGGACACGCCCAACAGCAAGATGGTCCAGTTGGTCGGGTTCGTGAAAGCCGTCCTCACCGGCGACAAGTACCACCCGGGCGACAACCAGAAGCTCGACCGGGGCGCCCCCCGCCACAACTGACGGGACGCCGGACAGGGGCCGCCGGAAACCCGGCGGCTCCCAGGCTCTCAAAGCCTGACACGTGTGTCAGGGGGTGTGTGAAAGCAGGACAGCCTCAGACCCGTACCACCCCAGCCCACCCGGCAGGCGCACCCGAGGGGGCCCGCCGTGGTGGGCGAGACTTTTGTCACATGGTCGCTGTTTCTCTGACAGCGCCGTTCGTCCTGGCTTGTAGCGAGGCCCCGGCCCGAGTCATGCAGCCGGGCGCCGCCGTGGTACGAGCCGGACACCGTCCACACATCACGTTGAAGTGACAGACGGTTTAGAGTATCAACCATCCGCTTTCGAGATTTTCCACCTTCCGTCCGGCAGCCTGCCGGCACCGGATGGACGGACTCGGAGACGCTCATTACGGGCGGAGCGAATTTCCCGCCTTTCGAAGGAATCAGGACGATGGAGAACAAGAAGAAGGTCGCGAAGCCCGAGGGCAAGCTGGCGGTGCTCATCCCGGGCCTGGGCGCGGTTTCCACCACGCTGATGGCGGGTGTGGAGCTGGCGCGGCAGGGCAAGGGCGCCCCCATCGGCTCGCTCACGCAGATGGGCACGGCCCGTCTGGGCAAGCGCACCGACGGCCGCACCGTGAAGCTCAACGAGCTGGTGCCGCTGGCCACCCTGGATGACGTCGTCTTCGGCGCGTGGGACATCATCAGCGAGGACGCCTACCAGGTGGCCGTGCGCTCGGGCGTGCTGACGGACAAGCACCTGGAGCAGGTGAAGCCCTTCCTCCAGGGCATCAAGCCCAAGCCGGGCGTGCACGACCCGGAGTTCGTGCGCCGCATCGCCGCGAACCACATCAAGGCCACCAAGACGCACCGCGAGAGCATCGAGGCCATCCGCCAGGACATCCGGGACTTCAAGAAGGAGCTCAACGCCAAGCGCGCCGTGATGGTGGTGTGCAGCAGCGTGGAGACCTTCCGCCCACTGCCGGAGGCCTTCCAGTCGCTGGCCAACTTCGAGAAGGCGCTGGACGCCAACAGCCCGGACATCAACCCCACAGCGCTCTACACCTACGCGGCCATCAAGGAAGGCGTGCCCTTCGCCAACGGGACGCCGAACGCCTCCGTGGACACGCCCGCGCTGCAGGAGATGGCCAGGCTGGAGGGCGCGCCCGTCGCGGGCCGTGACCTCAAGAGCGGCCAGACGATGATGAAGACGGTCATCGCGCCCGCGCTCAAGGCGCGCATGCTGGGCCTGGAGGGGTGGTTCTCCACCAACATCCTGGGCAACCGTGACGGCGAGGTGCTGGATGATCCGGCGGCCTTCAAGGCCAAGGAAGTGACCAAGTCGAGCGTGCTCGACACCATCCTGCAGCCGGACCTGTACCCGGAGCTGTACAACAAGTACTCGCACAAGGTGTCGATCCACTACTACCCGCCCCGCGGCGACGCGAAGGAGGGTTGGGACAACATCGACATCACCGGGTGGCTGGGCTACCCGATGCAGATCAAGGTCAACTTCCTCTGCCGCGACTCCATCCTGGCGGCGCCGCTCGTGCTGGACATCGCGCTGTTCCTGGACCTGGCGAAGCGGATGGAGTGGCGGGGCATCCAGGAGTGGATGTCCTTCTACTTCAAGAGCCCCATGGCCCACCCGGGCCTGCCGGTGGAGCACGACCTGTTCATCCAGCTGACCAAGCTGAAGAACACGCTGCGCGTCGTCGCGGGCGAAGAGCCCATCACGCACCTGGGGATGGACTACTACGGGGATGACCTCCCGCTCTCCCGCTAAGAAGGACTCCGCGTTCAAGTGGCTCGTCACCGTCATGGCGGCGGGCCACTTCGCGCTGGTCGTCTCCACCGGAAGGGTCCGGTGGGAGCACGTCGCGGCGGACCTGCTGCTGGTGGTGCTGGCCTGGGCCGGCGCCGGCCCGCGGCGGTTCCTCCGCGGCGCGTTTCCGCTGTGGCTCACCGGCATGATCCTGGACAGCCAGGCGCTGTGGCTGGGGGTGCGCGGCACCATCCACACCGGCGACCTGTGGAACCTGGAGAAGCTGCTGTTCCCCGCCCCGGGCGGCACGCACTGGCCCGAGTGGTGGTCGCGTCACCCCAACACCCCGTTGGACCTTTTGTGCGGCTGGGCCTACGCGGCCTACATCTACGAGGTCTTCCTCGTGGCGCTGTGGTTCTTCTTCAAGAAGGACGCGCGGTTCGAACAGTTGTGCTGGGCCTTCTTCCTGGTGAACGCCATTGGCGTGGTCACCTACGTCATCTACCCCGCGGCTCCCCCCTGGTACATCCTGAAGTACGGGCCGGGGCTCGCGAACCTGGCGGCGCCACCCAGTCCGGCGGGCACCGCGCGCTTCGATGCCTTCTTCGGCATCCACTACTTCGCGAACTTCTACGGCCGCAACCCCAACGTCTTCGGGGCCATGCCGTCGCTGCACGCGGCCTACCCGCTGATGATGGTGCTCGTCCTCTGGCACAAGGGCCCCGCGTGGCGCGTGGGCACAGGTTTGTTCGCGCTGCTCGTCGCTTTTTCCGCCGTGTATCTCACGCACCACTACGTCCTCGACGTGCTCGCGGGAGCCACCGCGGCGGTCGTGGCCTTCGTCGTCGTGAGGGCTGTCTTCGCAAGACGGGCCATGGAAGCGCCTGGAGTGGCGCCCGTGACCCTGCCGTCTGGAGGGAACACCCGTGCATGACAACATGCTGGCCTTGCTGAGTGGAGACCTGTCCCCTTCGGCGCGCATCTGGACCGCGCTCGCGCCCGCGCTGTTCGCGGTCGCGTACTTCCTCGTGGGCCTGGTGCTCTTCTGTATCCGGTGTGCCATCAAGGGCATCCCCCGGGACGCGGAGACGCTGACGCGCGGCAAATCGGTGCTGGTGGGCTTCTTCCTGCGCCACTACTTCTTCTGGGTCATCCAGCCCCTGTGGACGGTGCTCCTGCGCTCGGGCCTGCCGGCCAACGCGCTGTCCATGCTGTCGGGCCTGCTGGGCGTGTCGTCCGGCGTGGCGGTGGCGGCGGGCCGCTTCGCGCTGGGCGGCTGGCTGTTCCTCTTCGCGGGCGTGCTGGACGTGATGGACGGCCGCGTGGCGCGCACCCGCAAGGAGGCGAACCCCGCGGGCGCGGCGCTGGACTCCGTGCTGGACCGTTACGTGGACTCCGCCATCCTGATGGGCCTGGCCTGGTACTACCGGGACACCTGGGTGCTCTTGCCCGCGCTGGGCGCGCTGATGGGCTCCTCGCTGGTGCCGTACGTGCGCGCCAAGGGTGAAGGCCTGGGCGTGAGCGTGCGCGACGGCGCGATGCAGCGGCTGGAGCGGGTGCTGTTCCTGGGCGTGGGCACGGCGCTGTCCCCCATCCTGGAGGCGCTGTTCTGGCCGCAGGAGAAGCACCCCATGCACTGGCTGGCGGTGGCGGGCCTCGTCTTCGTGGCCATCCTGAGCAACGTCACGGCGGTGTCGCGCTTCCGCACGCTGGTGCGGGCCCTGACGCCCAAGAAGCCGGTGAAGCAGCGCTCGGGCGTGGCGCTGTTCGGCTTCAACGCGGCGGCGGGCGCCATCGCCACGGCGGTGGACTTCGTGGCGGTGCTGGGCATGGTGGAGTGGGGAGGCCTCTCCCCGGTGTGGGCCACGGTGGCCGGCTGCGTGCTGGGCGGCGTGGTGAACTACACCCTCAACCGGCTCATCACCTTCCGCAGCCAGGGGGCGGTGGCGCCGCAGCTGGCGCGCTACACGCTGGTGAGCGCGACCAGCGCCCTGCTCAACGCGGGCGGCGTGGCGCTGCTCACGCTGCACCCGCAGCTGGCGTACGCGCTGGGCTGGTGGGTGGTGCGCGGCGTCGTGTACTTCGCGTGGAACCTGCCCCTGCAGCGCGACTACGTCTTCAACGACACCTCGGACGAGCTCCTGGAGCAGCGGCCCCATGCGGCGTGACGCGCTCGCCCGCGGCTTGAGGGCCCTGCTGGTGGGGGCCCTGCTTTCGCTCCCAGGGGTGGCGGCGGCGGGTGGCGTGTTGAAGGTGTCGTTGGACTCCAGCGATCGGTACGGGGAGAGCTTCTCCTTCGTCGCGGACGCGGACGACGGCACCTACGTGACGGTGAACCTGTCGGTGACGAACATCGGGCCGGGGTCGCGCACGGGCATCTGCCGCGCCACGGTGCTGCGGCCGGGCAAGGCGGCCTGGGCGCCGCAGACGCGCCTGGGCGCGAAGGAGTGGAGCTACGACCCGGACAGCGACACGCTGAAGCTGGGCACGTGCTCCGCCCGGGCGACGGACACGGGCCTGACGGTGGACGCGGCGTTGGACAACGGCCGGGTGACGCTGGAGTACGCGAAGAAGCCCGAGCCGTGGTCGCCGGAGGGCTCCGTGGTGGAGAACGGCAAGGACCGCTACCGCCACGAGGTGCTGCTGGGCGGCAGCCCCGTGAAGGTGACGCTCCAGGCGCCCAAGACGGCGGCGGTGGTGCTGACGGGCGGAGGGTACGCGGACCACTCGCGCAGCACGGTGGCGCCGGCGAAGCTCGCGAAGCGCTGGGTGCGCTTCCGTGCGCTCAAGGGGCCGCAGCACGCGGTGGTGCTGGGGCGCGAGGGCCAGGAGGGCGACTACGCGCCCGTGTACGTCTGGGAGGACAAGGGGGCCGCGAAGCTCCTGGAGTCCTTCACGCTCACGCAGACGGGAGCGAAGGAGAAGAGCACGTGGCGGGCGGAGCTCACCGACCGCGACGGCAAGCCGGCGATGACGTTGCGCGGCACCTCCCTTCTGCAGCGCAGCGCGCCGGTGGAGTCGCTGGGCGTGCTGAGCGGGCTGGTGCGGCCGGTGGTGGGCTCGCCGGTGACGTACCTGCTGCGGGGCGTGATGGAGCGTCCGGGCAAGGCGCCGGTGGACGGCCTGATGGAAGTGACGTTGGAAGGCGAGTAGCGGAGCAGGGGTTTTCAGCGTGAGCGAGTCGTTGCTGCGGTCGGTGCATCACGTCCCCGGGGTCCGGGGGTTCGTGCGCAAGCAGGTGCTGCGGGTGGTGGCGCGCGGGGTGGAGTGGACCACCAAGCTGCCCGGCAAGCGCGCCCTCAACGTGTCCCAGGTGAACCCGTGGCTGCACGTGGGCGGCAGCGTGTCCCGCGCGCGCTACGGCGAGTTGAAGGCCCGGGGCATCACCTGCGTCATCGACCTGCGCGCGGAGCGCTGGGACGACCGCGAGGCGCTGGCGGCGCTGGGCATCGAGCTGCTCCACCTGCCGGTGACGGACCGCTATCCCCCGTCCGTGGAGCAGCTGTCGCAAGGCGTGCGCTGGGCGCTGCCCCGGCTGGACGCGGGCGGCGTGCTGTACGCGCACTGCGAGCACGGCGTGGGACGCGGGCCGCTGATGGGGCTGGCGGTGATGGTGGCACGCGGCTGGGACGCGCCGGAGGCGTACCGGGCGGTGCGCCACGCGCGCTGGCAGGCGACCCTCAACGACCGGCAGCTGCGGGGGCTCGCGGACTTCGTGGCCGCGTGGACGGGCGTGCCGGAGAAGGCCGCCTAGGCTCCCCGCCTCAGGGCCTCACGCCGGCGCCGTCCTTGGGAGGCGCTTCGCCGCGCGACGCTTCGTTCGCGGGCCGCCGTCCGCCGCTCCCCATCAGCGAGTCCATCCACCGGTTGCTGATGCCGAAGTTGCGGTCCGGCGTCGCGAAGTGGTGCGCCATGTGGTGCGCTCGCAGCGCCTTGCCCCAGGCCGTGCGCGGCGTGCGGTGGTGCGTGGCCCAGTGGAGCGTGTCGTAGGTCACGTAGCCCCAGACGATGCCCACGAAGTACGGGAGCATCTGCGCCGGACGCCCCACCATCCACAGCGACACCCCGATGAGGGACGACAGCGGGACGGTGACGATGAGCGGCATCACCAGCCGCTGGGCGTCGTCCGGGTACTTGTGGTGGTAGCCGTGGGCAATCTCATGCACCCGCTGGGTGAGCGGGCCCTTGCCCTCCCAATGGAAGAAGAACCGGTGGATGCCGTACTCCATGACGATCCACGTCAGCAGGCCCAACGGGATGAACAGGACGCTCATCCCCACGGTCGTCCGTCCCCCCCAGAGGCCCCACGCGAGCAGGCCCACCGTGAGCGGGATGTAGAGGAGGACCGGAACCGCCGGGTGCAGCTTCGAGGCTGCCTCCATGAAGGCGTTCTCGAACATCCGGCCGGATTGATGCCTGAAGTATGGGCGCCCCATACCGGGTGAAGATTGGGCCGGAGACAGCCGGGTGCCCATGCCCGTCCGTCCCTCCGCGGTGTCGGCTTGCGGACCGGCCCCGGCCCCTCCGGACGCCATGAAAAAAGGCCCCGGCGTACGATGCCGGGGCCTTCCTGCCTGCACGGGCCTGCTTCGCGCGGATCAGCTCTCCGCGGGGCGCTGGCTCTCGTCGCCGCCGGGCGCCGGGGTGGACGTGGCGCTGCTGTGCTTGTTGCGCCAGCGGTCCACCAGCAGGAGCAGCGCGGGGAAGCCCACCAGCACGATGACCATGTTCACCGCGAAGCCCAGGTTGGCCAGGTCGCCAATGGAGTTGAGGCCCGGGTGCTTGGCGAACACGAGCGCCAGGAAGCCGATGGCGCTCGTGAGCAGGCCGCCCGTGATGGCCCGGCCCGTCTCCGCGTAGACGGTGACGAAGTCCGCGCCCGGCTCGCCCAGGCGCTCAATCAGGTGCACGCCCGCGTCCACCGTCGTTCCGATGAGCACCGGGATGACGACGATGTTCAGGTAGTTGAACTGCAGGCCCATGAGGGACATCAGGCCCACCAGCGCCGCGATGGAGAGCAGCGTGGGCAGCATGCAGATGACCGCGTTGCGCAGGGAGCCCAGCGTCAGCCACATGGCCAGGAAGACGCTGACCACCGCGGCCACCAGGATGCGCGGGCCCTCGGAGGCCACCATGTCCAGGATGTCCGCCAGGATGAGCGCCTCGCCCGCCGCGGACACCTGGCTGCCGTCTGGCATCTGGAGGTTGCGGACCTCCTTGGTGAAGCGCCGCGTGCCCGCGCCGTCCGACAGGCTCACGTTCGCGTAGACGAGCACCACGCCGCCCTTCTGGCCGGCCGCGGGCTCGAACTGGCGTCGCAGGCCCACCGGCAGGTCCTCGCGCGTGAAGGGCTGCGCGGCCGTCATCTTCACCGCGCGCACCAGGTCGTCGCGCTGGGCCTTGTCCACGCGCTCCGGGTCGATGCGCTGGAGCTTCTTGTGGATGGACTGGAGCAGCGCGTGCTTCTCCGCCTGCTGCGGGGGCACCAGGTCCTCCAGCGCGCCCACGAAGTCGATGGTGGAGTCCTTGCCGAACTTCTCCTTGCGCGCCTGGAGCTGCTTGACCACCTCGCGCTCCATCGACTCCGAGTCCGTCAGCACCACCACCGGCGTCGCCGAATAGCCCAGGATGTGGTCGATGCGCCGGTCCAGCCGCACGCTCGGCAGCGACACGTCATCCAGCTTCGTGGAGTCGTAGTTGAAGCTCACCCGGTACGCCTGGCTGATGAGCCCCACCAGCACCACGCCGATGACGATGGCCACCGCGCGGTAGTGGCGCGGCAGGAAGCGCGCGAGCATCGCCATGGGCCCGGACTGCGACGAGTGCTCGCGCGGCACCCAGCCCCAGCGCGACACCAGCCCCAGCAGCGCCGGCAGGATGAGCAGGTACGACGCCACGCTCACCATCATGCCCACCGCGGCGATGACGCCGAACTCGTGGAACGCCCTGAACTCCGACCACGACAGGCTGAGGAACGTGAGCGCCGCCACCAGCGCGGAGATGAGCGCGGAGAAGCCCGTGTGCCGGAACGTCTCCCGCACCGCCTCCTCGGACGTCATGCCCTCCGAGCGCAGCGTGCCCCACCGCCCCAACAGGTGGATGCCGTGCTCCACGCCCAGGCCGCCCAGCACCGCCGCGAGGAAGCCCGTCAGGAGGTTCACCTGCCCGTACGCGATGCCCACGAAGCCGTAGGTCCACGCGAGGCCCGCGACCACCGGCACCATGGTGAGGCCCACGGACAGGCCGCTGCGGAAGTGGAAGATGAGGTAGGCCAGCAGCAGCACCAGCGCCAGCGTGGACGCGCGCGCCAGGTCGCCGGTGATGACCGCCTGCTGGTCGATCTTCTTCTTGAACGTGCCGGTGACGGCCGTGTGGAAGCCGGGGCCGTACTTCGACAGGTCCTGCTTCGCCAGGTAGTCCTCCACCTGGGAGATGACCGTCTTGGAGTAGCCCAGGTCCGCGGAGGAGCCCCTGGCCTTGAGGAGCATCACCACCATGCGCTCCTGCGGATCCAGGTAGTACGTGCTCCCCTGCCCCGCGAGCCGCATGTTCGCGCCGCCGGTGTACTTCTTCTGGATGTCGCTGAAGTCCAGCGACGGGGGCGCCTCTTCCTCCAGGCGCACGAAGAGCGGGTTGGCCTGCTCCTTCTCCCACGCGAAGCGTGCGTCGATGCGCTGCTCGATGGTCTTCAGGTCCGGCAGGTCCACGTAGTAGAGGCCGCGCTCGTCGAAGAACTGGCTGGGCCGCTGCGCGTTGACGAAGCGGATCTCCGACAGCGTCGCCAGCTTCGGCGCCATGTCATCCACGAACTGCTGGAGCTGCTCCGGCTCCGCGCCGATGCCGGCCACCACCACGTTGCCCTGGCCGCCGAAGCGCGTGCGCAGCTTCTCCAGGTCCTGGACGGACTGGAACGACTTGGGCAGCAGGTTCGCCAGGTCCGCGTTGAGGCGCAGGTCGCGTGCGAAGAAGGTGCCCAGGCCCGTGAGGACCAGCGTCACGAACAACGCCACCCAGGGCCTCTGGTGGCTGCGGGCCGCCAGGGAGCCCATCGCCGCCTCGAACCGTCCGGACCACCGCGTCTCACTCATGGATGTGATTTCCTGCTGAAAGCCCGCGCCTGACGGCCGGGGACAACCTTGAGCCCGAACGAACCGGGCCGCTCACGCGTATATGCCTCGGGCCACCGTGCGTCCAGGCATCGGCCCGGGGCCTCCACCGGCCGCATGCCCGGCATGGGGAACAAGGGGCGCATCAACAAACGCCGCCATGTATGCCGCCCGGGCGCGAAGCCCGCCAGGGGATCCGCTTCTCCTCTGGGGATTGAGGCATTTTGCCCCACCCTTCCGGCCTTGGCGGACGGGCGGAGCGACCCCTCGGGCCGCCGTGTCGGAGGATCGCGGCATGGCCAGCTTCTGCTTCGACATGGGCCCTGCCAGGAGGCAGGCGCCGCTGGGAGGCATGGTCGATGGCCTCGAACCCGTCGTCAGCAGCGGAGCGCACGTGGATGCTCCGGATGGAGCGCACGATGGGTGCGCTGGCCGCGCACAACCACCGCCGGCCCTTCACGGCGCTCGTCTGCGCGCTCGTGCTGTCCGTCGTGGGGCTTCTGTCCGCGCGACACCTGACCCTCAACGCGAACCTGGTGGACCTGCTGCCCCGGTCGTTCGAAAGCGTGCAGGCCATCCACACGCTGGAGGAGCGCTTCGGCGCCCAGGGGTGGGTGGTGGTGGTGGGCGAGGACGGGGACCCGGCGCAGCTCCAGCGATTCGCGGAGGACCTGGCGCCGAAGCTGGAGGCGCTGCCGGGCATCCGCTACGTGGAGATCACCCGCCCCAGCAGCTTCTTCCGCGACCACGCGCTCTACTTCCTGTCGCCCGAGGACCTGAAGGAGGTGGAGCGCCGCATCGACGCGCGCCTCACCTGGGAGAAGGCGCGCGCCAACCCGCTCTTCGTGCCGCTGGATGACGCCCCGCCCCCGTCGCTGGACTTCTCCGACCTGGAGAAGAAGTACGGCGGCGACGCGGTGACGCGCCTGTCCAGCCACCCCAGCGACTACTACCTGGATCCCGCCGCGCGCCGCGTGGTGGTGCTGGCCAAGCCGGAGGTGTCGTCCGCGGACCTCACCTTCTCCACGAAGATCGTCGAGGAGGTGCAGGGCGTCCTGCGGCAGCAGGACCTGTCGAAGTACGGGCCCGGCTTCCACACGGCCATCACCGGTTCGTTCCAGAAGAAGATGGATCAACAGGCGCAGATCACCCGCGACGTGGCGGTGTCCTCCACGGTGGCCACGGTGCTGGTGCTGCTCTACCTGTTCCTGCACTTCCGCAGCGCGCTCGCGGTGGGGATGGTGCTGGCGCCGGTGGGCGCGGGCCTCGCCTGGACCTACGGGCTGGTGGCCGTGGCGTACGGCCGCGTGAACCTGCTCACGGCCTTCCTGGGCGCCATCCTGGGCGGCCTGGGCGTGGAGCACGGCATCCACCTGTTGGGCCGCTACCTCACGCTGCGCGGCGAGGGCCGGACCTCCGAGCAGGCCACGCGGGAATCGTTCACGCACACGGGCGGCGCGGCGCTGGTGTCCGCGCTGGTGGCGGCGCTCACCTTCTTCGTCCTGGGCACGTCCAAGCTCACGGCGTTCCGCGAGTTCGGCGTCATCGCGGGCGTGGGCATGCTGGTGCTCATCCTCGCGTACGTGCTGGTGCTGCCGGCGGTGCTGGGGCTGGGGGCGCGCTGGCGCTGGAGGCCGCGCGCGAACGCCACGGAGACGACGGAGGCGCCGCTGGGCCGCGTCATCATGCACCGGCGAGGGCTGCTCACCGCCGTGTCCGCGCTCGTCGTGGCGGGCCTGCTCACGCAGCTGCCGCGCCTGCGGTTCGACTACGACATCGGCTCGCTTCAGGACCAGCGGCTGAGCTCGTTCGTGCTGGACCGCGCCGTCAACCAGCTCATCGGCTATTCGCAGGTGCCGCTGGTGGTGCTCACGCGCTCGCGCGCGGAGGAGGCCGCGGTCGTCCGGGAGCTCCAGGAGCGCAAGCGGGAGCGGGGCAAGGACTCCACGGTGGACTTCGTCGCGGCGCTCGCGAGCCTGGTGCCCCCGCGGCAGGCGGAGAAGCAGGCCATCCTGAAGGACATCGGGAAGCTGGTGGAGGACGTGCCCGAAGGGCAGCTCACCCCGGAGCAGCGCGGGCAGCTGGCGGAGCTGCGCAGGCAGGTGCGCTCGAAGCCCTTCACGGAGGCGGACCTGCCCTCCAGCGTGCGCCAGCAGTTCCAGGGACGCGGCGGCCCGGGCACCGGCTTCGTGCTGGTGTATCCGTCCGCGGACCAGTCCGACGGACAGGCCATGCGCCGGCTGGCGAAGGAGGTCCGCGGCATGACGCTGCCGGATGGCCGGCCGGCGGTGGTGGCCGGTGAGGCCATGGTGCAGGCGGACATCTTCAACATGGTGTCGCACGAGGCGCCGTTCATCCTGCTGGGCTCCACGCTCATGGTGCTGCTGGCCATGTGGATGACGCTGGGCGGCCTGCGCACCGCGCTCCTGTGCCTGATGCCCACGGTGGTGTCGCTGTTCGCGGTGCTGGGGCTGATGCCGCTGCTGCACATGGAGTTCAACTACCTCAACATCCTGGTCATCCCGGTGCTCATCGGGACGACGGTGGACGCGGGCGTGCACCTCATCACGCGGCTCGCGTCGCCGCGCAGCGACTTCGTGCGGGTGTATTCGGAGACGGGGAAGGCCATCTGCGGCGGCCTGCTCACGAGCGCGGTGGGCTTCGGCGCGCTGCTGCTCGCGGACCACCCGGGCCTCAACTCGATTGGCGCCCTGGCCAACGTGGGGTTCGGGATGAACCTGCTCATCATGCTGGTGACCTTCCCGGCGCTGTTGCTGGTGCTCTCCGAGCGCAAGCGGCGCCACCGTGCGGTTCCCCCGCGCCCCATGGGTGAGCAACTCATGAGGGATGGCTGAAGGGTCCTCCAGCGGCCCACGCCCACCCATCAGGCCGAGGCGTCGTCCGTCTGGCCCCACACCCGCGAGGAGTGAAAGCGATGTCTCAGCAATGGATCTGGATGAGCGTGGCGGCGTGCACCCTGGCGCTGGGCTCCGCGCACGCGCAGGAGGATCCGAACTCCGCGGGCGCCATCACCACCAGCCAGCCGAACCCGGGGGCCGCGCCGGGGACCCCCGCCCCCATCAATGGCGTGTCGGCCAGTCCGGTGACGCAGCCCATTGGCGACCTCACCGGCGCGAACACGGGGACGGGTGGCGGCGGCACGTCCACGGGCGCGGTGATTCCGCAGCCGTACAGCCCCCTGCCGCCGAGCCCCGGCAATGCCACCACCGTGACGGGCGCGGGCACCGTGGTGGCGCCCGGTTCGGCCACCACCGTGACGGGCACCGGCGCGGTGCTGGCCCCCGGCACCAGCACCACCGTGGCGGGCTCCACGGGCTCCACCGCCACCACGGGCGCGCTGATGCCGCCCGCCACGACGACGCCCGGCACCCTGGCGCCGGGCGCCTCCACCAGCACCGTCACGCCGGGGACGCCCACGGGCACCATGTCCAGCACGGGCGCGGTGCTGCCTCCGCCGACCACGGACATGACGCCGCCAACCATCACGGGCTCGCAGCCCTCCACGCTGACGCCGGACAGCAACACGTCCAGCAACTCGGTGGCGCCGCTCGGAGGCGGCAACGTGACCCAGCCCCCGAACCCCTGAGCCCTTGCCACCCGGCTCACTGGCTCGCACTCCCGGCCAGCGGGCCTGGCGCGCGCAGGACAACCCCCTTCCGCGCAACCCACCCCTCGCGTCCGCCCCTGCCGTCCCCCGAGCAGGCAGGCGGATGAGCCACCCCTGCACACACCCCGGGGCCTGCTCACCTTCGGTCGTGCAGGCAGCCAGGACCTTTCAAGCAGTCAGACTCCTACTCGGGGGAATCCACATGAAGAAGTTCCTGAAGACCCAGCTGACGGTGGCGGCGGTTCTCGCGGGCGCGCTCGCACTCGGCACGGGCTGTAAGTCGGACCAGTCCGCGACGCGCGGCACCGAGCCGACGCCGGCCTCCGACTCCACCATGCCCACGGACTCCAGCGGCATGGGCACGGACACGTCCGGCTCCGGCACCACCACCACGCCGCCGCCCAGCAGCGGCGGCTCCGGCTACGACACAGGCAGTACGTCGCAGGACTCGACGATGCCTCCGTCGGACATGGACACGGGCGGCTCCGGCACGACGGATGACTCCACGCTGCCGCCCGCCACCAACGACGGCACCCTGGACCCGGGCACGGGCGGCGCGGGCACCGGTGAGGCCGAGCCCGGCGTGCACGACGGCGAGATGACCGAGCCAGGCACGGGCGGCTCCGGCATGGACACGGACGACAGCGCCATCCCGGACGACAGCAGCCTGCCCAATGACTCCACGCTCGACCCGAACAGCTCGGGCGCCAAGGGCAACATGACCACGCCGGTGCCGGACTCCACCGGCACGATGGCGCCCAACAACGGCACCACGCGCTAGTCCCTCCCTGGGATGAACGCAAAGCGCCCGCGGCCTTCACGGTCGCGGGCGCTTCGCCGTTTCCGCGGCCGGCGCTTCACGCGAACGACAAGACCCCGCCGACGCTCAAGGGCGTCAGCGGGGTCATGAAGACAGCGGGACCTGGATGATCAGGTCACCTTGACGCCGGGTGAGTACGGCTGGCCCACCGGTTCGATGATGCGCGGGCTCCCGTTGTCCCCCGGGCCATTGCCGGGACCGCCCCCCGGGTCGAAGGTGGACGGCACGTGGCGCTCACGCCGTTCCTCTTCCGTCCCGGCTTCGCGCGCTGGAGGCAGGTCCTCCAAGGGGATGTGCAGCACGTCTTTCTTGTTCTTGCTCATGACGAACGCCTCCTTTCCCCTCTGAGGTTGGGGTGGGCGGGGGCTTTGTGCCACCAGGGGCCCCCCCGCCCGCATGCCCCCCGGC
The DNA here is from genome assembly GCF_017309135.1 of Corallococcus sp. NCSPR001. NCBI lineage: Bacteria > Pseudomonadati > Myxococcota > Myxococcia > Myxococcales > Myxococcaceae > Corallococcus > Corallococcus sp. NCSPR001. The sequence continues at coordinate 227,246 of NZ_JAFIMS010000001.1, forward strand.
CTCCGGAATGTGCTTCTCCTGGATGACAGGGAGCGGCCGGGGGCTTATCCAAAGAGGTCCAGGCAGCGCGCACCCACCACCGAAAGCGTCCAACGCATGAAGCTGTTGCTGGCAGGCCGACGAGGAGCAAGCGATCCGCTGTTCGCCCCCCCGGAGGCGTCCCTGCCCTGGCTTCAGCGCGTGGAGGCGTGGTTCCAGCAGGTGGCCGAAGGCGTGCTGGAGGGCAGCCACATCGAGGAGGGCCCCCAGGGGGCGCCCGTGCTGCACCTGCGCCTGCACCCGGCCGCGCCGGAGGTCATGCTGCTCGCGACGACCCAGGAGCGCGTCGTGGTCTCCGCGGAGACCAGCTCCGCGGGGCCCGGCTACCACCGCTATCTGGTGGACCTGCTCAAGGGGCTGGGCGACCTGCACGGCATCTCCTGGGCCCCGCCCGACGAGGACGCGGGCGTGGGCGACGCCACGGGCTACTTCCATGGCGGCGACGTGGACATGGTGGAGAAGCACTTCCTGGGCTGGCTCCAGCACTCGGTGGGTCAGGTGCTGCGCATGCGCGACCTGGGCAACTCCGGCTTCGCGCTTTCCATGCGCTTCGGCCACACCTTCCAGCACCCGGGCGCGCTGCTCACGCCCATGGGGCCTCGCGACGAGCGCTGGCTGCGCACCGTGCATGAAGACCCGCGCCAGGGCACGGACGTGTTCCCCTGGTGGAACCCCGGCGTGGACGCCCGCGAGCGCTTCGCGCGCGCCCTGTGCCGGCTGTGGACGGACGTCGTCTGGCGCCCGCCGCTCCTGGACGAGGAGCGCCAGCGCCTGCGCGACGTGACCCGGCTCTTGGAGCAGGCCTGGCGCGAGGACCCCACGCTCCCCTACCCGTGGCGCGAGTGGCAGGAGGTGCTCGGCTACCTGGGCATGGGCGGGACGGTGGCGGAAGAGGTCCACCGCCGCGCCCTGGAGTCGCCCGGCGTGGGGCCGTCCATCGGCTACCGGCGGGGCTCCGTGCAGGTGGCGCTCCCCGAGGGCTGGGAGATTCGCATCCCCGGCTCCCTGGCGGAGGCGCGCCTGGGCGACGGGAGCTGGGTGGCCCGCGACCACCGCCGCACCGTGCGCGTGGTGCCGCTGGAGGACTCCGCGGAGGAGCAACTGGCGCCCACCAGCCCGGAGCGCAAGGCCCTGGAGCTGGAGCACCACGGCGCCCGCGTCAGCGGCCGCGCGTCCCTGCACATGGGCCCCGGCGAGTGCCGGCTGACGGCCCTGTGCCGCTCCGGCAACCGCCGCGCCCTCTGCGTGGTCAGCTTCGATGATCCGGACGAGCAGGACTGGGCCCTGGGCACCTGGCGTTCACTGGACCACGCCGTCGCCGCCTGACGGGGCCATTCGTTTCAGCACCGACCACTTGCCAAAGCGCTGCCCGGTGGACAGTCAGCGCACCCGGACGTCTTGCCGCATGGCGCAGTCGCACCCACATTCCGTCGGCAGTTTCCCCACGGAATCGAGTGAGACGCATGAGCAGCAAGCGGGAAGTCTGGCCGGGCAAGCCCTGGCCGCGGGGCGCGACCTTCGACGGCTCTGGCACCAACTTCGCGGTCTACTCGCAGGTGGCCACACGCGTGGAGGTGTGTCTCTTCGACCGGGCGGACCCGTCCCGGGAGATTGAACGCTTCGACCTGCCGATGAGCACCGAGTTCGTCTGGCACGGCTACGTGCCGGACCTGGAGCCCGGGACGCTGTACGGCCTGCGCGTGCACGGGCCCTACGAGCCAGAGAAGGGGCACCGCTGCAACCCGCACAAGCTGCTGGTCGACCCCTACGCCAAGGCGCTCTACGGCGAGGTGGACTGGAAGCAGCCGGTGTTCGGCTACCCCCTGGAGCATCCGAAGAAGGACCTGATGCGCGACGAGCGCGACAGCGCGCCCGGCATGCCCAAGGGCGTGGTGGTGAGCGACTTCTTCGACTGGGGCAACGACCGGCGCCTGGACATCCCGTGGCGCAAGACGGTCATCTACGAGGCCCACGTGCGCGGCCTCACCATGCGCCACCCGGGCGTGCCGGAGCACCAGCGCGGCACGTACGCGGGCCTGGGCTCGCCGGCCATCATCGAGCACCTGCAGAAGCTGGGCGTCACCGCGGTGGAGCTGTTGCCGGTGCAGGAGTTCGCGGACGACTCGTTCCTCAACGACAAGGGCCTGTCGAACTACTGGGGCTACAGCACGCTGAACTACTTCTCCCCGGAGCAGCGCTACGCCAGCCGCAAGACGCCGGGCGGCGCGGTGGCCGAGTTCAAGTCGATGGTGAAGTCGCTGCACGCGGCGGGCATCGAGGTCATCCTCGACGTCGTGTACAACCACACGTGCGAGGGCAACCACCTGGGGCCCACGCTGTCGTTCAAGGGCATCGACAACGCGTCGTACTACTGGACCATGCCGGAGGCGCGGCACTACCTGGACTTCACCGGGTGCGGCAACAGCCTCAACGCCTCCAACCCGCAGACGGCGCGCTTCATCGTGGACTCCTTGCGCTACTGGGTGGAGGAGATGCACGTGGACGGGTTCCGCTTCGACCTGGCCACGGTGCTGGGCCGCAGCGGCAAGGGTGGCTACGACCCGAACGCGCCCATCTTCCAGATCATCAACCAGGACCCGGTGCTGGGCCGCGTGAAGCTCATCGCGGAGCCGTGGGACGTGGGCCTGGGCGGCTACCAGGTGGGCGGCTTCCCGGCGCCGTGGCACGAGTGGAACGGCAAGTACCGGGACGCGCTGCGCAAGTACTGGAAGGGCGACGAGAACCAGGCCGCGGAGGTGGGCTACCGGCTCACGGGCAGCGCGGACCTGTTCGCGGCGGCGCGCCGGCGTCCGCAGGCGTCCATCAACTTCGTCACCGCGCATGACGGCTTCACGCTGCACGACCTGGTCACGTACAGCAGCAAGCACAACGAGGCCAACGGCGAGCACAACCGCGACGGCGCGGATGACAACCAGGCGTGGAACTGCGGCGTGGAGGGAGAGACGGACGACACGAGCATCATCTCCCTGCGTGAGCGCCAGAAGCGCAACCTGCTGGCGTCGCTGTTCCTGTCCACGGGCGTGCCCATGATTGTCGCGGGCGACGAGATGGGCCGCACGCAGCAGGGCAACAACAACGCCTACTGCCAGGACAACGAGCTGTCGTGGGTGGACTGGAACCTGGACACGACGCGCCAGGACCTCCTGGAGTTCACGCGCAAGCTCATCCAGTTCCGCCACGGGCAGCCGGTGCTGCAGCGCCGCCGCTTCTTCCAGGGCGAGCACCTGTGGGAGTCCGAGCACAAGGACCTGGCGTGGTTCCAGCCTGACGGCACGGAGATGGGCGCGGAGGACTGGCAGAAGCCCTTCGTGCGTTCGCTGGCGTTCCTCCTGGGCGGCGACGCCATCCCCACGCCGGACGAGCGGGGCCAGCGCGTCAGCGGGGATTCGCTGCTGGTGCTGCTCAACGCGCACCATGAGCCGGTGACCTTCACGGTGCCGCCGCCGGGCGAAGGCGGCGCGTGGCGGCTGGAGCTGTACACGGCGGACGACAAGCGCGGGGATGAAGAGATGAAGCCCGGCAGGTTCGAGATGGCCGGCCGGTCGCTCGCGGTGTTCCGCAAGCCGGGGAGCAACAACACGCCGTGATACGGTGCCCGCGCGGTTGAGCAGGAGCGCACGACAATGGCGGACGAGGTCGACGGCGGCAGGAGGGAAGAGGCCGCCGTCGCGCGGGTGTACGGGGAGATCGCCTCCGCCTACGAGGTGCTCTACCCCGCGCTGCACCGCTACGGCGACCGGGTGGAGCGCTTCCTCGCGGACGTGGTGAAGCCGGAGATGCGCGTGCTGGACGTGGGCTGTGGCCCGGCGCTGCACACGCGCGGGCTGGACGCGTCCGTGGACGTGGTGGGCCTGGACCTGGCGCCGGAGATGCTGGAGCTGGCGAAGCGCTCCAGGCCGTCAGGAATGTGGCGCGTGCACAGCTACATGGATCCGGTGCCGGACGACCTGGGCACGTTCGATGTCGTGCTGGTGATTGGATGCCTGGACTTCTGTGACAACCTGCTGCGCGTGATGGAGCACCTGGGCCGGGTGCTGAAGCCGGGCGGCCGGATGTTGTTCACGGTGCTGGAGCGCAGGGCCGGGCTGGAGGCGCACGAAGCGTCCACGCGGCGGGTGCGCACGGCGGACACGGACGTGACGCTGCACCTGTACAGCGCGGAGGAGACGGCGCGCGCGGTGGAGGCCGCGGGCCTGCGGGTCCGCGACTACGCGCACGGGCCGGGCTGGGAGCTGATGGCCGAGGAGCGCGTGATGTGGTTCGGCTGGTGGGACGTGACGCGCGGCTGAGCGAGGCGGCGTCAGGTATGGGTGACCATGCACACGCCTGCGTTTGTTCCCTTGGCCTCTCCGCAGACAAAACCTTCAGGACATGTGTCTTCTGCGGTTCCGCGCTTGGACAGGTCGCAGACGTACTGACAGCTGGGACGGTCCTCCCATTGGAAGCAGGTCAGGTCTCCTCGGCACTGCGAATCGGTGGTGCATGATTCGAGTCGGTGCCGTCCGCACGCGGATGACATCGTCATCCCCAGCATCCCCACCACCAAGCTCCAGCGCTTCACGCTCCGCCTCCGGGTCCACCCGACGCGGTTGAAACTATCGGTCCCCGGGGATTCGCTTCGTCATCGAATCCGCATGCGGGCGTCAGGATTTCCGCACGGCCGCGTCCAGTGGCCCCGTCGGCAGCTTCAGGGGGGCGCACGGGGTTGTCCCGAGGCGTCCGGCTCCATGCGGTGGCTCTTTGGGCCCAGGCATGGGGTTCGGACGTTCCTCACGGCCATCACCGCCCGAGGTTCCTTTCATATCGAAGGCCGCACCGGTCGCACGCCATACCGTGAGGCGCGCATTGAGGCCCTTGGCTGGGCACAACCTGAACTAGCTCAACGGTAGAGCACGAGACGGTCACTCTCGCATTTGAAGGTTCGATTCCTTCGTTCATCGGGACCCCGTCGTTTCCGCTGGTGCCAACGCGAGTCCACCGCGTCCTCCTCCCCACTCCGCACACTGGCTGGTCGCCAGGGCCTCTGGAGGCTTCCGTGCTGTTCGCGGAAGCGCTCCGGTCGCCGTCCGTGACCGGTATCCGGTGCGGAAGCCCGGGAGGCTGAACGCGGATCCGGACGGCCTGTTCGCGTGACGCGCCCGTGGGGCGGCGGGGTCCTTTTCCCAGCAGCCGGGCTGCACTCCTTTTCTTGTCGTCGAGGTGACGTGTCATGGGCATTGGTCGGGTGGAAGTGGCGCAGAACGAGCGGCTGTTCGTGGTGGTGAACGGGAAGGCGGAGCAGTACCTGGGGCCGGGCCGGCACTGGGTGGTGCGTCCGTTCCAGACCGTCCGCTTCGAGCGCGTGCCGCTGGAGCCGCCCGTCACCCGGCTGGATGAAGCGAAGCTCGCGTTGGTGCCGGAGAAGGACCTCCAGGTGGTGGAGCTGGGCGCGGACGAGCGCGCGGTGGTCTTCCATCACGGCCAGCCGGTGCGGTGGCTGGGGCGGGGTCAGCACCAGGTGTGGACGGCGCAGCGGCTGCCCGGTCGTACCGGTCGGCCGGAGACGCCCACGGTGCGGGTGGAGCGCGTGGACGTGTCCGGGGTGGCGACGGAGCCCCCGCGGGACGAGGTGCGCTCGCTGATTCCGGCCAGCGACTACGTGGAGACCACGGCCACGGAGGGCACGGTGGCGCTGCGGTACGTGAACGGCGTGCTGGATGCCGTGCTGCCGCCGGGCCGTCACGCGGCGTGGACGGTCGCGAACAAGGTGCAGTTCGCGGTCATCGACCTGCGCGAGAAGCTGCTCCACGTCACCGGCCAGGAGGTGATGACCCGGGACCGCGTGACGCTGCGGCTCAACCTGTCCGCGGCGTACCGGGTGGTGGACGCGCGGCGGCTGGCGGTGGTGGCGCGGGCGCCGGATGAAATCCTCTACCTGGCGATGCAGCTCGCTGCGCGCGAGGCCGTGTCCACGCGCACGCTGGACGAGCTGCTGGCCGCGCGCGAGGCCGTGTCCACGGAGCTGTACGCGCAGGTGAAGTCGGGGGCGGAGGGCGTGGGTCTGGAGCTGCTGCGCTTCGGCATCAAGGACGTGGTGCTGCCGAAGGAGATGAAGGACCTGCTCAACCGGGTCATCCAGGCGCAGAAGGAGGCGGAGGCCAACGTCATCCTGCGGCGCGAGGAGACGGCGGCCACGCGCTCCATGGCACAGACGGCGAAGGTGCTCGCGGAGAACCCGCTGCTCGTGCGCCTCAAGGAGCTGGAGGCGTACAAGGACCTGGCCGCGAAGGTGGGTCAGGTGCACCTGGTGCTCGGTGAGGGCGCGGTGCCCACGCTCCAGCTCAAGGGCGGCTGACACACGGCCGTGTGGCTTCACAGCCACACGGCCTGCCCTTTCAGAGGGGAACCGGGGTTGGCCCGGGGGCTGCAATGTCCCCGGGCACACCCTGAAACCAAGGTTCCCGACCATGCGAGTCCTGCTCGCCACGCTCTTCGTCTGTCTTCTGGCCGCCCCGGCCTCCGCTCAAGATTGTCCCCCGGCCGCTTCGCCCACCGCGGGCGTCGCCCAGGGCACCCTGGTGGCCCGCTTCCGTGCGCAGCCCGACGCCGCGTGCCCGGACACGGAGCCGCGCACCTTCAGCCTCAAGCAGACGCAGGTGGACGCGGAGGTCAGCGGGTTCCTCGCTTCCGTCACCGTGACGCAGGTGTTCGAGAACCCCTACTCCGCTCCCCTCGAAGCGCTCTACGTCTTCCCGCTGCCGGAGCTGGCCGCCGTGGATGGCATGGAGATGCACATCGGCGAGCGCGTCATCACCGGCGTCATCCAGACCCGTGAGCAGGCCCGCGACACCTACGAGCGCGCCAAGGCCGAGGGCAAGACGGCCGCGCTGCTCGACCAGGAGCGGCCCAACATCTTCACCCAGTCCGTCGCCAACATCCTCCCCGGCGAAACCATCCGCGTGCGGATCCACTACGTGGAGCGCCTCACCTACGACGCCGGCACCTACCGCTTCAGCTTCCCCATGGTCGTCGCCCCCCGCTTCATCGGCGGCACGCCGCTGCCCACCCGCCAGGGCGAGGGCGTGGAGCCCGACACCACCACCGTCCCCGACGCGAGCCGCATCACGCCTCCGGTCCTCACCGACACGCGCAGCGGCCATGACATCCAGCTCACCGTGCGCCTGGACGCGGGCCTCCCGGTCCACTCGCTGCGCTCCACCACCCACCGCGTGGACGTGAAGCGCGACGGCCAGTCCCGCGCCACCGTCAGCCTGGGCCGCGATGACCGCATCCCCAACAAGGACTTCGTCCTGGAGTACGTCGTCGCCGACGCCCTCATCCGCCCCGCCGTCCTCATGCACCGCGAGCCCGGCGCGGACCACGGCTACTTCCTGGTGATGCTCAACCCGCAGCTGTCCCCCACCCAGCGGGAAGTCGTCCCGCGCGAGCTCTACATGGTGCTCGACACGTCCTGCTCGCAGTCCGGCCTGGCCATCGAGAAGTCCAAGGCCATCACGAAGGAGGTGCTCAACCACCTGATGCCCGAGGACACCTTCCAGGTCCTCAACTTCGACACGCAGGTGACCAAGTTCGCGCCCACCGCCGTCCCCGCCACGCCGGAGAACATCCAGAACGCCCTGCCCTACGTTGCCAACTTCTGGGGCGGTGGCGGCACCGACGTGCGCATCGCCGCCCAGGAGGCCATGGTCCCTCCGAACGACCCCGCCCGCCTGCGCATGGTGCTCTTCATGACGGACGGCCTCATCGGCGGAGACGAGCAGGTCCTCTCCACGCTCCAGGAGCACCTGCGTGAAGAGACGCGCATCTTCTCCGCCGGCGTGGGCTCCAGCACCAACCGCTACCTCATCACCAAGATGGGCGAGCTGGGCCGCGGCGCCTCCACCCTCGTCAACCTCAACCGCCCGGAGGAGGACGTCGCCCGCGAGTTCGAGCAGCGCATGCGCGGCCCCGTCCTCACCTCCGTCAACGTGGACACGGACGGCCTGCCCGTCAGCGACGTGTACCCGAAGTCCGTGCCGGACCTCTTCGCCGGCCAGCCGCTGTTCCTCGTGGGCAAGTTCACCGGCACCGGTGACGGCGTCCTCCGCATCTCCGGCCGCGTGCGTGGCCAGGTCCGCCACTTCGACGTGCCCGTGCACTTCCCGGAAGTCGCCCCGGAGCACGACTCGCTCAAGAGCCTCTGGGCCCGCCAGCGCATCGAGGAGCTCACCGTGGAGGGCTACCGTGGCGAGACGCCCGAGGTCGTCCAGGGCATCACCGACACCGCGCTCCAGTACCACCTGATGAGCCGCTACACGTCCTTCGTCGCGGTGGAGCAGGTGGCCCGCACGAACCCCGACGGCGAGACGGTCCGCGAGACGGTCCCCGTGCAGCTCCCCGACGGCATGGTCGCGGGCGCCCTCAGCCGCGAGGAGATTCCCCCCGGCGACCCCATCATCTCCGTGCGCGCCCCGCGCAACGCCCGCCGCGTCACCGCCTACTTCCCCTTCGGCCTGGTGAAGCCGCTCACGTTCGACACCCTCACCCGTTCGTGGCGCGGCCGGTTCCTCGTGCCGCTGGGTGTCGCGGATGGCTACTACACCGTGTTCATCATCGCGGAGCTGGCGGACGGCCGCGTGGAGCGCAGCGAGGTGCGCTACCGCCTGGACTCGAAGGGCAACGACTTCGACGTCGTCCTCTCCCAGAAGGAGCTCGCCCCCGGTGACACGCTGACGCTGGACGTGGACGCGGTGGAGGCCACGCAGGAGGTCAGCGTGTACGGCGACCTCTTCGGCGAGGACCAGCACCTCTTCGACTCGACGGACGGCCTGCGCTTCAACACCTCGCTCGTCATCCCGGAGGGCACGCCCGCCGGTTCCTACGAGCTGGTGTTCGTCGCCCGCGACGCCGCCGGCAACCGCTTCGAGCGCCGGGAGACGCTGCGCGTCATCCACGCTCGGCGTGACTGACCCGCGAATCAATCTCGGATACCCTGGCGGTCCGTTTCGGCCCCGCGCCTTCACTGGCGCGGGGCTGGTTGCTTTCGCACCCGGCCGCGAGGAGTCCTTCGATGTCGTCGTCCCTGCACTACACGCCCAACCTCCGCGATATTGAGTTCAACCTCTTCGAGTTCCTGGACATCGGCCACACGTCGCTGGGCAAGGCGCCCTTCGGAGACCTGGACGAGACGGCGGCCCGGCAGACGCTGCAGACGTTCGCGCAGCTGTGCACGCAGGAGCTGGCGAAGAGCTTCGACGAGTCCGAGCACAACCCGCCGAAGCTGGAGAACGGCGAGGTGAAGCTGCCCCCCGGCCTCAAGGCCGCGATGGGCGCCTACTACGACGCGGGCATGCACCTGTTGGAGACGCCCCCGCACCTGGGCGGCCTGGGCGCGCCGCCGTCGCTGGGCTGGGCCGCGTTCGAGCTGCTCTTGGGCTCCAACCCCGCGCTGGCGTTCTTCACGCTGGGCAACCTGCTCGCGCGCGTCATCGACAAGCTGGGCACGGACTCGCAGAAGCAGCGCTTCCTGCCGCACATCCTGGACAAGCGCTGGAGCGGGTCCATGGTGCTGACGGAGCCGGACGCGGGCAGCGACGTGGGCGCCGCGCGCACCAAGGCCCGTCAGGTGGGCGGCGACGTCTGGGAGATTGAAGGCGTCAAGCGCTTCATCACCAACGGCGAGTCGGACATCGCGGAGAACATCATCCACATGGTGCTCGCGCGTCCGGAAGGCGCCGCGCCGGGCACCAAGGGCCTGTCGCTGTTCGTGGTGCCCAAGTACTGGGTGAACGAGGACGGCAGCCTGGGCGAGCACAACAACGTCGTGTGCACCAAGCTGGAGAAGAAGATGGGCCTGAAGGGGTCCGTCACGTGCGAGCTGACGTTCGGCGACGGCAAGCCCACGCGCGGCCTGTTGCTGGGTGACGTGCACGACGGCATCCGGCAGATGTTCCACATCATCGAGAACGCGCGCATGGCGGTGGGCCTCAAGTCCATGGCCGCGCTGTCCGCGGGCTACTTCCGCGCGCTGTCGTTCGCGAAGGACCGCGTGCAGGGCAGCGACCTGGGCAAGGCGCGCGACAAGACGGCGCCGCGCGTGAACATCCTCCAGCACCCGGACGTGCGCCGCATGCTGATGGCGCAGAAGGCGCACGCGGAGGGCCTGCGCGCGCTGGCGCTGTTCACCGCGTCCGTGCAGGACCAGGTGGAGCTCCAGGGCGGCCACCGCTCCACCGCGGCGGGCGAGGCGGACGTGCTCAACGACATGCTGCTGCCGCTGGTGAAGGGGTACAGCTCGGAGAAGGCGTACGAGCTCTTGTCCCTGTCACTCCAGGTGCACGGCGGTTCGGGCTTCCTCACGGACTACCCGGTGGAGCAGTACATCCGCGACCAGAAGATCGACTCGCTCTACGAGGGCACCACGCACATCCAGGCGCTGGACCTGCTGATGCGCAAGGTGGCGCGCGACGGCGGCGCGACGCTGATGGGGCTCTTGGAGCGCGTGCGCGCGACGGCGGACGGCGACGAGGGCGGCCCCGAACTGAAGACCGAGCGCGCCGCGCTGGGTGAGGCGGTGGGCCAGTTGCAGACGCTGCTCGGCACGCTGATGGGCAAGCTGGGCGAGTCCGTCTACCACGTGGGCTTCCAGGGCAACCGCGTGCTGTTCGCCGTGGCGGAGGTCATCATCGGCTGGCTGCTGGTGCGCCACGCGGCCGTGGCGCTGGAGCGGATGAAGTCCAACCCGGGCGACAAGGCGTTCTACGCCGGCAAGGTGGCCAGCGCGCGCTGGTACTGCCATGAGGTGCTGCCCGGCATCGCGCACGCGGCGCGCATGGTGGAGAACGGCAACCTGGACCTGATGGACCTGGCCGAAGAGGCGTTCTAGCGGCACATCCGCCGCCCGCTGGCTGGGACAAGCGCCTCGACAGCGGGCGGGCATGCATCGACAATGCCGGGATGATCACCCTGTATGGCTTTGGCCGCGTCCATTCGAAGGTCGTGGGACTCACGCGCGATTTGCGCGTCCTGTGGATGCTCGAGGAGCTGGGCGTGCCCTACCGGGTGCACGGCGTGGATCATCCCGCCGGAGAGACCCGCGGAGAGGCGTACCAGCGGCTGAACCCGTTCCGTCAGGTCCCGGTGCTCGATGACGACGGCTTCGTGCTCACCGAGACGGGCGCCATCCTGTTGTACCTGGCGGAGAAGACGGGCCAGTTGATGCCCACGGACTTCCAGGGCCGCGCCCAGGTGACGCGCTGGTGCTTCGCCGCGCTCACCACCGTGGAGCTCCCGCTGTCGCAGATCATCATGATCGACCTGCTCGGCGACGCCGACGCCACCGGGGCGCAGCGGCGTCCCGGACTGGTGAAGTACGCCGAGCACCACCTGACCGCGCTCGAGGACTGGCTGCGGGAGCGTCCGTATCTCACCGGCGAGGCGTTCACCGTGGCGGACATCCTGATGACCACGGTGCTGCGCGAGGTGCGCAACGGGGGCGTGCTCGAAGGCTTCCCCCGCGTCTGCGCCTATCGCGAGCGCTGTGAGGCGCGGCCCGCATGGAAGCGGACGCTGGAGGCCTATGAGCAGCGCCTCGGGATCCCGGCGGGCACTGCTCGCTAGCCGCGCGCTCAGGGTTCCAGGTCGACGATCGAGAGGACGTAGTTACTCACGCCGGTGTAGAGGCTGCTCACCACAATGACGAATAGCTCGACCGTATAACGGCCACCCCGCGGCACCTGGAGGTCGAACGTTTCGATCGTATCTCTGCTGTTGAACTTCGACTCGTACAGCAGCTCACCCTCAGGGCTGCGTACGCGCATGCCGCAGTTGTGGGAGTTGGCGAAACCGCTGCAACTCAACCGATAGGTGCGGCCCGCGACAGCGTCCAGCGCGGCGATGTCGGCTTCGCCGGCGGGCTCGATGGTCCCCGAGACGGTGGTGCCAACGGACACCGGAGTGGCTTCCGCGAGGGTGTTCGCGAGTTCGTCCGGCCCCCGGTCGAGCAGCGAGTATTCATAGTAGGGAACGAAACCGGATTCGGGGGAGAAGCTCTTCACGCGGGCGTAAACGGTGCCCTCCTGCGTGGCGAGTACGGACGACTGATGGTTTGTGACCCCCACCGTCGCCATCGAGCCCGGCAACGTGAGCCCGTCCGCGCCGAGGAGCTCGACACTGCAGCTCGGCCTGTAGCCAGAACCAAAGCCATGGCAGCCAAATCGGTAGATGCGGCCGGCCTTGACGTGGAACGAGAACAGGTCCACGTCCTTGGGGTTGTCCAGGTTCGCATTCACCCAGTGGAAGGGCTCCATGGGCTCCAAGGGGGTCGCGGCCTCGAGAGAGTCCCCGTGGTCATCCCCCTCGCGCACGTTCCGCACCGGAGCGCAGTCGGCGTCCTCGCACGGGTCGGAATCACAGGCGCAGAGAAGGGCGAGCGCGAGCGCCATCGCCAGGGAAGAAGCAGAACGCAGCATGTCTTGGACTCCCACGGAGGCCCGGCCCCAATCCCCCCGCGCGACCATCGTTCGTGAAAGGCGACAGGGTCAACGGGTCCGCTTGACCCGGGGCCTCGGGTGCGGCCCGGGGGACACACGCCGGGCTGGCCCGGGGTTCGCAATAGGGGTGCAGCATGATGCTCTCCACCCTCACCGCCCTGACCCTGGCCGCCACCGTCACCAACACCGAGACCGTGCACGACCTGAAGCCGTTCGGCGGCCACGTCGTCGCGTGCACCGAAGGCGGCCTGGAGCTGTTCACGCCCTCCGGCCGTCCGGTGCGCGTGCTCACGGTGGAGGACGGGCTCCCCAGCCATTCCTGCCGCGCGCTGGAGTCCACGGGCGACCGGCTCTTCGTCGCCACGGATGAAGGACTCGTGTCGCTGGATGCCCGCTTCCAGGTGACGCCCGTGCTGGACGTGCGCTGGCAGGCCCTGCCTCCCTCCGAGGACGCGAGTTCGCCGGACTACGTGAGCCGGCTGGAGTCACTGGCCTCGGTGCTGACGCCCAATGCCACGTACACGGCGTTCTCTCCGCGCTTCGCGGGCACGGCGGAGGGGCGGCTGTTCGAGCTGGGCACCCAGCGCGCGTGGTCCCTGCCGGGGCCGGTGCGCTTCATCTCCGACACGCGTGACGGCGTGGACGTGGGCACCACCGAGGGCGCGTTCTCCATCAGCGCCAGTGGCCGGCTCTCCGCGCTGCGCGACGTGCCCACCGGGCCGCTGTCCTTCACCGTGACGGAGCAGGGCGTGCGCATCGTGGGCAGTCACGGCGAGGTGCACGCGTGGGAGACGGAGTCCGTGCCGCTCCAGGCCGTGAGCGTTCCCAAGGGCGCCACCGTGTTGAACACGGAATGGGCGGGCACGCGGACCTCCGGCGTGTTCAAGCTCGGCCCCAAGGGGTGGCGCCGCGTCACGCCCACGGGGCAGCTCTGCGGCAATCACATCACCGCGCTCGCCCGGCATCAGGGGCGGCTGGTGGTGGGCACGTTCGACCGGGGCGCATGCATCCAGCGCGAGGACGGCCGGTGGCAGACCGTCCGCGCGCCCTCTCTTCCCAGCGACCAGGTGCTGGGCATCAGCAGCGACGGACCGAACCTCTACGTCGCCACCACGTATGGACTGGGCTTCCATGACGGGAAGACGTGGACGCAAGTCGCGTACGGGGCTCGCAACCCCGTGAAGCTGGGGAAGCTGTCCGTGCTCAATGTGTCCCGGATGGATGACGGTGTCGCGCTGGTGGACGGCCGGGGCGTGTCCCTGGTCGCTCCCGGCACCGCGCCCCTGTCGCTCGTGAAGCGGCTGCCGTTGCCGAAGGAGTGGAGCAAGCACCCCTCCGTGGGTGAAGCCTCGGGCCGCTTCCTGTGGATGGGCAGCGAGGACCGGGGCCTGCTGCGCTGGGACGGCGCGAAGTGGCAGCGCTTCCACGACGGCCGCGACCTCACCGACAACTGGATCACCGCCCTGTCCACCGACGCGCAGGGGCGCGCCGTCGCGGGCACCTGCCAGGATGGCTTCAGCTACTTCGACGGCGCGAAGTGGACCCGCGTGCGCGCCGCGCCCGGTCTGCCCTCCTCCGCCATCGTCTCCGCCGCGCTCGTGCCCGGTGGCGCGCTGGTGGGCACGCTGCTCGGCGCTTCGTACTTCGACGCGGCCACGGGAGAGACACGCGCCCTGCCGAAGCTGGCCGACCCGCGCGTGTACGCCGTGCTCCCCGACGGTGACTCCGCCCTCTTCGGCACCGAGGGCGGACTGTCGAGCGCGGCGTGGAAGGCCGTCTCGGCTCCGGCCCTCAGTCAGCGCTGAGACCGCGCGGTCAGCTCGCGCTCCACGTAGAGCCGCAGGATGTGCATGAAGTCCTGCGCGTTCGTCACCACGCCGAAGGCCTGGTGCGTGCCCCGGTCCTTCAGCTTGCTGACCACGAACTCGGACGAGTCCACGCAGATGGTGGGCAGCTCCCTCAAGGAGCCGTCCTGCTCCGTCACGAACGCGGGCAGCATGTTCCCCGTCGCGATGGCGTGCAGCGCCGTGGCCACGAGCACCGCCATGGTCGCCTTCACCGCGTGCCGGCGCATCGCGTCCTGCGCCGCCAGGTTGTCCGTCACCACGTCCGGCAGCGGCCCGTCATCCCGGATGGAGCCCGTCAGCACGAACGGCACCCCGTGCTTCACGCACGCGTGCATGATGCCGTTGGTGATGACGCCCGCCTCCACCGCCTTCGCGATGGAGCCCGCCTGCCGCACCCGGTTGATGGCGCGCATGTGCAGCCCGTGCCCGCCCGACGTCGCCTCGCCCGCGCCGCTCATCCCCAGCGTCGTGCCGTAGATGGACGCCTCGATGTCGTGCACCGCCACCGCGTTGCCCGCGAGCAGCGCCCCCACGAAGCCGTTCTCCACGAACCACGTCATGTCCGCGCGCGCCCGCGAGTGCACCAGCGCCGGCCCCGTCACCCAGATGGGATAGCCGCCCCGCTCGCGCTCCTCCACCAGCAGCCGCGCCATGTGCGCGTAGTCGATGGGCTTCTCGCGCGACACCTCGCTCGTCATGAACTTGAACTCGCCCTCCCCGCCCTCCGCCAGGTAGGCCATGTTCACGTAGACGCCTTCGCTGCCGTCCTCCGCCTTGCCCACCACCACCTGCTCGCCCGCGCGCACCCGGCGGCCCTCGCGCACCCAGAGCTCGCCCTGCGCGTCCAGCACCAGCGCGCCGTCCATGCGCGGCTCGCGCGGCATCCGCCACTTCCCGCCCAGCCTCACGTACGTGGGCAGGTTCGTCGTGGTGAAGAAGCCCTCCGGCAGCACGCCGTCCGCCGGAGCCGGGGTGAAGCGCGCGTCGGGGGAACCGCTGAACCGCGCCGCCGCGAAGTCGGGATGAGCAATGGTCGTCACCCCGCCACCATGCGCGGGCGCTCCCACCCATTCAAGGACGCCGCGCATCGCCATCCCCTCGGATTGTTTCCCCTTTCATAAGGGCCACCCACCTGGACGCACCCCGTCAAACACTTCCCCCGCAACCGCCGCGCGAATCCCGGGTTCATTTCCTCAAGGACGACGCGCTGGCACTGGACGCCCGCGCCCATCGAGGAGGAATCACCATGAAGCGCAATGGACTGGGGATGCTCGCGGCGGTGCTGGGTCTGACGGTGGCGCTGCCGGCCGTGGCCGCGGAGGCCGACAAACGCCAGGTGAACCAGCAGCAGCGCATCAACCAAGGCGTGAAGAGCGGTGAGCTCACGGGCCGCGAGGCCGCGCGCCTGGAGCGCCAGCACCGCGCCCTCAACCGCGAAATCCGCCAGGACCGCCGGGACGACGGCCACCTGG
Source organism: Corallococcus sp. NCSPR001 (assembly GCF_017309135.1). Taxonomy (NCBI): domain Bacteria; kingdom Pseudomonadati; phylum Myxococcota; class Myxococcia; order Myxococcales; family Myxococcaceae; genus Corallococcus; species Corallococcus sp. NCSPR001. The sequence continues at coordinate 243,095 of NZ_JAFIMS010000001.1, forward strand.
ACGCCGCCGAGCGCGCCCGCATCGACGCGAAGCAGGACGCCCTCAGCCGCCGCATCGCCCGCCAGAAGCACGACGCCCAGAGCCGCTAAAGCCCCGGAAATTACGCACCGCGACAAGGGCCTTCCCGGGCGGCCCCCCGGGGGCCCTGTCGCCAGTGCGACGCTTTCGTGGCCGGGATTCCGCTCCGGGTGCGGCCCTTCGCACACATGTGCGCGCCTGGAGTGAAAAGCAGGTGGGGGACGCAACACCGGTTCTTGAATGGCGAGAATGGAAACAATCGCAGCCGGTGACCACCTCCGGGTCACTGCTCCCCTTCGGAGCCCCCCCATGAGCAGCTACCGCATCCAGTCTGGTGACACCCTGTCCGCTCTGGCCCAGCGCTACGGCACGTCCGTGGACTCGCTGATGAAGGCCAACCCGCAGATCACCAACAAGGATCTCATCTACACGGGCAAGACGCTGAACATCCCCGGCTCGCGCGACAGCTTCGAGTCCGGCAGCCAGGGCGTGCGCGGCGGCGGCTCCGGCGGCAACAACAGCGGCGCGGGTGACGTGTCGGCGCCTCCGGGCGGCGCGGGTCCGGCCACGCGCGGCCCCGGCGGCAGCCCGTTCGACATCGCGGTGTCGCACCTGGGCAAGAACGCCGGCTCGCTGAAGCTCGAGGGCAGCGGCGTGGGCGCGGACATGGAGGACTGGGTCCCCAACAACGTGAACTGCGCCAACTTCGTCTCCGCGTGCCTGGAGCAGGCCGGGCAGATCAAGGACAGCCAGCACAGCGCGTCCGTGATGACGCTCCAGGCGAACCTGGACCGCGACCCGAACTTCCAGCGCGTCAGCCTGAAGGACGCCAAGCCCGGCGACGTCGTCTCCATGAAGGTGGGCAGCGGCCAGCACGTGGTGATGTTCGCGGGCTGGAAGGACGGCAAGCCCCAGTTCATCGGCTCCAACAACATCAACTCGGACGGCTCGCAGCGCATCAGCTACACGTCGATGAACTACCCCATCATGTCCGTGCACCAGTACCGGGGCTGAACAGACCTGTAGTCGTGGGTCCCCGATGGGGCCTTCGCCTTCCCGCGCCCCTGGCGCCTGGAAGGGGGAGGCCCCATCCGTCTTTTCGAGGGGATGGCCCTGGCCGCCTGCCCTCCAGGGCCCCCGGAGTGGCGCGGGCCGCACAGTGCCCATGGCCTATCGTCCAGGGTTGGACGTTCCCTGGACACGGGGTCTTTCGGACGGAGCCGGACGGGGGGAGGCTCCCGGGTGCCATGCGAAGCCTCATCCTCCTCGTGGAAGACCATGTCGACAGCCGTGAGATGCTGGAGGAATTCCTCACGCTGGAAGGGTTCGCCGTGGAGGTCGCCGGCAACGGCCTGCACGCCTGGGAGCGCCTGAGGAAGGGCACCATGCCGGATGTGATGCTGCTGGACCTGATGATGCCGGTGATGAGCGGCTGGGAACTGATGGAGCGCGTGCAGAAGGAGCCGCGCCTGAAGAACCTGCCCGTCATCGTCGTGTCGGGCGCGGGCGCCACCCGCCCCGTGCCCCAGGGCATCCGGGCGTCCATCCCCAAGCCGCTGGACCTGGACGACCTGATGCGCGCGCTGGAGCCGTTCCGCTCCTCCCCGCAGTCGCAATTAGCCGCCGCCTACTGAGCCGCGGCGGGCTGCGCCGGCTCACGCGGCAGCAGCACGCGGAAGACGGTGCCCTCCGACGCGCGCGAGCGCACCTCGATGCGGCCCCCGTGGCCCTTCACCACCTGTTCGACGATGTAGAGCCCCAGCCCCAGGCCGCCGTGCGTGTTGCCGCCCGCGCCGCGCCGGAAGGGGTCGAACAGGCGGGGCAGCATGTCCGGCGCGATGGGGTCTCCGCCGTTCTGCACCTCCAGCACCACGTGCGCGTCCGCGTCCGACAGCGTGAAGCGCACGGGGGACTCCGGCGGGCTGTACTGGAGCGCGTTGCCGCCCAGGTTGCTCACCACCTGGAGCAGCCGGCCCGCGTCCCAGACGCCGTCGTAGCGGCCCGGGCCCACGTTCAACGTCAGCGAGCGCTCCGGCCACGCCGCCTCCAGCTCCTCCACCGCCTGGCGCACCACCGCGCGCACGTCGCCGGGCACGCGCTCGATGGGGATGCCGCCGCCCAGCCGGCTGCGGGTGAAGTCGAGCAGCTCCGAAATCATCCGCGCCATGCGCTCGCTGGAGCGCGCGATGCGGGACACCGCCTTGCGGTCGCGCTCCTGGAGCGCGTCGCCGTGCAGCAGCTTGGTGACGGACAGCTGGATGGCGTTGAGGGGGTTTCGCAGGTCGTGGCTGACGATGGCGATGAGCCGCTCGCCGAACTGCGCCGCCTCGCGCGCCGCCTCCTCCGCGCGGCGGCGCTCGGTGACGTCCACCAGCGTGACGACGCCCGCGACGATGTGGTCGTCCCGGTCGCGCACGGGCGCGCTGGAGCCCAGCAGGTGCGCGGTGGTGCCGTCCGGCCGGCGCACCTGGAGCGGCTCCGCCTGCCGCGTCTCACCGGTGCGCAGCGCGCGGGCCATGGGCCACGCGTCGTCCGCGAGCGGCTGGTTGTCCGCGGTGAACATCTGATGCGACGCCTCGTAGTCCGCCAGGCTGGAGGAAGGGCGGAACGGCTGGCCCAACAGCGACTCCAGCGCGCGGTTGCCCAACAGCAGCCGGCCGCTGGGCGCCTCCGCGATGAGCACGCCCGCGGGGAGCTGATCCAACACCGCCGCCAGCCGCGCGCGCTCCGCTTCAATGGTGGCCAGCAGGCGCTGCCGCTCCGTCTCCGCCTGACGGCGCTGGGTGATGTCCAGCACCGTGGCGGCGCGGCCCACGCGGCGGCCGGTGGCATCCCGCAGGGACGTCACGTGCACGAACGCGGGGAAGCGGCTGCCGTCGCGGCGCAGGTGCAGCGCTTCGTATTCGTGGAAGGGCTTGGAGCTGGCGGCGGCCATGTGCCGGGGCAGCGCGCCGCGCGACTCGGGCGCGACCAGGTCCTCCAGCCGCAGGCCCTTGAGCGCCTCCGCGGGCTGCCCGTGCATGCGCGCGAGCGCGGGGTTCGCCGCCACGAACGTGCTGTCGTCCGCGCCCATCACCGCCACGCCCACGCCCAGGTGCGTGAAGATGTCCTCCCAGCGCTGGGGGCCGGACGCGTCCGGGGCGCCCTGCTCGCGCGCCGCCTCCGCCGCCTCGCGCGACGCGAGCATCCGCGCCTGGACGTGGGCCTCCAGCGCCGAGGCCTCCACCGCGTCCACGGCGTCGTGGAAGCGCTCCACCTGTTCCTCGTCGTCCGGGCCGCTGGCGCTCTGCTCACGCCACAGCCGCAGCACCGTGTCGCGCAGGCGCCGGAAGTTCGTCGTCGTGGGGTGCCCGTCGGAGCCCTGCACCAGCAGCGACAGCTCGCGCGCCAGGGCGTCGGAGACGCGCGCGTCCGGGTTGGACATCCGGGCCGCCACCGCGAACAGCCCGCGTGTGAAGGTGTCGCCAGAGCCCGGGGCTTCGTGGAGCCACGCGTCCTGCAGGATGTCGCGGGACTGGAAGAGGAAGTCGGCCAGGGGCAGGGACACGGTGCGCGGCTCGCGGGGCGAAGGGGACCTGGGGTGCGTCCGGGAAGAAGAGGAGGTCTCCTTCCGACTTAGGCTCCTGCTTCCCATGCGACAAGGACCGTCTAAGGACCGCCTGGCGACGTGTCAGGAGGAAGGCGAACGGACCAGCCCCAGCGGCCACAAGGCGGTCAACCGCAGGAGCCCCGCGCCCGGCTCCACGCGGTAGCGGACCTGGAAGCCGCAGGCGAGCACCGTCGCTCCCTCCCGCCCGGACGGAGGCACCGGCAGGCCCGGCATCCGGCTGGCGAGCGCCCCCAGCTCCGCCTGGAGCCGCTCACGCACCGCGGGCGTACACGCCGTGAGCGCGCGCACCACCGGGGGTTCCAATTGGCAGCGGTAGGCCATGAGCGCCGCCAAGGGTGTGCATCTACAGCCCAACTGCAAGATGACAGTGACACGGTGATGCGAACGGTCAGGCGCCGGGCGTCTGGGGGAAACAGTGGCCGGGGACCACTGTCGGACAGGTGACGCTGGGGCTCCCGTCGGCCCCGGGTGCGCTTCAAGAACCCGAGGAAAAACAGGTCGAATCGGGGGATGGCCCTGGGCGTCCATCACCTGCTGCTCGTCGAGGACGATCGGACATGGCGAGAGGGTGTGGGCCGCGCAGCGCGTGAAGCGGGCTTCCTGGTGTCGTCCGTGGCGGACGGCGCGGAGGCGTTGGACTGGCTGCGTCATCGCCCGCGCGCGCAGCACCCGGACCTCATCCTCCTGGACCTGGTGATGCCCCGGGTGGATGGATGGGAGCTGTACGGCCAGCTGCGCACGGACGCGAGGCTGCGGCACCTGACGGTGATGCTGGTGTCCTCGGCGAGTGGGACGCCGGACGTGCCGCTGCACGGCGTGGTGGGCTTCCTGCAGAAGCCGTCGCAGCCGGAGGCGCTGGTGCGGTCGCTGGCGGAACGGCTGCGCGAGCTGCCCGAGCGTCCGAAGGAACCACCGCGCGTGCCGTACTCGCTGCGGCTGACGGACGAGTCGCTCTACGCGCTGCACGCCCTGCCGGGCCCGGTCCGCCACGCGGTGCGCGTGCACCTGCTGCGCGCCGCGGAGCTGGCCGCGTCGGAGCTGCCCCTGGCGTCATCGTGGTTGATGGCGCTGCACAGCGAGCAGCCGTCGCTGCTGGTGACGGTGGAGGGCGTGCGCGTGGTGCTGGAGGTGGACGACGCCGCCTGCGCGCTGACGGCGAGCATCGTCATCGTGCCCAGCCACCTGCGCTGCGCCTGATCACACCACCGGCACGCGGTGGACCTCGCCGGAGTGCAGGTCCAGCCACACCACGCGCCCGTGCAGGTCGTGGACGGCGCACCAGTCCTCCGTGAGCCGCACGACTTGAGGCGGGGTACCGGAGAACTCCACCGTCGCGCGGGGGTGGTCGGCGACGGTGCGCAGGACGGCCGTGTGCAGCTCGCCCTTCTGGAAGCGCGTCACGCGCCAGGAGTGCGCGAGCACCTCGCCCGCGCGCTCCGCGTCCGGCCGGGCCGGGCGGTGGAAGCGCCGCGAGATGATGGGGGCCACATAGTAGGGCCAGGGTCCGGGCTCCTCGCCTTCGGGGACCGCGATGCGCACGCCCATCGCCTCGCCGTCGGGCGTGAGCGAGAGCGCGTCCGGCGGCCCCCGCAGGTCCTTCATGTCCGCGCGCCCGCGCAGCACGGGGCCTCCCGCCAGTTCGTAGGCCCAGCGCTCCAGCCGTTCGAAGCCCTGCTCCGGCGTGAGGTGCAGGACGAGGAACGACAGGTGCTTCGCGTCCACGGCCATCCGGAGCACGGTGCCGCCCACCTCCGATACGCGCCACAGCGAGCGCGGCTCCGAGGCCAGCGTGTCCACCATGCTCACGGTGTCGCGCGTGGCGGTGAACCACCGCTCCCCGTCGTAGGTGGGGGCCCACGCGTCCAGCTCCAGGTCGCACCAGCGCGTGGCCCGGCGCTCCACCAGGTCCAGCCGCGACACGCGCCACAGGTCGCCCCGGCGCGCGAGCGCGAGCGCGCGGTCTCCCTGCGAGGACAGGACCAGGGAGAACGCCGGCACGTCGAAGCCCGCGAGCGTGCGTCCGTCCGGGCCCACCAGCCGCGCGCCCGCTTCGCCCAGCGCGAGCAGCACGCGCTGGCCCGGCAGCACCACGGCGTCATGCACGGCGTGGGCGCCCGCGTGGCCGCGGTCCATCCACACGCGCACGTGCGGCAGGTCGTGCGTTTCGGCCCAGGGGCGCCGTTGGGAGGCCCGCGGCGTCGGCAGGTCCGCGCGCAGCGCGGCCAGCGCCGGGTCCTTGAGCGCGTGCAGTTGCTGGAGGAGCTTCGCGTTGGAGGGGAGCTCCTCCACCGCCTCGTCCCGCATCAGCGCGCGCACGGTGGGGATGACGAGCGCGCTCCGGGCATCGGAGGTGTCCGCGCGCAGCAACTCCGTGGCGAAGGCCAGGCGCTCCGGAGCGCGCGCCGGCGTTTCGTCCGACAGCAGGGTCTGGATGTCCTCGCGCGCGGCGCCGAAGCCGTCCGGGAACTCGAGCGCGAGGCGCGCCAGGAGCTTCGCGCTGCCCGTGCCTCCGGCCTGGATGCCCCGCTCCACCCAGGCGCGCGCGAGGTGGCGCGCGGACGCCACGGGCCACACGGCGTCCACCGCGCGCGACCAGTCCCCGGCCTCCGCGAGCGACTCCGCCCACAAGAGGCGCAGGGCCTGCGCTTCGGCGGGATGGGTCTTCTCCAGGCGCAGCACGGCGTCCGCGAACACGCCCGAGCGCCGAGCGATGGCCACCGCGCGCTCCACGTCCTTCGCGAGGAACCACTGGCGCACCACGAGGCCCGGCGGAAGGCCGCGCCCTTCCGCGAGCTCCGCCGCGAGCTGGAAGCGGCCGTGGCGCTCCAGGAAGGACACGGCCTCCTCGGTCGCCTCCAGCAGCTCCGCGAGGACGAAGGCGGCCTCGTCGATGCGGCCTTCGCGCTCCAGGCGGCGGAAGGTCTCGCGGTAGCGCTCCCGCAGCGCATCGAACACGGCGGGGCCTCCGCCGAACGACTGCGCGGCCCCGCTCCGGCCCTGGGGTTGGATGCGCAGGTTCTCACGCGGGCCGGGCACACCGAGCGCGAGCTTCGCGCGCTCGTCCATGTCCTTGCCCAGGGGGATGGCGTGGCGCAGGGCTTCGTCGAGGTTGCCCTGTTCGAAGAGCTCGAAGAGGTGGCGCAGGTAGTCGCCCTTGCGCTGTCCCACGAGCTGCCCCAGGAGCGTGTTCCGGAGCATCCACTCCTTGAGCTGCTCGAGCGCGTCCGGACCTTCGGGTTCGGCGGGACGCGTGCCTGGGTTGGCCCCACCATCCCGTGCCCCGGTGCCCGGCGCGCTTTGCGTCTCCGCGCGAAAGGAACGGCGCAAGCGAGAGAAGAAGCCCTCACGCCGCACGGTCACCGCGCCCTCCCGCGCTCCTTCTGGCCGCGAACGGAATGCCCGGCGCAGCCGCGCGAACACGCCTTCACGACGGACGGTCAGCACTGCGTCGCCGGGCCTCCGCGAGAAAGCCTTTCGCAGCCGCTCGAAGAAGCCCTCTCGCACGACCGGGACCTCCTGCCCCGCCATGCGCGCCAGCATGCGCTCCGCTTCGGGCGCGAGCGCGGGCACCTTCGGTCCGAACGCCGCGCGCGTGGGCGGAGGCAGCGGCTCCAGCGCGCTCTTGAGAGGCGGAGGCGGCGCGCCCAAGCCCTTCACCCGCACGCGTCGCCACTCCGAGACGTCCAGCCACGTCCCCGGATCCACCTGACGCAGGTCCCAGGGCTTGTACACGCGAGCGACGCCCTCCTGCACCAGCACGACGGCGCCCAAGGGTGGCTCCAATCGCTCGCGATCCTTCGGGCTCAGCGGCGCGCTGGTGAGCACTCCGGCATCCAGCACCAGCGGCAGTCCGGGCGCGGCCTCCACCGCGCTCCTGCACGGTGCCGCCAGCTTCAGCAGGTGGCCTCCCGCCAGCGCCCAGACCGTGGCGCCGGGCCTCCAGGCCGCCAGCACGCGGCGGCGCGCCTCGGCCTCTCCCAGCAGCCCGGGATGGAACCACCAGGCCGCCGCCACCACGGTGCCCCGGTGCACCTGGGCGCGAGGACGCACGACTCCGGCCGCGGTGCTCACGGCGTGGCCTCCGGGACGGAGCGGTACAGCACCGCCTGCGCCATCAGGTCCCACAACACGAACTCCCCCGCCCGCGTCAGCCATCCCAACACCGGCTGCCCGTGGCTCGCCGCGGCCTGCACCACGGGGCCACTGGCCACCACGAGCGTCCGGGACTCCTCGGTCGAGAAGAAGGAGAAGGTGCGTTGATCCAGATGCAACGCGACCAGTCCGGGCAGGGACGGAGCAGGCGGCTGCACCACGCCCACCACGCGATGCGTCTCTGGCACGGTGATGACCGACGCGCCGGTGTCCAGGAACAGCCGCCAGTCCAGCTCACTGTCACGCACCGCCAGCAGCCCCGCGTCGGGATGCGCTTTCGACGGCGAATGGCCGAAGTACGCCTCTCCGTGGCGCGCGTTGAGCGGGGTGAGGTTGGGCAGCCCCCCGCGCATCGCTCGCAACCGCGAGATGACCGCGCCTCCCTCCCCCTGGGGGCGCAGCACCCAGACCGGGCGCGCCTTCACCTCCGCCATCGCGGAGACGCCCTCCTCCTCCACCTCGAGCGTCTCGGTCCTCGAGGAGGGATGTGGCAGCGAGAACAGCCGGCCCTTGCCGTCCTTCAACCAGAGGCGCTCATACTCGCGCCGCCCTCCCCAGCTCCAGCTCAAGAGGGTCAGCGGGAGCGCGCCCGGCGCGGGGTCCGGCCGCAAGGAGTCATCCGCCGCGTGATAGTGATAGCGCCCCTTCCGGAAGCCCACGGGCACCTGCAGATTCCCGTGCATCACGTAGATGTCCTCCTGGCGCGCGAGCACGAGCAGGCCGCCCGAGGAGCGCCATCCCGCCGCGATCACCCGCTGCCCCGGAGGCACCTGGACGCGCCGGGGCTTGGGCACGGTCGAACGAGGAGAATGCGGCACCGCCAGGGCCTCGACGGCGCCGTTCACGGAGAACAGCAGCACGCGCGTGCCATCCGCGCAGAAGGAGAAGCCCGCGATGCGCTGGCCGGCCTTGCGCGGCATCCACCCGGAAGCCTGCGGCTGGGAAGCAATGGGATTGCGCAGCAGGCGCACGCAATCCTCCGGAGGCGGCAGCTCCAGCACCACCGAGCGGGGCACCCGCGCCGCGGGCCGCACGTCCACGGTGAGCCGGTGCGCGCCGGGCTCCATCGGCTCGGAGACCTCCACGCGGGACATCCCCTCCGCGCCCGCCATTCGTCCCAGGCGCGAGGAGCCCACGAGCCACACGTCCTCGGGTGCGCGTGAGAGGTCCAGGGCCTCGCGCCACGCGGACAGGTGCCGTGCGGAGGCGGGCGTGGTGGAGCGGGCGTGGAGCCACGCGAGCAGCGACGTGCCTCTCAGGCCCTCATGGGTGACGTGCGCGGGCTCGGTCTGGAGCGCGCCCCAGGTGAACGCCGCGCCCACGGCCTCCGCACGGCGCGCGAGCACCACGAGCAACGCGAGGTGCGCGATGCGCGGCAGGCCCAGTTGATCAGGCCCCACGTCCAGCAGCACCACGGTGCGCCGAGCCCCCCGAGGCTGCCGGAACGCAGGCTTGAGGAATGACAGCTCACCGAACGCCGCGCGGCGCACCAGCTCGTCCGGCGCCTCCAGCGCCCAGAGCCACTCACTGACGAGCAGCCGGTCGAAAGGCCCCCGCCGGGAGAGCCCGTCGTAGCCTTGAGGCTCACCGCCCTCAGCCTCACCGCGAGGCCGCAGTGTCCCGACCGCCGCGGACAGCCGAGCCACATGAGGCCCCAGGTGCCGCGCCAGGTCCTCCGGGAACAGGGACAGCTGCGCCGCCCAGGGGCGCAGCGCGGGAGGCAGCGCGGTCGTCACGAAGCGGCCTCCAGGGCCATGGCGGACAGCCACGCGCGCAGCGAGACGCGCGCGACAGACCTGGCCGCCGCGACGGAGACGAGCATCCCGGATGCGGGCAGCACCGCGAGCGGCGCATCGCCCTGCCCCGCGAGCAGCGCGCGCTCCAGCAGCGAAGGCGCCACCTCCGGCTCCAGCGCGCAGGGCAGCAGCAGCGCGGGCGCCAGCGGGTCACGGCCCAGGTACACCGCGCCATCCACCCAGGGCAGCGAAGCGGCACCCCCCAGCAGCACGAGCACGTCCGACCCCGCGACACCGTTCCACGATGCGAGCACCGCGTCCTCCGCCCGTGAAGCGCGGTGTCCCAGCGCGAGCGCCACGGGACCGATACCGGCCACGGCCACGGGCTCCAGGGGCAGGGCCCGGGGGCGCCAGCGAACAGGAAGCCCCGCGACAGCGGGCTCCGATGGCGGCCTCATCACACCGTTGCGCACCCCCGCACTCTAACGAAGGGGCGTGAGCGCCAACAGGGCATCTCGCTGTACAGCGTCCGGAGCCCTGCCCATGCTCCCGAGCATGAGCACGACCCGGATCCGCCACCACGTGAAGGCCCCCCGCTCGCGCGTCTACAGCGCCCTGATTGACGCCCGGGCGGTCCAGACGTGGATGGTGCCCGACGGCATGACGAGCCAGGTGCACATCTTCGAACCCCGCGAGGGCGGAGCGTTCCGGATCTCCCTCACCTACGACGCGCCCACGCAGACCGGAAAGACGACCGCGCACACGGACACGCACCACGGCCGCTTCGTGAAGCTCGTGCCGGACGAACAGGTCATCGAAACCACCGGGTTCGAGACCTCCGACCCCGCGCTCCAAGGCGAGATGCGCATCACGTTCACGCTCAGCGACGCACCGGACGGAGGCACCGACGTCGACGCCGTGCACGAAGGACTCCCGCCCGGCGTGCCGCCTGAAGACAACGAGCTCGGCTGGCGGATGTCCCTGGAGAAGCTCGCGAAGTACGTGGAGTCCCCCGCCTCAACGTGACGGCAGCTCTCGCGCCGCGACCTTCGGCAGGGCGCGGTACTCCTCCGTTAGCACGAAGCCGTCCCCCATGTTGGTGACGCGGGTGAGCGCGTAGAAGTCCTGGAAGCGGTACTCCGCGCTCGCCTGCCGCAGGAGCCCCTGCCGCAGCTCCTCCACGCTGCCCTCCCCGTCCTGCTTCATGGGCGGCCCCGCCAGGGTCGCGAGCGTCGCGTTCGCCGCGAGGAACGTCGCGCTGATGGGGACCGGATCCACCGCGCGGCTCACGGCCACCAGCGACACCAGCCGGTCGTCCGCGCCGAACGTCACCCACAGGTTCCGGATGGCCGCCTGCCGATTCAACCCCGGGAACAGCGCCGCCGGCACCTCTTCACAATCCAGGTCCCCCTGGCTGCGCGGCACCGAGCACTTCACCCCGTGCGCCTGGGCCCACGCGAGCAGCGACTCGCGCGTCGTCTGCTCCAGGTCGAACCCCAGCGCGGGCCGGGCCAGCGCGGGACTCTCTCCCCGGTAGGAGGCCGCGAACCGCATCCTCGCGGCCTCCTTCTGCTCGGGGCTCTGCTTCACGTCGTACCCCAGCGGACACCCCGCCGCGGACGCGGCCTGGGGCATGGACATCCCCATCCACTTCAGGAGCGGCCGGCCGGACGGCGTATGGGCAAAGCCCATCACCGCCGTGAACAGCACGCCCACCCCCACGGTGGAGACCAGCACACGGCGCAAGGCGCGCGGGAGAACGATGCGAGTCATGGAGCCCTCGGAAGCGGTGACTACTTGCCGACGATGGACGCCTTGAACGCGGCGTCCGTCACGATGGGAGCGAAGCAGGAGGACACGTCCGCGGACGTCACGCCGTTGTCCGTGAGCGCCGGCACCACCATGTTCGCGATGAAGTAGTCGTACTGGGAGTTGGTGATGGCCATGCCCAGGTGCGCCGCCGCCATGTCCTGCGGGCCCGCGTACGTCTTGCCATCCGTGTACTGGATGGACTCCGGACCGCCGTAGGCATAGACGAGGAACGCCGCCAGCTTGCCCTCGAAGGTGGCCGCGTCGTCCGCATACGCCGGGCCCTGGCTCGCGTCACCGATATGGGTGAAGGACTCGCCCAGGTTCGTCGTGCCGTTGGGGCCCTGCAGCTCCGCCAGCGTCTTCGCGACGATGGACTTGTTCACCGCGACGAACGCGTTCGCGCCGAACGTGTCCCACGCGTTCTTGCTGCTGCTCGTGCAGCGCAGCGCCGTGCCCGGGCCCTTGCCCGTGGGCATGTAGCCCGTGCCCGCGTCCGGCATGTTGTTGTTGTCATCATCGTCGCCACAGCCCGCCAGCAGGGCCGCCGAGGCAAGAGCCAGCGCCGCGAAGGTGTTTCGCATGAAGTGTCCTCCCGTGGATGAAATGCCTTCGGCACGGCGCTCCCAGCGCCGCCGTTCCGCTGGCAGCAACCCATACGGGGCCCCGCATCCATTGGATTCCATCGGATTTCAGGAAGGACTTTCGGACGATGTCACGCCGCGCGGGTGCTCGCCTCCGCCAGCACCGCCGCCACCGCGCCGCGCAACGCACGCAGCGTCTCCGGCAGCGCTTCCGGCGCGAAGCCCGCGTCCATCTCGCGCGCCACGCCCTCCAGCTTGAGCCGCCACGCGGCCACGGCGTCAACGTCCCCCTCCACGGGCCGCGACTCCAGCAGCACCTGCCCCGCCTGCGCGATGCGCTGGGCCCGGGCCAGCGGCCCCGCGCTCGCCTCCAGCGCCGCGGCCGGCAGCGCCAGGTTCTCCGACGCGGACAGCACGTCACGCAGCACGTCGCGCGCCAGCGCCTGCGCCTCCTTCGTGGGCACCGCGTAGACGAGCGGCCACAGGTCCGCCACGCCCGGCGTCGTCCGCCCCGCCAGCGCCGAGGCGGCGGCCACCAGCCGCTGCACCTTCACCGCGCGCCGGTCCGACAGCGCGATGCCCGCCGCCCGCAGCGTCCGCAGCGCCTGCGCCAGGTGCGGCCTCACCGGCCCCAGGTCCGCGCGCCTCGCCGCCTGGGCCACCACGTCCAGGGACTGGAGCGACGCCACTCGCGGCGCCGCGTCCACCCACAGCGACGCGCCGCCCTCCAGCAGCTCCTCCAGCCGCGGATCCGGCACCGGCTCCACGAAGATGCGCGCGAGGAACCGGTCCGCGAACGCGGCCAGCGCGTCATCCTCCGGCAGCGCGTTGGACGCGCCCACGCACACCCGCAGCGGACACTGCATGCGCGTGTGGCCCCGCCGGAACGTCCGCTCGTTGAGCAGGCCCAAGAGCGTGTTGAGGATGGCGGTGGAGCCCAGGAACACCTCGTCCAGGAAGGCCACCTCCGCCTCCGGCAACATGCCCGCCGTCTCCGTCTCCACCAGCCCCTCGCGCAGCTTGCGCAGGTCCACCGGCCCGAAGATTTCAGACGGCTCCGTGAAGCGCCCCAGCAGGTACTCGAAGTACGAACCGCCCAGGCCGCGCGCCGTCCTGCGCACGGCTTCACTCTTCGCCGTCCCCGGCGGGCCCACCACGAGCAGGTGCTCGCCCGCCACCGCCGACAACGCCACCAGCTCCACCATCGCCTCGCGCTCGACCAGCCCCCGGCTCGCGTCGGTGAGCGCGTCGCGGACCTCGGCCGCCGCGACTTCGAAAGATACGGACATGCCCGCGAGCCTAGCCTCGCCCCCGGTCCGGCATACAGTGGCGGCATGGATACGAAGTGGAAGTGGCTGACCCTGGCCGGCGTCCTGGGCGCGGGGCCAGCGGTCGCGGACGGGTGGCATGGCTATGCCTCCCTGGGCGCGGGCATCACCCTGGATCATTTCAGCGACTGGCGCGCCAAGGGCCCCGCCCTCCAGGCCTGGCTCGGATTGGAAACGCCACCCGGCCTGTCCCTGGGCGTCGTCTTCGAGACCACCCAGACCTGGGGCCAGCAGTTCGCCGAAGCCCAGAACCCGTCCGAGATGAGCCGCGTGCAGTTGGACTACACCGCCGTGGGCCTGGAGGCCCGCCTGCGCTTCCTCGGAGACAAGCCGGTGACCCCGTGGGTGGGCGCGCGCCTGGCCAAGAGCTGGTCGCAGCCCTTCACCCCGGACAGCCTGGGCCAGCTGCGCCGCGAGGACTTCGACGTCACCAGCATGGCCTTCCGCGTGGGCCTGGACGGGTGGATCTCCGACCGATGGGGCATCTCGCTCGCCACCGCCATCCAGTTCTGCGACGTGAAGTTCACCAAGGCCACGGACGACACCAGCGCCAGCGCGGGCGTCAGCGTGAACATGTGCGCCAAACCGCTCCAGAGCATCGTCGCCGGGCCCGTGCTGCGCTTCTAGCGCGGGTACAGTGCGCGCCCATGAACGCGCCGCCGCCCCCCACCTCCGGTCCCCGCTGGCTCTACCTGCACGGCTTCGCCTCCGGCCCCCTCTCCGCCAAGGGCGTCTGGCTGGACGCGTACTGGGCGAAGCAGGGCATCCCCCTGGAGCGCCTCAACCTGCGCGTGCCGTCGCTGGAGCACCTGAGCCTGCACGCCATGCTGGACACCGTGCGGGACGCGCTGGGCGCCCCCAACGACCGCGCCGTCCTCATCGGCTCCAGCATGGGCGGGTACGTCGCCGCTCGCACCGCGGAACAGGACGCCCGCGTGGGCGCGCTGGTGCTGCTGGCCCCGGCCTTCCACTTCGTGGAGCAGCTCCAGCGCCGCCTGGGCCCCAACAACTGGACGGAGTGGAAGCGCACGGGCTACCTGGAGACGGACGACCACGCGGAGAAGCGCCGCACGCGCGTGCACCACGGCATCATGGAGGAGGCCGCGCTCATGGACGCGAAGCGCGGCCCCTGGCCAGACGTGCGCGTGCCCACCCTCATCATCCACGGCCGCCAGGACGACACCTGCGACGTGCGCTATTCGCGCGAATGGTCCAAAGGCAAACGCCACGTCCGGCTGGTGGAGGTGGACGACGGCCATGAGCTGACCGCTTCGTTGGAGCTCATCGCGAAGGAGGCGGATGCCTTTCTCACGCCGTGGCGAGGTGTGGAGCAAACGCGGCAGGTGTTCACTGGCGGCTGAGCCGGACGCGTCCGTGTGGCCGCCCCGCTCGCGCCTTGAATGCGTTGGTTAATGTGGCGGCCATGAACCGCGAATACCACCGCTGGCACAGCCCGCGGCTGAACCGGGACATGGAAGTGCTGCTGTACGGGCACTCGGGCGAACCCGTCATCCTGGTGCCCACGAGCAAGGGCCGCTTCTTCCAGGCCGAGGACTTCGGCCTCATCGGCGCCATCTCGGACTGCATCGCCGCGGGCCGCTACGTCGTGGTGTGCGTGGACTCGGTGGATGAGGAGTCCTGGTACAACAAGGGCGTCGTCCCCGCCGCGCGCGTGGCCCGCCATGCCCAGTGGGAGGACTACCTGCTGCATGAGGTGGTGCCGCTCGCGAGGGGCCGCTCCACCGGAGGCCGCCTCACGCTCGCCGGGTGCAGCCTGGGCGGCTTCCACACGTACAACGTGGGCCTGCGCCACCCGGACGTCTTCCAGCGCCTCATCTCCATGGGCGGCAAGTTCGAGACGGAGGACTTCCTCGACGGCCACCACGACGAACAGGTGTACTTCCACACCGCGCCGCAGTGGCTGCCGGGCCTGAACGACCCCGGGCGCCTGTCCGCCCTGCGCCGCGTGGAGATGACCCTGGCCGTGGGCGAGCACGACTTCTGCCGCCCCTCCAACGAGAACCTCTCCAAGCTCCTCTGGCAGAAGGACATCCGCAACGACCTGTCCATCTGGGACGGCGGCACCCACGACTGGCCCGTGTGGCGGCGGATGATCCGCCAGTACCTGCCGGCCTGAGCGCCGGGCTCCGGACACGACAAAGCCTCCGGTCGGTAGGACCCGGAGGCTTTCGTGATGCGCCATCCTCGAGCAGCCGGAAGGGCTACTCGATGGGCATGAACACCTTGAAGCCCGAGCGGCCGCTGTTCGTGGTGTTGCGCTCGATGAAGTCGCTGGCGGACGAGTGGCCGTCGCCCAGCGTCACCGCCGTGTGGCCGTAGATGCTGCCCAGGCGCGTGGAGGTGCTCTCCCAGGTGAGCACGAGGCCCGGAATCTTCAGCGCGTCCTCCAGGGACATGTCCACCTGGCGGAACTTGTCGCGCGGCAGGTTGTTGTCGATCTGGTTGCCGTTGCCGGACACGCCGATGCCCATGGAGTTGCGGATGGCCCGGCTCACGCCCGTGGCGCACAGGCCCTGGCTGTTGTAGCCGCCCATGCCCATGGCCGCCGCGCGCGCCGCCTCCGCCAGCCGGCGCCCCGTGGCCGTTCCGCCGGTGGGGGCCACGCCCATGGGGCCGCCCACGTCCGCGCCGCCACCCACGCCACGCCCGCCCCGGATGCCCTGACGGCCACCGGCGTCGAAGCTGTCACGGCCGGAGTGGCCGATGCGCAGCGTCCGACCCGAGATGATGAGGTCCGGGTTCGAGATGTTGTTGTCGCGCGCCAGCTTCTGCACGGAGGTGCCGAAACGAGCGGCCAGGCCAGAGAGGGTGTCGCCGGGGCGGATGCGGTAGTTGGACATGTAGGCTCCTGGGACAATTGTCGGGTCTTCCCGATCCAGGTTGCGTCCGATTCCCAGATTCTTGGAGTTTCCGTCCGGGCTGCAACTTTACAGCCAAATCCCCTCAGCCCTCCAAGGGGCGGAGGGTGCCCGCGCTGACGCGCCAGAAGCGCCACAGCACGGCGGCGGCCACGGAGATGAGGCCCGCGCACAGGCCCCACCAGATGCCCAGCACGCCCATGCCCAGGTGGAACCCCAGGAGCAGGGTCAGGGGCAGGCCCACGGCGTAGTGGCCCACGATGTTGGCCAGGAAGGTGAAGCGCGTCTGGCCGGCGCCGCGCAGCACGCCCGCGCCCACGCCCTGCACGCCGTCGAAGATCTGGAAGATGGCGCTCACCATCAGCAGGGGCAGCAGGAGCGGCAGCACGTCCTCCGGAGCCCCGGCCAGCCTCGCCAGGCCCCGGGGGAAGAGCGCGAACACGAGCCCGCCGAGCGACATGACCACCGCGCCGAGGGCGAAGGCCATCAGCCCGCTCCGGCGGGCCTGGGGCGTGTCGTGCGCGCCCACGGCCCAGCCCACGCGCACGCTGCCCGCGTTGCCGATGCCCAGCGCCATGGTGAAGGTGAGGCTGGCGAAGGAGATGGCGATTTGATGCGCGCCCACGCTCTCCGGCCCCAGCTTCGCGGACAGCACGCCCGCCAGCGCGAAGACGCCCACCTCCGCCGCGATGTGCAGGCCGATGGGCAGCCCCACCCGGAACGCTCGCAGCTGATCCGCCTTCACCGGCTTGCGCGACGGCGTGCCCGGCACCGGGATGGCCTGCACCGCCCGCGCGACGATGAGCACCTCCAGGGCCGTGCACAACAGCGTGGACAGCGCCGCGCCCGCCGCGCCCATGGCCGGCACGTGGGTGAGCGGCCCCGCCCACGCGGGCAACGACGCGCCGCCGAAGACGAACAGCGGCACCAGCATCACGTTGATGATGTTGGCCAGCACGGCGGACACCACCAGCGGCCGGGGCGTCCCGATGGCCTGCAGGTACGCGCGCACCGTGAGGAAGATGAGCATCAGGGGCAGGCTGGGCGCGCGGAAGTGCAGGAAGGCGCGCACCTGGACGATCTGCTCCTCCGCCACGCCCACCCACGGCAGACCGCTGGGCACGGTGATGAGCACCGCCCACAGCACCACGCCCACGAAGGCGGACAGCCACACGCCCTGCCAGAGCACGTCCCGCGCGCGGCGCGGGTTGCCGGCGCCAATGGCCTGGGACACCAGCGGGTCCACGCCCATCATCAGCCCCATGCCGAAGCTGCTGACGGCGAAGAAGAGGGCGTGGCTCAGGCCCACCGCCGCCAGGGCGGACGTGCCAGCCCGGCCGACGATGAAGGTGTCTGTCACGCTCATCAGGGACTGGCCCGCCTGCGCGATGCACAGGGGAATCGCCAGCCGCAGCAGGGCGCGCAGCTCCCCCTTCGTGCCTCCGGCCGGGGGGGAGGACGATACGGAGGGCTCGGCGGCTTCGGGCGGCATGACGGGGCCTATAGGGAAGGGAGTGCGCCGGTGCAAGCGACGCAATCCCCCCACCCCGTCTGACTGGCCGCCCGCCCGCCTGCGTCAGGGCGTGCTGGCCGGGAACGGCACCGTGACGAGCGGCGTCTGGAGGCTCTGCACCTTCGACACGCGCATCCCCGCGTCACTGATGGCATAGACGTAGTCATCCGCCATCACGCTGCGGCGCACCTCCGGCGTGTAGTAGTAGCTCCACTGCGGCATGCCCGCGCGCTTGTACAGGTCCGACATGGGCACCGAGCCCACCGGGGAGATGCCCGCCGCCAGGTCCACGCGGAACACGCGCAGGTCCGTGCGGAAGCCGCTCCAGTAGTCTTCGTAGGACCCGTAGGACCTCGAGTAGTCCGTGAACGGGATGGCCACCAGCCCCTTGGCCGCGAAGTAGTTGAAGGCCTTGTGCTCGTAGAGCGCCTCGCTCCAGCCGTAGGCCTCGCCCACCAGCTGCGTGGAGACCTCCTTCGGGTTCGCCAGGTCGTCCACGTCGAAGAGGGACAGCTTCAGCGCGCGCGTCCCGCAGCAGCCACCATTCGGATCCGTGTGGATGCCCAGGGTCAGCAGGTGGTGGTCGCCCACCGGGTGCATGTACGTGGAGAAGCCCGGCACCTTCAGCTCACCCACCTTGTGCGGGTTCGCGGGGTCGCTCAGGTCGAAGGTGAAGAGCGGATCCACCTGGAGGAAGGTGACCACGTAGCCGCGATTGCCCACGAAGCGCGCGCTGAAGATGCGCTCGCCCTCGGCCAGGTCCTCGCTGCGGCCCAGCTCCGCCAGGTGCCCGTTCTTCAGGCCCAGCGTCGTCACGCGGCTGGCCGTCGTGGTGCGGCCCCACCACCAGTCGTCGTGCTCTGGCTCCGGGAGGCGCGTGGTGACCGTGGTGGCCATGCGCAGCACGCCCTCGTACTCATCCAGGGCGAACTGGTTGATGGGCGTGCCCTCCACCGTGCCGGAGCCCGCGTACACCGCGCGGCCCGGCTGGGTCAGGTCGAACTTGTGCAGGTAGGTGAAGTCCTTCTGCCCCGGCAGCGGCCACCACCAGTAATGCGGGTGCGCCAGGTACAGCGACTCCCTGGACGCGTACACCGTGCCCGGCTCCGCCACCAGGCTGGTGCGCCCCGGCGCCGCGGTGCGCGCGTCCAGGTCCAGCGAGGCCACCGTCACGAAGCCCAGCGCGGACGGCGCGTTGCTCCGGTAGAAGTCACCGCAGGACGTGGGCAGGGACGTCTCCACGCCCGCCGCGTCCACGTGCCTGCCCGAGGGCAGCCACTGGTCCAGCGTATTCGCGCGGATGCGCTTCTCGTTCTCGGCGATGAGCGCGTCGATGGTCTTGGTGAGCTTGCCCTCGTCCTTGTAGAGGTCCTCCGAGTAGTCCACCCAGAACTTCACGTCCTCCGGCCAGCGGAACGCGTCCGACAGCACCAGCCGCACGTTGCCGTCCACGCGGCGCGCCTGGTTGAAGATGCCGGGCAGGTAGACCTGGTCCACCACCGTGGGGTGCGCCACGTCCGACACGTCCACCGTGGTCACCTTGGTGCTGTCGGCGTTGTAGTAGCCGCAGCCAAAGCCGTAGCAGGCCATGTCCACGGCGGGCACCATGCCGCCGCCCGCGCCCCCGCCCTTCGCCGGGGTGCCCGGCAGCGACTGCGCCACCTGCGAGACGATGACCAGCCGGTTCTGCTCGTCGAGCAGCATCTCCCGGGGCCAGCCCTCCACCTCCAGCGTCGCCGCCAGCGTGAGCTGCTCCGCGGGCCACGAGCGGTGCGCGTACAGCCGGTTGCCCGACAGCACGAAGATGCGCGTGCCGTCGTTCTGCACGAAGTCCGACTCGTGCACGCCCTCCACCTGGTTGTTGGTGCCGGTGGAGTCCTGCGGCGCCTGATTGCCGGAGCCGGACGTCACGCCGCCCCCCGCCGAGTCCTCCGCGGGCATGGGCCCGAAGATGATGCCGCCCCGCCGGCCGAAGCGCTCCCAGTACCCGGGCTTCTGCTGCTCCAGGCTCGCGCGCATCTGCTTCGTCGCGGTGTCCTCGATGTACCGCTCCAGCGCCGAGCAGTCGTCGAAGGTCGTGAGCTTCAGCGACTGCTGCACGGGCTCGTTGTCCAGCCCCTCCGGGGCCTTGCCCCCGTCACCACACCCCACCGCCAGGAGCGTGAGCCCCACCGTTCCGAAAAGACTGAAGCGCATGCGTGAATCCTCCCTCGAAAGCCTCGTGGGGCCAGGCGCTCTGCCACGCCCATGCCAGGGGAGAATCCCGTCGCGTCTGTCTGTGATTGCGGGGGGTTGGGACGCGCGCGGGGGGGCCCGCCGCTCTCAGAAACCTGAGGCGCGCACCGGCCCCGCGGTGGGAAAACCGAGGGACTGGGGCACGAAGCGCACGAAGCGCTGCTGCAGCTGCGCGTCCATGCCCTCCAGCCTCAAGCCCATGCCCGTCTGCGAGCGGAACGTGCTCCCCATCCCGGGCGGGTTGCACCACGCCACCACCGCCTGCGCCTCGCAGGGCGTGCGCTGGCCGGCCATCACCAGGCGCAGGGACAGCCTCGAGCCCTCGCGCGCGGGCGTGAGCGTGCGCACGAAGAGGCCCTGGGGGCTGGCGTCATGGCTGAAGCCGCTGAGGGTGGGGCCGCCCGGCGTGTTGAACTCCACCACGGTGAAGAAGGGCACCCGCTCCGCGGCCCTCAGCGGCACCGTGCCCGGAGACAGGCGCGAGAGCACCATCGTCAACAGCTCGTCCGCGCCCAATTGCCGCTTGAGCAGCAGCGGCGCGCCGCTCAGCTCCAGCGCGCGGTCCAGCACGTCCGGCGCCTCCTCCACCCGCGACATCAGGACCAGCGGCTTGCGCGCGAACTGCTCGCGCAGGCGCGTGGCCAGCGACAGGGCCTCGCGAGGCAGCCGCGACACGTCCACCACGAAGCCGTCCAGCCGGTCTCCATGGGCCGTGGCCTGCGCCGCCGCGTCGTCCAGGTCCTTGGCGTAGAGCACGTGCAGCCCCTCGTGCTCCAGCGCTCCGCCCAGGAAGGTGTGCAGGAACCGGCCGCCCTCCACCAGCAGCACGCCCCGCCCGCGCGGAGGGCCCGTCCAGGCGCGCTCGCGCGACAGGCGCACCGCGGCCACCTTCGCCGCCAGCGCCTCCTGGCTCACCGGCTTGGGCAGGAAGTCGTCCGCGCCCGCGCGCCCGCAGTGCATGACCTCATGGGGCTCGTCCGCCGCGGTGAACATCACCACCGGGACATTGCGCCCCGCCGGGTGCGCCTTGACCAGACGGCAGGCCTCGTCCCCTTGGAGCTTCTCCAGGTGCAGGTCCATCAGGATGAGCGCCGGCGTCCGCTGCGCCAGCTCCGCCAGGCACGCATCCGCGCCCTCCAGCACCACCGCGTCGCAGCCCATGCGCGACAGGTGCAGCCGCATCACGTCCCGCGCCGTCCGCGAGTCGTCCACCACGAAGACCAGATCTCTCGGGCGAGGAGAAAAGCCGGGGGTCGTCATGACTCCCGGAGATACGCGGACTCCAGGGAAGGCACCACGGACCCGGCGCCACAACGTGCGCTGGTGGACGCCCGTTGCGTGCGCCGCGGGACGTCAGCCGCGGGGCTCCGCGCGGCCGGACAGCAGCTTCGTGAGCTGACGGGCAATCTGGGCGCACTGCGCGGCGTCACCGGCGGCCAGCGCGTCCTTGCCGCCCACCAGCAGTTGCTGCACGGTGCCCACCGCGGACTCGGCCTCCGGGCTGGGGTTCTCCCGGGCGCTCTGCTGGAGCAGGCGGGCGAGCTTCTCCCCGCGCTCCAGGAGCTTGCGGAAGGTCTCCTCCGCCTTGCGCGCGTCCACCACCCCTTGCGCCTGGGCGTAGTGGGACTGCTCCTGGCCCAGCTTCTCCGCCTCGCCCTGCGGCAGGCCGGCCCGGGCCTCCAGGCGCACCAGCTCCATGTTGCCGGAGGTCAGGTCGGTGGCCTTCACCGAGAGGATGCCCTCGCCGGACAGCTCGAAGACGACCTCCAGCGGCGTCTCCCCGCGGCTGGCGACGTGCAGGTTCTTGAGGACCACCTCGCCCAGCTTGTGGTTCTCGTCCTGGAACTCGCTCTCCCCCTGGTACACGGGGATGCGCGCCTCGGACTGGCCGGAGGTGCCCGGGAAGAAGATGTCGCGCGCCACCACCGGCACGCCCGTGTTCTTGGGGATGAGCCGCTTCACCCGGCCGCCCATCACGCCCACGCCCAGGCTCTGGCTGGCCACGTCCAAGAGCAGCGCCTGGCCCGCCTGGCGGACCAGCTCGTCCGCCTGCACCGCGGCGCCCAGCGCCACGGCCTCGTCCGGGTGCACGTCCGTGGAGGGCGCGCGGCCGAAGAAGTCCGCCACCAGCCGGCGCACCAGCGGCACGCGGGTCATCCCGCCCACCAGCAGCACCACGTCCACCGAGCGCGGATCCATCCGCGCCTCCGCCATCACGCTCTTGCAGACCTCCAGGCAGCGGCGCGACAGCGGCTCGGAGAGCGTCTCGAAGAAGCTGCGCGTGAGCGCGGTGTTGATTTCGGTGAAGCGCTTCACGCCCGCCGTGTGGTCGCCCAGGCCGGACACGGAGATGGTGGCCTCTTCCGATTCGGTGAGTTCGCGCTTGGCCGCCTCCGCCGCCACCTTCAGGCGCCGGAGCGACTGCGCGTCCTTGGAGACCGCCTCCTGGAAGGGGTCCTCCACCTGCGCCAGCAGCCACTGGACGATGCGCTGATCGAAGTCCTCGCCGCCCAGCGCGTGGTCGCCGCCCGTGGCCTTCACCTCGAAGACCCCCGCCTTCACGTCCAGGATGGACACGTCGAAGGTGCCGCCGCCCAAATCGAACACCAGCGCGCTGCCCTCGAAGCCGCGCGACAGGCCGTACGCCAGCGCCGCCGCGGTGGGCTCGTTGACCAGCCGCACCACCTCCAACCCCGCGATGGCCGCCGCCTCGCGGGTGGCCTGGCGCTGGTTGTCGTCGAAGTTCGCGGGGACGGTGATGACGCACTTGCGCACGTCGCGCCCGAAGTGCGCCTGCGCGTCCAGGCGCAGCTCGCCCAGGATGAAGGCGGACACCTGCGTCGCGGGCAGCACGCGGCCGGACAGCTTCACGCGCACGTCGCCGGTGGGGCCGGCCACCAGGGGATACGGCACCACCGCCTTCGCCTGCTGCACCAGCTCCGGCGTGTAGCGGCGTCCCAGGAAGCGCTTGGTGGCCCACACCACCGCGTCCGGGTGCTCCTCCCCCAGCGCCTGGGCCGGCTGCCCCACCAGGCGGTCGCCCGCCCGGGTGAGGCCCACCACCGAGGGCGTGAGGCGTCCTCCCGAGCGCGAGGGGATGAGGCGCGGACGGCCGTCTTCCACGGTCGCGACGACGCTGTTGGTGGTGCCCAGGTCGATGCCGATGACAGGTTCTTGCATGGCGAGGGTGGGGCCCACGCTACGGGTAAGCGCCCACTTCCGCCAAGTCCTGTCGCACCCAGGCCGTCCATTGCCGGGCGCCGGCCTGCCTCGGGGGGCCCCCTGGGACTCCAAGGACGGCCACCACCACACACCCGGAGCGCCCACCGGGAGACGCTTCCCCGCCCGCTCTCTTCCAAGACCCCGGGAGGCCCCGGCCGGCCACGGCGATCCACCGCGCGGCGCCGGCGGCATTGCCGCCAGGGACGCCCCATGCTAAGGGCGCCAGCGTCATGGTGAACGTCTCCATCGCCCGCCGCTACGCCCGCGCCATCCTCGACGTCGCAGCGGAAGGCAACCGCACCGACGCCGTCGCCGAGCAGCTCAACGCCTTCGCCGCCGTCGTGGGCCAGAGCCCCGAGCTGTCGGACGTGCTGCTCAACCCCGCCTACAGCCGCGCCCAGCGCAACCGCGTGGTGGAGGCCCTGCTCCAGGCCATGCCCTCCCCCGCGGAGCCCGCGCTGGCCAACGCGCTGCGCCTGCTGGTGGACCGCAACCGCCTGGGCTACCTGCCCGACATCGCCCGGCTCTACCGCGACATGGCGGACGCCCGCGCGGGCCGCGTCCGGGGCCAGGTCACCAGCGCCGTGCCGCTCTCCGCGGCCGCCGTCGCCCAGCTCCAGCAGTCGCTCACGCAGCTCACCCAGCGCAACGTCGTGCTGGAGACCAAGGTGGACCCCGCGCTGCTCGGCGGCGTGGCCGCCCAGGTCGGTGGCACCCTCTACGACGGCTCCCTGCGCACCCAGCTGGAGCAGATGCGCCGCGAGCTGAAGTAACCCGAACCTCACTCCCGGTGCGGCGGACGTGCCGGGTTGTCAGGGTTGCCCCGCAGTCCTAGTCAAACCTGTATTTCCCGTCGGCGTGGGGAATGGGTATACTTCTGGGCAACGCGGACAAGGCCGCGTTTTCCGAGACGACCCGCCCATGCCGCAGCCTGTGTTCCAACGGCTTCCCGGAGCCCTTCCGACCCCGGGGGTTCCCGAGGAGACCCTGCCCTTCCTGGGTGCGTTGCTCAACGCGCCGGGTTGGGGGGTGGCGCTGGTGGACGGGGACTCCCGCCTCGTCTGGATGAACGACCTGCTGGCTTCGCTGTGCGGCCGTCCGGCGCAGCTGTGCGTGGGGCGCTTCCTCTCGGAGTCGTGGCCCGGCCTGGCGCCGCCGCTGTCACCGCTGCTCGCGCGGGCGCAGTCCGGTGAGCGCGTGGCGGAGGAGCTGGTGTCCGGCCGCTTCGGCGAGGTGGGCACGCTGCGCCACCTGACCGTGAGCGCCATGCCGGCGGGCCCCGGGGTGGGCGTGCTGCTCCTGCTGCGGGACTCGTCCGCGCGCCTGCGCGAGGAGGCGGCGCTGCGCGCGCGCGAGGAGCACATGCGCTCCATCGTGGAGATCTCCTGCGACGGGTACTTCTTCCACGACCGCGGGCAGTTCCTGGAGATCAGCCCCGGCCTGGGGCGCCTGCTGGGCTATTACGAGACGGCGGAGCTGATCGGCCGGAACATCCTGGAGGTCGTGGCGCCGGAGTTCCGCGCCCCCGCGCGCGACGTGATGGAGCGCGGCGTGGAGGCGCCCTACGAACTGGCCGTGCTCCACCGCGACGGCCGCCGCATCCCCGTGGAGGTCATGGGCCGGCCGGCGACGTTCCAGGGCCGCTCCGTGCGCATGGGCGCGGTGTGGGACGTGAGCATCCGCAAGGCCGCCGAGGAGCGCCTGATGCGGATGGAGCACTTCCGCGACCAGTTCCTGGACGCGGCGGGGGACGGCTTCAAGGCCCCGCTCCAGTCGCTCCAGTGCGACGTGCTCGCCCTCCAACACGCTCCGGCGATGCCGGAGGGCCTGACCGAGCAGGTAGGCCGGGTGGGCGCGGGCGTGCGGCGGGTGGAGCGGCTGATCCGCCAGCTCCTGGACTTCACCCGCGCCCGGCTGTCCAACGGCCTGCCCGTGCACCCCTCCTCCGTCCACCTGGGACAGCTGGCGGAGCGCGTGCTGGCGGACCGGCAGCGGGCCCACCCGGACCGCGACCTGCGGCTCGTCGCCAGCGGCGACCTGCGGGGCACCTGGGACGGCGAGCGGCTCTTCCAGTTGATGGACTCCCTGGTGGGCAACGCCCTGCACCACGGCCCGGTGTCCTCTTCCGTGGTGCTCCAACTGACGGGGCGCTTCGACGGCGTCACGGTGCAGGTGCACGACCCGGACTGCCGGGTG
Organism: Corallococcus sp. NCSPR001; assembly: GCF_017309135.1. Lineage (NCBI taxonomy): Bacteria > Pseudomonadati > Myxococcota > Myxococcia > Myxococcales > Myxococcaceae > Corallococcus > Corallococcus sp. NCSPR001. The sequence continues at coordinate 268,377 of NZ_JAFIMS010000001.1, forward strand.
CCGCCGGAGTACCAGGGCACCCTCTTCGAGCCGTTCAAGCACCGCGCCCTGTGCTCCGCGGATGACGGGCTGGGGCTGTCGCTCTTCATCGTGCGGCAGATCGCCCTGGCCCACGGCGGGCGCATCTCCGTGGAGTCGGGGGCGGCGGACGGCACCCGCTTCATCGTGTGGCTGCCCCGCGAGGACGGCCCCTCCCTTTCCGGCGTCTGAGGACGGCCCGGCGCCGGGTGCGGACGCCGGGCGCTCCCCGGGCTTCCGGCCGGGCGGGGCCCCCCACGTCCGGGCCGCCGGCTTACGTGCGCGATAAAGGGGGGCGGGGTTGGGGGAAGTCCCTGGCGCGTGGCGCGTTGCGAGAGTCCCGGTGCCCGTGATAGGGGGCCACCCGGTACATCCAGTTTCGCGGCGGCCATCCCCGTTTCCTCAAGGCCGCCCCCTCCGCAAGGACGCTAGACGCCCATGGAAATCCGCGCCGACGAGATCAGCAAAATCATCCGGGAGCAGATCAAGGACTACGGCAAGAAGGTCACCGTCGCCGAGACCGGCACCGTGCTGACCGTGGGCGACGGTATCGCCCGCGTGTACGGCCTGGAGGGCGCGCTCGCCGGCGAGCTGGTGGAGTTCAACAACGGCGTGCAGGGCCTGGTCCTCAACCTGGAAGAGGACAACGTCGGCGTCGCCATCATGGGCGAGTTCAAGGACATCCGCGAGGGTGACGCCGTGAAGCGCACCGGGCAGATCGCCTCCGTGCCGGTGGGCAAGGGCCTGCTGGGCCGCGTGGTGAACGCGCTGGGCCAGCCGGTGGACGGCAAGGGCCCCGTCGAGGCCACCGAACACCGCCGCCTGGAGGTGAAGGCGCCCGGCATCGTGAAGCGCAAGTCCGTGCACGAGCCCCTGCAGACGGGCATCAAGGCGCTGGACGCGCTGGTGCCGGTGGGCCGCGGTCAGCGCGAGCTCATCATCGGTGACCGCCAGACGGGCAAGACGGCCGTCGCCATCGACGCCATCATCAACCAGAAGGGCCTGGGCGTTTACTGCATCTACGTCGCCATCGGGCAGAAGCAGTCCACCGTCGCGCAGGTGGTGGAGAAGCTGACCAAGCACGGCGCCATGGAGTACACGACGGTCGTCGCGGCGAACGCGTCCGACCCGGCGCCCATGCAGTACTTCGCGCCGTACGCGGGCGTCGCCATCGGCGAGTACTTCCGCGACAACAAGATGCACGGCCTCATCGTGTACGACGACCTCTCCAAGCAGGCCGTGGCGTACCGCCAGCTGTCCCTGCTCCTGCGCCGCCCGCCGGGCCGCGAGGCGTACCCGGGCGACGTGTTCTACATCCACAGCCGCCTGCTGGAGCGCGCCGCCAAGCTGTCCGACGAGGAGGGCGCGGGCTCCCTCACGGCGCTCCCCATCATCGAGACGCAGGCGGGTGACGTGTCCGCCTACATCCCGACGAACGTCATCTCCATCACCGACGGGCAGATCTTCCTGGAGACGGACCTGTTCTTCTCCGGCGTCCGCCCGGCCATCAACGTGGGCCTCTCCGTGTCGCGCGTGGGTTCCGCGGCGCAGATCAAGGCCATGAAGCAGGTCGCGGGCTCCATGAAGCTGGAGCTGGCGCAGTACCGCGAGCTGGCCGCCTTCGCCCAGTTCGGCTCCGACCTGGACAAGGCCACGCAGGAGACGCTGGCGCGCGGCGCCCGCATGGTGGAGCTGCTCAAGCAGGGCCAGTACGAGCCGCTCTCCGTCGAGCGTCAGGTCATCCAGATCTACGCCGCCACCAACAAGGACGACGCGGGCAAGCGCGGGTGGATCCGCAACGTGCCGGTGGGTGACGTGGTCCGCTGGATGAAGGAGATGCTGGAGTTCGTGGACAGCAAGTACCCGAACATTGTCTCCGACCTGGTCACCAAGCGCGAGCTGACCGCCGACATCAAGGCGAACATCAACAAGGCGCTCACGGAGTTCAACGACCTGTTCCAGGCGACCCCGGGCGCCAAGGTCTAGTCTTCGCGCCCCACGCGCGGTTGCGGTAACGACGGCCCCGCCCTCCCTTCACCGGGAGGCGGGGCTTTTCGTTTGCCTTCAGCGCAGCCGGGGCAGGATGGCGCGCAGGCTCTTGTCCGCGCTGCCCCGCGTGCCCAGGCGCTGCACGGCGGCGCGCTCGTAGGGCATCACGTTGGCGCGCTCCACCAGTTGCACGTGCGCGCCCAGCGCGGCGGGCATGGCCAGGTCCAGCTCGAAGATGTCGCCCGCGACGAGCGTGGACTCCGGGCCCGTGTGCGTGGCGTCCCAGATGCGCCTGAGCGCGGAGAAGTAGCGCCCGCGCTTGAGGTACACCGGCCGGCCCAGCACGCCGTCCAGGTGGAGCGCCTCCGGAAGCGCGTCGAAGCGCGCGTCCCTGGGCTCCGTGTCCTCCAGCTGGAACTTGCGCGCGTCGCCGAAGACCTTCAGCCGCTCGCGGCCCTTGGGGGCCAGCTTGTCCAGCTTCGCCTCCACCAGCTCCGTGTGCGCGTTGGTCACCACGGACACGGGCAGGCCCGTGGCGAGCAGCGCCTCCAGCACCTCCTTCGCCTCCGCCTTGAAGGCCGTGGCCGAGTGCCGGTACGCCTCGCGGTACAGCGTCTGCACCGTGTCCGTGCGCAGCGCCTCGTCGTCGCCCTTGCCAAAGCGCTTGAGCAGCCGGTGCGCGGTGCAGGTGGCCGTCAGGTAGGGGTCCGCGGTGGCCGGCGCCACGATGCGCCCCGCCACCTCCCAGCCGTACTGGTCCACGCCCTCATGCAGCGCGGCGACCTCCTCCGCCCACGCCTGGGACGCGTCCTGCCCCAGCACCCCGTACAGCGCGTCCTGGAAGTGCTTGAGGAAGGGCTCGCCCTCCGCCAGCACGTCCGTGAAGGTCCCATCGAAGTCCAGCACCACGCACGCGATTCCCATCCACCTGTCCTTGCAGCCCGGCCGCATGGAAGCGCGGCCGTGAACGAAAGCCCCGAATGACGCCCCGTTGGCCGCTCCGAATCAAGCCCCCTGCCCTGCCTCCGGGCGGAGTCGAGTGCCAACTCCCGGAAAGCCGGATGGAACCCGGGTCGGGTGGTCCCACGCCCCCCTCACCCCCACCGTAGAGCCTCCCGCGGGGGAGGGGGGCTCCGCGCCCATGTCCGAGCCGACTGGCACCTTTCTGGCGGAGTCCACACCCGTGCCGCAGGAGTGGCTGCGCACGGTGCTGCACCTCTTGCCGGTGGGCGTGGTCATCGTGGACACGGCGGGCCGCCTGCTCGCGGCCAACGCCGCCGCGAGCGCGCTGTGGGGCCAGGACGCGCTGGCGCGGATGCAGTTGGAGCACTTCGGCACCTTCGAGGCGTACTGGCCCGGCACGGGCCGGCGCCTGCGCGGCGAGGAGTGGGCCGTGGCGCGCACGCTGCGCACCCGGCAGACCGTCTCCAACGAGGAGGTGGACATCGTCGGGAAGGACGGCGCGCGCCGCACCATCCTCAACTCCTCGGCGCCGCTGTACTCGGCGGAGAGCGGGCTGGTGGGCGCGGTGAACATCAACGTGGACATCACCGAGCGCAAGGCCACCGAGCGCGCGGAGTTCTTCGTCAGCGAGGCGAGCCGGCTGCTCGCCGAGTCCCTGGACTGGGAGACCACGCTCAAGGCCGTGGCGCGGCTGGCCACGCTGGAGTGGGCGGACTACTGCATGGTGGACGTGCTGGGGCCGGACGGCGCGCTGCACCGGTTGGCGCTCAGCGCGAAGGACCCGCGCAAGCAGTCGCTGCTGGACCAGACGCTGCCCTTTCCGCCGGAGGCCGGCTCGGACACGCCGCTGGGCCGGGCGTTCGCGCGCGGCAAGCCCGTGCTCATCGCGGACATCACGCCCGACTGGTTGGATCAGGTCTCCCGCTCGAGCGAGCACCGCCAGTTGCTGGAGGCGCTGGCGCCGCGCTCGTCCATGCTGCTGCCTCTGGCGGTGGGGCGCCGGCGCTTCGGCATCATCAACCTGGTCTCCGCGTCGCCCGCGCGCCGCTACACGAAGCGGGAGCTGGGCTACGCCACGGAGTTCGCGCGCCGCGCCGCCCTGGCGGTGGAGAGCGCGCGGCTGTACCGAGAGGCCCGCGAGGCCCTGCGTGAGCGGGACGCGTCCGCGGCCATGCTGGAGTCCTTCTTCGCCGCGTCGCCGGTGGGCATGGGCTTCGTGAACCAGGACCTGCGCTACGTGCGGCTCAACAAGGTCATCGCGGAGAACAACGGCATCCCCCTGGAGAAGCACCTGGGCTTCACGCCTCGCGAGCTGATGGGCCCGGCGGGAGGCCCCATCGAGGACCTGCTGCGCCAGGTGCTGGAGTCGGAGGCGGCCGTGGTGGACGACCCGGTGGAGTACGTCGCCGGCCCGGAGCCGCGCACCTTCCTGGCCACGTACTTCCCCGTGCGCTCCGGCACGGACCTGCTGGGCGTGGGCGGGGTGGTGCGCGAAATCACCGAGCAGCGCCGCATGGAGACGCACCTGCGCTTCCTCACGGACGCCACCACCCGGCTGGCCACGTCCCTGGACTGGCGCACCACCGTGCGCAACGTGGCGGAGCTGGTGGTGGCGCAGATGGCGGACTACTGCCTGGTGGACATGCTGGGCGAGGACGGCCAGCACCTGGAGCGCGTGGAGCGCCGCGCCCGGAATGACAGGCTCCAGGCCCAGTTGGAGAAGTCCATGCCCTACGCGCCGCAACCCGGCGCCACCACCCTGCTGCGCAAGGTGCTGGAGACGGGGCGCTCGGAGCTGGTGGCGGAGGTGGACGAAACCGCCATGCGCGCCTTCTCCGTCAACGACGTGCACCGGGAGGTGCTGGAGGGGCTGAGCCCTCGCTCGGTGATGATCGTCCCGCTGATGGCGCGCGGGCGCACGCTGGGCATCGTGAGCGCGGCGACATGTTCCGCCACGCGGCGCTTCAGCACGCGGGACCTGTCACAGCTGGAGGACCTGGCCTGGCGCGCGGCGCTGGCCGTGGACAACGCGCGGCTGTACCGGCAGGCGGAGCAGGCCGTGGCCGCGCGCGACGAGTTCGTGGCGGTGGCGACGCACGAGCTGCGCACGCCCCTGTCCGCGCTGCACCTGCAGCTGTCGTCGCTGCAGCGCACGGTGGACAAGCTCGCGTCGGAGGAATCCGAGCGGCTGGGCCAGGGGCTGTCAGGGGCGCTGCGGCAGGCGGACCGGCTGACGCGGCTGGTGGCGCACCTGTTCGACGTGGCCCGGCTGGGCACGGGGCAGATGGCGCTGGAGCTGGGCGCGGTGGAGCTGTCCTCGCTGGTGCACGCGCTGGTGGCGCGGATGGAGGAGGCGCTGGCCACCGCGGGCTGCGTGGCGGTGGTGCACGCGGACCAGCCGGTGGTGGCGCTGGCGGACCGGCCGCGCGTGGAGCAGGTGCTGATGAACCTGCTCACCAACGCGATGAAGTACGCGCCGGGCCTGCCGGTGGAGCTGTACGTGGAGCGCGACGCGGAGAAGGCCATCATCGCCGTGCGCGACTGGGGCCCCGGCATCCCCCCGGAGGCGCGCGAGCGCGTCTTCGAGCGCTTCGCGCGCAACACCGGCGAGCACGCGAGAGCGAGCCTGGGCCTGGGCCTCTACATCTCCCGGCAGCTCGCCCGCGCGCACGGCGGCGACCTGCTCGTGGAGACGCCGCCGGAGGGCGGGCCCGGCTCGCGCTTCGTGCTGCACCTGCCCCGGTGGAAGAAACCGTCCTGAGCGGCCCCGGCTGAAGCAGGCGGGCACATGTCGCACGGCGCCACCTTGCCGCCCACACCCCGGGGGCCATTACCCTTCAGGGCCATGGACGACGCGCGGACGACAGCAGCGCTCGGACGCTGGCGGTGGCTGCCCTGGGGGCTGCTGGCCGTCGCGGTGGCGGTGGCCTCCACGGGCGCGTGGCTGGGCTCGCGCTCGCTCCACGCGCTGGAGACCCGGAGCGCGCAGTTGGAGCGCGAAGCCGCCGAGTCGGAGGCCCACGTCGCGCAGTTGCAGACGCTGCGGCAGGCCATGGAGCGGCGGCTGCGCGCGCTGGAGCGTGAGCAGCAGGCGCAGGAGTGGGGCGGCGCGGCGGCGGAGCTCCAGGCGAAGAGCGCGGAGGCGCAGCGCACGAAGCGCGAGGCGGCGCTCGAGACGCTGGGCAGGACGCTTCAGGACGCGCTCAAGGCGGGCGACGTGACCGTGGCGCTGGAGGACGACGCCCTGAGCGTGGAGGTGTCCGAGCGGCTCCTCTTCGCTCCCGCCACCACGTCGCTCACGCCGGAGGGCGCTGGCGTGTTGAAGCAGGCCGCGGCGGTGCTCCGGGGCCCGCTCGCGGACCACCGCGTGGCGGTGGAGGCCCACACCGATGAAGTCCTCCCCGCCGCGCCCGGCGCTCCGGCCACCACCGCGTGGGAGCTGTCCGCCGCGCGGGCCGTGGTGGTGGTGCGGCGGCTGGGTGAGCGCGAGGGGCTGGCTCCGGAGCGGCTGAGCGCCACGGGCCACGCCGCGTACCGGCCGCGGGTGCCCAACGACAGCCCGCCCCACCGCGCCAGCAACCGGCGCATCACGCTGCGGGTGTCCCCCACGCCGGTGACGCCGGAGAGCGCGGCCGTGGCGCGCACGGAGCCGCCGCCGCGGCCCATGAAGCGCCAGGCGAAGGCCAAGGCGAAGAAGACGGCGCAGCGCTGACGCACGCGCAGGTGAATAGAACGCCTGGCGGTCCGTCCAGGGGTGCAGGGGGTTTCACCCCGCCCCGCCTCGGAGCCTCCCGTGTCCGCCTTCCGCCCCGCGCTGTGCGCCACCTTCGCCGCCGGCCTGCTCCTGGCCGCGTCTCCCGCGGAGGCCCGCTTCGGCAAGAAGTCCCCGGACACGTCCGAGAACAAGAAGGACGACGCGAAGCGCGACGACGACCGAAGCTCGAAGGTGCACGCCGCCACGCCCATCCGCTCCAGCTCGCGGAGCGAATCCCGCTCCTACCGCTCGCCCCCGCGCGAGCGGCCCTCGTACTCCGCCCACCTCTACGGTGACGCCATCGTGGCGGCCGCGGAGGTGCTGGCCGTCGTCGCGGAGACCTCCGACCCGGGGCCCTCCATGGCCGTCCGCGAGCAGCGCGCGGTCCAGCCGCTCAACCTGCGCGTGGGCCTCAACGCGGGCGCCATGGGCGGCGGCGTCGCCGGGGACGCGTTCCTGGGCATCGAGGGCGAGGCGCTGGGCATCGCCGTGCAGGGCACGCAGCTGGTGCTGCCCACCGACGACGGCTCGCCCGGCACGGACGACCTCCGCCTGGCGACGATGCACCTCACCTGGGCGCCCGTGTCCACGGAGCGCGTGCGCTGGCGGCTGGAGGGCGGCCTCTCCACCGCCCACGCGCCGGACGTCTTCTTCGTGGGCCCCAGCCTCGCCACGTCCCTGGAGGTCTGCGTGGCGGGCCCGCTGGACCTGGAGGCGCGCGTGCAGGGCACCGCCGGCACCTACCGGCAGCTGGACGCGAGCGCCGGCCTAGCGCTGCACCTGGGCGCCCTCAACGTGCGCGGCGGCGTGCGCGGCCTCGTTCTGGACGACGCGGGCCAGGTGGACGGCATCCAGCACATCGACAGCTTCGTGGGCCCCTACGCGGGCGTCGGCCTGGCCTTCTGAAGCCCCCGCATGTCCGGGGGTGCACATGCGCCCTTCCGGACAGCGGCCCCCGTCCCCGGGGCCCTGGTTCCACCGGGGGTGATGAGGGTTGAATATTCCGGGCGAGCAGGCGTCCACATGCCGCGGCCCATCCCGTGGGCCCATGAAGAAGAGGAGGGGTCGCCGTGGGCTTCTGGAAGACGCTGTGTGCCGCGCTCGCTGTCGCTGTCCTGCTGGGGTCCGCCCCCGCCGAGGCCCGCTTCGGCAAGCGCTCCAAGCCGAACACCTCCGACGCCAAGGACTCCGACGACAAGGACGGCAAGCACGAGCACCGCGCCACGCCGGTGGGCCGCGCCTCGGACGCGCCGGTGCGCTCCAGCGTGCGCTCGTCCGGCGTGGGCCTCGGCTGGTTCGACGTCCTCTTCATCTCGGGCCCGGCCAGCTACCACCGCCGCGCTCGCGCGGAGGCGCCCCGCGGCCAGCGCGCGCCCCGGCCCGCGCCGCTCGTGCACCTGAACCTCCAGGGCAACAGCTTTGGCGACGTGGGCGGCGCGCTGGACCTCTTCATGGCCCTGGACGGCCAGCGCTGGGGCATGGACGCGCGCGTGAGCGGCATCGCCCTGGAGGCGGATGACGGCTCGCCGGACACGGACCGGCTGACGCTGCTGGACGCGCACCTCACCATCTCGCCCTGGTCCACCGAGCGCGGCCGCTTCCGCATGGAGGCCGGCATCGCCAGCGCGCACGCGCCGGACGCCATCTTCGTGGGCCCCAGCTTCGCCGCGTCGCTGGAGGCGTGCATCGGCCCGTCGCCCTTCGACGTGGAGGCGCGCATCCAGGTGGTGCCCTTCCCGCACCGCCAGGTGGACATGCAGGCCGGCCTGGCGCTGCACCTGGGCGCCCTCAACCTGCGCGGCGGCTGGCGCACGCTGTACCTCAGCGACGGCGGCCACCTGGACGGCGTGGTGCACGCGGACAGCTTCACCGGCCCCTACCTGGGCCTGGGCCTGTCGTTCTGAGGAACCGAAGGCCTGGAAGCCTGAAGTAAAAACTCCCGGGGTTGCCGCGCACCGTGCGGGCCCCGGGAGTCTTCGCGCCGGGGCTACTCCTCCGACGACGCCGCGTAGGACGCCGGGGTGGTCTCCGCCCCGGAGCCGTTGGACGCGCCCGCGCGCTTCATGCGCCGCTTGGGCGGCGGGGCCAGCTTGGGCTCCATGCTGAAGACGCGCCCGTAGATTTCAGGCGTGTTGATGTTCACGATGACGCCGGGGTCCTTCACGTTCAGGCGGCGCGGGTTGATGACCTTGAGCGCCGCCTCCAGGTCCTCGCCCTCGGCCTCCAGGAGCTTGCGCGCCGCGCCCTTGGACAGCACCACCGGCCAGCCCGTGGCGTTGTCGTACTCCGGCCTGAGCGCCATGACGCCGTCGGAGCCGCCGCGCTCCATGTCCTTGAGCATGGACTTCACGGTGGTGACCCGCAGCGCGGGCATGTCCACCGGATGCAGCAGCACCACGTCCGCGTCCTCGGCCATGGCCGCCTCCAACCCGGCCTTCACCGACGAGAGCAGGCTGCGCTCCCAGTTCGGATTCGTCACCAGCTCCAGGCTCGGGTGCTGCTCGCGCACCGCGGCCTCGTCGCTGCCCACCACACCCAGCACCCCGCACCCCGCCTTTCCGAAGGTGGACGCCAGCGACTGGAGGAAGCTCTTGCCCCCTTCATGCTCGATGAGCGCCTTGGGGTGGGACATCCGCCGGGCCTTGCCCGCCGCAAGGATGATCGCCACTGCCTTCATGACCCGCCTCCTCGCCCTCGACGAAAAGCCGGGGGCACCGCCAACAGGCTGTTGACCTCCTTCCGGGATTGCAGCCCGCCCGCCAGTACGAGTCGTCAGACAGCCGCCAGTCACACGAGGAGGTGTTCGCTGCCAGCCCTTTGGGCAAGGCCGGGTGTCCACCAGCGCTCAGACGGGTGGGCCCCAGGGCTTCCCCTCCCCCGCGCCGGATGGGCACCCGCGGGCCTTTCAGTGCAGCCAGCCGCTGGAGGCCGCCAGCCGCAGCGGGGCGGCCGTCTCCACGGTCGTTTCTTCCGGCACCGCCAGCGCCTTCACGGTCAGAATTTCAGCCAGCCGGGCCAGCGGGCGGCGGCGGGCCACGCGGTGCAGTTCGTCCTCCGTCACCTCGCCCAACAGGTCGCCCCCACGCCCCTCCACCACCGGCAGCACGTGCACGCCGTGGCGGTACATCTGCTGGAGCGCTCCCAGGACGGTGTCCTCCGGGAACAGGGTGATGGCGCGGGAGACGAGGTTCTGGAACTCAGGGCTGCGGCACATCGACACGTGAGGCCTCCGGTGCTCGGCGTTCGGGCGCCGTGTGCCGGGAGGCCTTAGCAATCCGCTTGCCGACGTCCCGCGAAGGGGCCCGGAGCTTCTCCAGGGCCCCCGCGGATCCGCCTGCCCGCCCTACTTCTTGGGCGCGGGCTTCACGGACTCCACCATCTTGCGGAAGCCCTTCTCCGCGCCGCTCACCGTCTTCTCCGGCCCGGTGAGCTTGTAGAAGAGGGCGCCCTCCGGCCCCTCCACGATGGCGCCGCGCAGCTTGAAGTGCGGCTTGGGCGTGGAGGGCCCCATCATGGGACCGCCGCCCGCGTACGTGCCCTTCACCTCCACCGTGGTGACGGGCAGCCCGTTCACCTTCTCCTGCTTCGTCTTCGCGTCCTTGTCCTCCAGGGGCTTGCCGTCGGGCTTCTGGAACTGCGCCACCCAGCGCTTCACGTTCGCGTCCACCGCGCCGCCCTGCCCCTGCCCGAAGTAGAAGACAGCCAGTTCCGCGTCTTCCGCGTCTCCCTTCGCGGCGGGCACCTTGTACGTCGCGGCGCGCATCGGACGGGGAGGCTGGGCGGCCCACTCCGGCGGCGCGCTCCACGTCAGCCCTCCGGCCTCCTCCGCGCTCGCGCTCATCGCCACGGTCATCGCCAACACAGTCAGCAGTCGTTTCATGGACGGCAGCGTATCCGCGTTCCTCCGCGCGTCACGCCCTCGCGACCGCGCACGCCGCGTGAGACGTCCACTCACGTGCACGCGCGGGCCCCATGCCTGACTCGGCGCGTCAATCCCTCTCACTTTGTGACCGGGGGACGGCGTGCTACTCACTGCATTGTTTCCAGCAGTTCACCTTGGGCTGGAGGGGATTCCCACCATGAAGAAACAGTTGTTCCTCGGGGCCATGGCCCTGGGAGCCGTCGCCTGCACGCCGGAGATTGCGCAGGACGCTCCGAACCTGAACGTCGGCCTCGCGGAGTTCGACCCTTCGGCGTCTCCCGCCGTGGTCCCCTCCCCCAACGACCTGGCCATCATCACCATCGACCCGCAGACGAAGCGGGTGAACGCGCCCATCAACCCGGCGGCGTCCGCGGCGGAGCAGGAGTTCACGCGCGACTACCTGAACTCGCTCAACGGCTTCCCCACGTCCGCCATCGCGAACACCAAGATCAAGGACCTTGATCCGCGCACGGTGAGCCCGAAGACGGTCATCTTCATCGACATGTACGCGGGCACGCCGCTGGCGACGAAGCCGGTGACGCCGACGCTCGCGTACAACGAGGACACGGACCTCCTCAACATCATCCCCCCGGTGGATCCGAACACGGGCCTGCCGGCGTGGCCGAAGGGCTCGCGCTACGCGGTGGCGCTGGTCGGCGGTGAGAACGGCCTGAAGACGAACTCGGGCCAGTCCATCATCGGTTCGGCCACGTGGGCCTTCATCAACTCCGACAAGTCGCTGGTCACCTGCGAGGACCTGACCTCGCCGGACTGCGGCCCGGCCACGGAGCTCATCCCCTCCACGGAGACGGATCCGGCCAAGCGCCTGGCGGACCAGACCGCCAAGTCCCTGCAGCTGGAGCAGCTGCGCCTGGGCTACAAGCAGGTCTTCGACAAGGCCCTGGCGCCGCAGGGGTTCAAGCGTGAGGACATCGTCCTCATCTGGACCTTCAGCATCGTCGACCAGCCGGAGGCCACCATCAACCTGGCGGGCAACGCGCGCGTCCCCACCATCATCCCCTTCCCCAACGACCTGCTGCGCGTGCCGGCCACGGCCACCGCGGCGGCGCACCTGAACTTCCCCGTCCCCACGACGCCGGGCCTGCAGCAGGACCTGTTCACGGGCCTGAACACGCTGGACGGCTTCTCCACCACGGGCGCGCTCGTGTCGGAGAACGGCGACGCGCAGGGCGTGCTGGACGGCACCCAGTTCCGCGAGGCGGCGGACGGTCCGGCCCCCCGCGTGGACAAGGACTCGCTGGCCGCGGGCGTGAAGTTCTTCAAGCTGTCCAACCTGGACAAGGGCACCCAGCCGGACGTGGTGCCCTGCCTGGTGGAGAAGACCGGTGACTGCGGCACCAGCGTGGGCACGGCGGGCATCGTCGACGTCCCGCAGCAGCTGCAGATCGTCCCGAAGGCGCCGCTGGATGGCGCCACCCAGTACGGCGCGGTGCTGACCACGGACCTGAAGGACACCCGTGGCCGCAACGTCGCTCCGGCCACGGCCTTCGCGCTGCTGCGCCTGGCCAACCCGGTGTTCGTCAACGGCAAGAGCACCATCTCCTCCGTGCCGAACGAGCTGGCGCAGGTGCTGGAGCCGGTGCGCGCGGCCCACAAGCCGTTCTTCGACGCGCTGGCCAAGGCCGGCCTGCCGCGCTCCAAGGTCGCGCTGGGCTGGGCGTTCACCACCCAGAGCACCACGTCCATCCTGCAGCAGCTCTACACGCTGCCGGGCGGCGTGTACGGGACGCCCACGGCGCCCACGTCCATCTTCCCCATCACGTCGCAGGTGAAGTCCGCGATGGCCGGTGCCGGCTTCGCGTCCACCAACGTCGGCGCGGTCTACGAGGTGCGGGCCAACACGCCGTGGCTGCTCACGGGCCCCTTCGGCACGCTGAACCCCACCGAGCCCCGTCCCACGCGCTACCCGTTCATGCTGTTCACCCCCGCCACCGAGGCGCCCACGGGCGGCTGGCCGGTGGTGGTGTTCGGCCACGGCCTGACCAGCAACCGCACCGCGGTGCTCGGCGTGGCCAACAAGCTGACCGGCGCGGGCTACGCGGTCGCCGCGATGGACGCCGTCTACCACGGTGAGCGCACCAGCTGCGTGGGCGCCGCCGCGGTGCTCCCCACGCCGAACCCGGTGGGCGATGACGCCGCGTGCGCCAACCCCCAGACCCAGCGCTGTGAGAACAACCCGGCCAGCCTGTCCTACGGCCGCTGCGTGGCGCGCACGGAAGCCGCCCGCGCGGACTGCAGCGCCGAGTCGCTGCCGCAGGGCGTGCCCAACGGCCAGGTGTACTGCTCCAACATCGCCAACCAGGGCCAGTGCATGGCGGACAACAAGTGCGAGGGCGGCGACTTCCTGCGCAACGCCCAGGGCGTCCCGGCCATCTCCGGCTGGAACTTCCTGAACCTGGGCAACCTGTTCACCACGCGCGACAACTTCCGCCACCACGTGGTGGACTTCAGCCAGTTCCTGCGCGTGCTGGGCAGCAAGGAACTGTCCGACGCCGTGGGCGGCCTGAACGCGGCCCAGGTGGACTACCTGGGCCAGAGCCTCGGCGGCATCATGGGCACCATGTCCACCGCGGTGTCCCCGCGCGTGCACCGCTCGGTGCTCAACGTGGCCGGTGGCAACCTGGCCGGCGTGCTGCTGACCGCGCCCGCCTTCGAGGCGCAGCGCACCGCGTTCCTGGGCTCGCTCGCCGCCGCGGGCGTGAACCCGGGCTCCCCGACGTTCGACACGTTCATCAGCCTAGCGAACACCATCCTGGACCCGGCGGACGCGCGCAACTACGCGTACCTGCTGGACAACAACCCGGCCGCCGGTGAGGACCCCGCCGTGCACCGCACGTTCATCCAGTACATCGAGGGCGACCAGGTCATCCCGAACGCGAACACGCAGGCGCTCATCAACGCGGCCAACCGCGCGGACGCGCCGCGCACGGTGGCGACGTACATGTTCCCGGAGGCCGTCATCGGCGCCATCCCGCCCGCTGGCCGCCACGCGTTCCTCAACAACCCGCAGATCCCCGAGTCCGTGCGCAACGCGGCCCAGGACCAGCTCATCGGCTTCCTGAAGACCGGCGCCGTCGCGCAGTAACGGCAACCACTGAGAGAGGAATCAAACACCCATGAAAAAGACACTCTCCCTCGTGGCGATTCTGGCGGCCGGTACCAGCCAGGCCGCGGGCTTCCAGGTCGACACCCACAGCGCTCGCGCCACCGGCACGGGCGGCGCGGCCACGGCATGGCTGGAGGACTCGTCCTCCATCTATTACAACGTGGCGAACATGGTCGGCGTGAAGACGCTGGACATCACGCTGGGCGACACGGGAATCCTCCCCAGCATCACGTTCCAGCGGCCGGGCATGGAGGCGGAAGGGCAGCGCACCACGCTGTCTCCTCCTCCGCACCTGTTCATCGTCTACAAGCCGTTCGAGAAGGCCGCGTTCGGCGTGGGCGTGTTCACGCCGTACGGCGCGCGCAGCCGCTGGGAGGAGGGCTTCAGCGGCCGCTTCCGCGGCTACGAGTCCTCGCTGGCGACGTACTACATCAACCCGTCGTTCGCGTATGAGCTGCACCCGCGCTTCCGCTTCGGCGCGGGTCTGGACATCGCGCGGGCCACCATCGAGCTGACGCGTGGCCTGGACTTCGTGAACAGCGAAGGCTCCATCCACCTGGGTGGCGCGGACTGGGGCTCCGGCTTCAACATCGGCGTGCAGGCCAAGGTGCTGGACAACCTGGACATGGGCCTGCACTACCGCAGCGCCATCGACATCGCGTTCCAGGGCCAGGCGGACTTCCAGAACATCCCGGTGGAGTTCCAGAGCCGGCTGACGGACCAGAAGGCGCACGCGGACGTCGTCCTGCCGTCCACCGTGACGGCGGGCCTGGCGTACCGGCCGCTGGACAACTTGCTGCTGGCGTTCGACGCGAGCTGGGTGGACTGGTCCTCCTTCGCGGAGCTGGCCATCCGCTTCGAGAACCCTGAAATCGACAACCCCATCCCCAAGCGCTGGCGTGCGAAGTGGAAGTACTCGCTGGGCGGTGAGTACGGCGTGACGGACGCGCTGCAGGTGCGCCTGGGCCTGACGTACGACCCGACCCCCAGCCCCAACAGCACGCTGACGCCGGACCTCCCGGACGCCAACCGCTTCAAGGTGTCCGCGGGCGTGGGCTACCAGTTCAAGCCGTTCCGCGCGGACCTGGGCTACCAGTTCGTCGCGCTGGCGGACAAGGAGAGCACGGCCCCGGGCATGCCGGGCACGTACTCCGGCAACGCGCACGTGCTGGGCCTGACGCTGGGCTTCAACCTCCAGTAACCGGCTGAGCATTTCCTGAAGCACCGGGGCGCCCGGCTCCTTCCGTTCATGGAAGGGCCGGGCGCTTTCGCTTACGGTGCCGGGCCGTGAGCCCTTCCAAGCCCGGCCGCAACGACCCGTGCCCCTGTGGCAGCGGGAAGAAGTACAAGGCCTGTCATGCCGCCGAGGACCGCGCGAAAGCCGCGCCGCCTCCCACCGCCGCCCCCGCCCACCCGCTGAAGCAGGACCTGGAGGCGGCCATGTCGCTCCTGGGCGACGCGGACGTGTCCCGCCTGTCCCAGGCGCTGGAGCACCTGGGCGTGCTGCTCCAGGCCGCGGGGCCCCAGCCGGGCCTGCGCTATGACGACAAGGCCTTCAGCGACCACGTGGGCCAGGCGCTCGCGAAGCTGGCCGCGCAAGAAGGCCTGGACGCGATGCAGGCGCGCAACGCCTTGCGCGTGGGCGTGGTGCGGGAGCTGGGCACGCGCGGCTTCCAGGAGAAGCTGGGCGCGGGGCTGCTCGCGCAGGCGGCGAAGAGCGGCCGCACGCCGGAGGAGCGGCGCGCGCTGTGCGTGGGCGCACTCCTGGCCACGGCGGCGAAGAAGACGGGCAAGGTGCGGCCGGAGGACAACCCCGTGCTGGACGTCGTCTTCGACGTGCAGTTCCGCGAGTGGAGCCAGAAGCACGCGGAGGTGGTGCGCAAGTACGAGTCCCTGGTCGCGGACATGGAGCCGGAGGCCCTCACGCCCGAGGCGTCCGAGGCGCTGCGCAAGGCGGAGGCCGGCGAGCTGGACGCGCTGGTGAAGCACGTGCAGGCGGACCCCGCGCTGGTGGAGCGCATCTCGCGCGAGGCGAAGGAGCGCGCGCAGCGGGTGGAGACGAAGCTGCGCGACCCGGCCACGCCGTCCGTCTTCTCCCCGGAGGAGGAGCTGTGGCTCACCGTCGTGCTGTGGGAGCCCTTGCGCGCGATGAAGTCCCAGCCCAAGGACCCGGAAGGCCGGCGGCAGGTCATCTCCGCGCTCTTGAAGGCCGTGAAGGGCGCGGTGGACGCGGACTTCCTCGAAGGCATGCTGGAGCGGCTGCGCGAGGGAGCGAAGGACCCGGCGGCGGACGAGCCCACGCGCGAGTGGCTCACCGACGCGGCCATCGCCTTCGAGGCCGAGCCCGCGCGGCTGGTGCTGGCGGCGCTGCTCACCGCGCGGCAGGAGGCGAAGGGGCGCAGCGCGGAGGAGATGGTGGCGCTCGCGGACCTGAAGGCCCTGCCCGCGTGGACGCCGGAGCAGTTGGAGCCCTACCGGCAGCTCTTGGAGAAGGAGGGCCGCGCGTCCGGCGCGGACCGCCTCCGCCGCGCGCAGGACTGGCTGCGCGAGCACCCCGTGCGGCTGGACGCGGAGGCCTGAAGTTTCAGACGAAGAGCGCCTTCGCGGTCTGCTGGAGGCGCTCCGTGCCCATGCGCATGAGCTGGCCCTTGAGGCCGGGCTGGCTCACGACGTGCCGCTCGAAGGCGGCGCGCTCCAGGCGCAGCACCACGCACGGCGTCTTCGTGCGCACCGTCGCGGACACGGGCTTGTCCAACAGCAGGGAGATTTCCCCGAACACGTCGCCTTCGCGCAGCTCCGGCAACAGCAGGATGCGGCCCGGCTGCTCCAGCGACAGCTGACACTGGCCGCGCAGGAGCAGGTAGAAGGCGTCCCCCGGCTGCCCCTGCGTGAGGAGCACCTGACCCGCGGGCACGGCGCGCAGGTCGAACTCGCGCGACATCGCCTGCTTCAGCGCGGGCGGCAGGTTGGTGAACAGGGGGCTCGTGCGCAGCAGGTTGTCCACCAGCCGGCGCTGGTAGAAGGCGTGCACGGCCGCGTCCACCTCCGGGTGCGCCGCGCTGACGCGGGCCAGGGACTGGCGCTTGAACTCCAGCAGCACGGAGCGCTCCCGCACCTCCACGCTGGCCAGCCTGGGCCCCTCGGACACCAGCGCCACCTCGCCAAAGAAGTCGCCCGGCCCCAACGTGGCCACGACCTGGCGCGCGTTGCCCTCCACCTTGCGCGTCACCTCCGCGCGCCCCTCCACCAGCGCGAACATGGAGTCGCCCGGCTGCCCCTCCTCCACCACGCGCTGGCCCGGCCAGAAGGCGCGCACCTCCAGCGCCTCCACCAGCGCCACGAAGGCGTCTCGCCCCACGCCGGACAGGACGGGCACGCCCGGGTCCTTGCCGTCGGGCACCCAGGCGAAGGTGGGGGCCAGCGCGCCGGGCGGCAGGGCGAAGCGCTCCGCCAGCGTGCGCACCGTCCTGGGACGCGCGCCCCGCAGGCCTCGCGACAGCACCGCGGCGGCCACCGCGCGCAGGAGCCCTCCCGCGCGGGTCCAGGCGAGCGCCGCGTCGTCGTAGGCGTGGGCGGCCTCCGGGGTGCGCTCCAGCCACTCGAGCAGCTCCGCGACGCGCTGGTGGACCTCCGCGTCCTCCGGCTCCGCGCGCAGGGCCTCCTGGTAGCTGGCCAGCGCCGCTTCCAGCTTGCCCTCGGCGGCGAGCGTCGCCGCATGGGCCTTCAGGGACCGCGCGTGTGGGGAGTCCGCCATGCGCGCTCTGTAACCCAGCCGCGCGGCGCACGCATCCGTTCGGCGGTCCCGGCGGGGTGTCCCTTGTCACACCCCCGACCTTCAGCTGCTCAAGTCCCGCACGCGCTCCGCCAGGCTCTGGGTGAAGAGGCGGTAGATGCGCAGGGCCGCGGCCTCGTGCGTCTCCAGGAAGTATTGGAAGTCCGTCCGCGTGACGCGCAGGGCGCGCACCACCGTGTGCGCGCGCACGTGCGCGGACACCGGCCCGTCCAGGATGAGGGAGATTTCGCCCAGGAACGCGCCCGGCCCCAGCATGTTGAGCTGGCGCGCGTCCCGGCCCGGGCCGGTGGACACGCTCACCATGCCCTCCAGCAGCACCACCAGCCCCATCCCCTTCGCGCCCTTCTCCAGCACCGTCGTCCCCGCCGGCACCAGCACGGGCCTGGCCAGGCGGTAGAGGTCGCGCATGTCCTCCAAAGACAGACCATCGAAGATGGGAATGGCTTTCAGATAGCCATAGCCATCCACCACCGGCGGCGCCTTCTCCGCCGCCACCGAGCCCTCCGGCGCCGACGCGAGCCCCAACTGCTGGAGCAGCCGCGCCTGCTCCGCCTGGAGCAGGAGCAGCCCCGCCCCCGACGCGTGCTTGATGCCGTCCGCCAGGAGCACCAGCGCGCGCCACGTGGCGCCCTCCGCGTCCAGCAGCTCACACATGCGCAGCACGGCCTCCGGCCGCTGCGCGTCGTCCGAGGGCACCGCGCGCAGCATCTCCAACTCCGCGTGCGCGTTGCCCAGCACCCGGAACACCTGCGCCGCCTCCATGGGCCGGTGCATGCGGCCCAAGAGGTGCGCCAGCGACTCGCGCGCGCCCAGCGCCTGGTACAGCGACAGCGCCTGCTCCAGCGAACCGGCCCGCTCGAAGGCCGCCGCCGCGCGGGCCTGCTCCCCCACCCTCAGCCACGCCTCCGCCGCCAGCAGCGGCGCTCCCGCCTGTTCGTACAGCGGCGCCGCGCCCCCGTCGTCTCCATCCGCCTCCAGCAGCCGCGCCGCGCCCGCGAAGTCGCGCGCCTGCCGCAGCACCTCCACCAGCCGGGCGCGCGTGTCCGCGGGCACCGCCAGCGCCTCCTCCAGGACCCGCTCGCGCTGCCCCGCGCCCATCGCCTCGTAGGCCCGCACCGCGTCCTCCACCGCGCCCTTCAACACCCGCGCCCACACGCCCCGCGTCACGCTGGAGCCAGGACCCACGGCCACGTCACCCACGTTCGAATCGCTTGGAGCCACGGCCCTGTCGTTCCTCCCGGACGCCCTGGCGGACAAGGGGGTCCACGCCTGGGTCCGGGCCCCTGGTTCCGTAGCATCCTGAAACAGGGAAAGCCAGCCATCGCGGGGAAGAGCGACAGGCTCTGGACACTGTCCACCGCGTGAATCGGATGCGCAAAACCTGAGAGGTTGGGGTGGGCTGAAACCCTGCGCTTCGGGGTGGCTGTCTTGCGTGAAAGGGATTCCCCACCTTCAGGCATCCCTGCCCCAGGGACTCCTACCCAAGGTGTCTTCCCCCATGACGTCGCGCCCCGCTTCCTTCCGTTCTCTCAAGGTCCTGGAGTCGTCCCACTCGCGCCGCGCGCTGAACCTCTTCGCGCGAGGCGGCTGCCTGCTGATGCTCGCGTCCGGAGCGGCCCGCGCCAACGAGCCCGAGGCCCCCGACGCTCCGGCGCGGGCCGAGGCGGCCGAAGCCCGGGTGCAGGCCGAGGCGCCGGTGCCAGCGGGGGACGCGGCCCCGGCGGATGACGCGGTGTGGGGTGAGGAGGCGCTGGCGCAGGCGGAGCTGCCGGCGGTGATGACGGACGCGGCTCGGACGCTGGAGGAGGCGCCGGTGGTGGTGTGCTCGGGGTCGCTCCATCAGGCCTACCGTCCCGGGCTGCTGCTCACCACGCCCCGCGGCTCCGTGCAGCGCGAGGCGCTCCAGTTCAGCGGCTGCCCCGTCAACGACGGCGTGGTGATGACGTCCGTGGGTATGGAGGCACAGCACCTGAAGCGCGCGACCTGCATCGGCGGCACGGGCGGCGCGTCCACCGCCACCGTGACGTGGTCCAACGGGGAGAAGTCCTCCGTGGTGCTGGAGCGCGTGGAGGCCACCCTGGACGGAGGGATGCAGGTCTTCACGTCCGAGGGCACCATCGGCTCCGGGCGCCACGCGGGCCACGGCGTGCGCCTGGTCACCGCCGTGCCCACGCTCACGACGCTGGCGGCCTGCGTCCAACCGTCGGGCCTCACGGCGAACCTGGGCGTCGCCACCCTCACCGTCCTGGACCTGCCCACCGTCATGGATGTGCCCACCGGGAAACAGTGACCGCGCGGCCGCTCCCCTGCCGGGCGCTTCGGGGAGGGGCGGCTTTCGGGCCGCACGCACCGCTATGCATGCGCGGGCCGGGCGTTATCGTGGGGGGCCATGAGGCCTTCCGCGGAGCGCCGGATGCGAACGCCACGAATCACGGGGGGTTGGCGGGGGGCGGCGGTGGCCGGCCTCCTGGGTTCGGTGAGCTCGGGCGCAGCCTTTGCGCACGCGGGCCTGCCGGAGACGTCCAACGTCACGCTGCGGCGGGGCCACTCCGAGGACTTCTTCGTGGGGGCCACGTTCGGCGCGGTCATCTCGCGCGACAGTGGGCGGACGTGGCGCTGGGTGTGTCCGGATGCCATGGGGTATGGCGGCTGGCGCCCGGAGTCCTTCGTCTGGCGCGGGACAGGGGAAATCCTGGCGGCCACGGGCAACGCGCTCTTGTCCTCGAAGGACGGCGCGTGTTCGTGGGCGTCGCACCCGGCGTTCAAGGACACCTGGGTGACGGGGCTCGCGCCGCACCCCACGGATGACGCGGTGCTGTACGTGGCCACGGGCCGCTCCACGTCGGCGACGAACGGGGTGTTCCGCTCGGACGATGGCGGGGAGACGTGGCGGGCGCTTCCGCTCCAGCGCGCGGGGGTCCTCTTCTCCGCCGTGCGCGTGTCCACCGCGGCGCCCCGCACGCTCTACGTATCCGCGTCCGACACGACGCGCATGTACCTGTTCCGCAGCGACGACGCGGGCGAGACGTGGGAGGAGCTGTCGCAGGCCTTCCCGGACCTGGTGCGCCCGTTCGACTTCGTGGTGACGGCGACGGACCCGGTGGATCCGCTCAAGGTCTGGGCGCGCGTGTCCGCGCAGGGCTACACGCACATCCTGCACAGCACGGACGGCGGGCGCACCTTCACCGCGCGCACGGGCACCGGCATCGACGACGTGTTCATCAACATGGACGTCTCCGCCGACGGCGGCACCGCGTGGGTGTCCACGTACAACTCCTTCTTCCGCAGCCAGGAGGGGGGACCCTTCTCCAAGCTGGTGCTGCCCACGGGCAACGCGTGCGTGACGCGCGTGGGAGACGTCCTCTACGGCTGCGGCTCGCCGTGGCTCCATGACTGGTCGCTGGCGCGCAGCAGCGATGAGGGCAGCACCTGGGAGCCCCTCTTCAGCCTGGAGCAGATTCAAGGCAGCCATCAGTGCCCGGCGGGCACGCCCGTGCGCGAGCTGTGCCCGTCGCGCTGGCCCCAGGTCGCGGAGACGATTGGCGCGCCGCTCTACCCGGATGGCGTGCCGGACGCGGGCGTGCCGGATGCCGGCGTGAAGCCCTCCGACGACGACGCGGGCACGCCTCCCGACCCGAAGCCGAAGCCGTCCTCGGGCTGTGCCGCCGCGCCCGCGGGCATGCTGCTTCCGCTGTTCCTGATTCCCTTGCTTCCATCGACGCGCCGCGGCCGGCGGCGCCCGGAGCCCTGACCATGAAGCTGAAGACCTCCCTGTCCTGGAGTACCGCCGCGGTCGCGCTGCTCGCCCTGAGCGCGTGTGATGGCGACGACACCGAGCCCCAGCCCACCGAGTGCGAGGAGCCGCTCTACGCGGGCGGCGCCACGGACGAGGTGTGGCGCGCGTTGCTGGACGCGCGGAACCAGCCCCAGGACGGCTCGCGCGCGGTGACGCTTACCTCGCCCGAGTCCGGTCAGTCGTACTTCACGGACCAGGCCGCGCCGCTGTGGCAGTGGACGTCCCCGCTGCGCGCGTCGCTGGAGCGCCCGGGCCGCACGGCCCCCTTCCTGGAGGGCCGCCCGCGCGAGTCGAAGCGTTCGGTGCTCGCGTGGCTGGGCAACATGGTCCTGCCCACCGCCGAGGCCCACCTGCCGCCGTACACGGGCGACATCTACTGGGTGAAGGTCCAGGTCGCCGGGCGCGAGTGCCCCATCGCGCAGGTGTTGACGTCGGAGTTGCAGTGGCAACTGGATGACGGCACCTGGCGGACGGTGAAGGACGCGGCGGGCAAGGAGCTGTCCGTGCAGGTGGTGAGCGCGTACCTGGTGCAGAACCGCATCACGGAGGGGCCGTACTCGATGGGGGCGCCGGTGCCCTTCACGATGGGGATGGCCAGGTGAGGCGGGCCGCCTGGCTTTGCGTCCTGGCGCTGGGCGCGTGCACGGAGGCCGGACCGCCGGACGCGCCCGACCTGACGTACGCGGATCCGAACCCGTGGACGCGGGGAGGAACGACGGTGCCTCCTCCGGGGCCGTCCGGGCGGCTGCTGGTGACGAACAGCCTGGATGACTCCGTGAGCCTGCTGGACATGGACGGGCTGGGGACGCCGGGCTGGGGCGAGCTGGCGCGCGTGCCGGTGGGGCTCCACCCGGTGGAGCTGGAGGGGCCGCACCACACGGCGGTGTCTCCGGCGGGCGACTTCTACTACGTGGGCATCTCCAACTACGTGCCCGGCGGCGGCTCGGGGCCGCATGGCGCGCATGGGACGGGGACGGCGGACGGCTACTGCCTGAAGCTGAGCGCGAAGGACAACCGGCTGGTGGCGTCCACGCGCGTGGACCGCAACCCGGGGGACGTCATCGTCAGCGCGGACGGGCGCACGCTGTACCAGACGCACTTCGACCTGCTGCGCATCGCGGAGGTGGCGCGCAAGGGCGGGACGGAGGAGGACATGGCCGCGCGCATGGTCATCCTCGACGCGGAGACGATGACGGTGAAGGAGCGGGTGAAGGTGTGCCCCGCCCCGCACGCGGTGCGCCTGTCCGCGGATGAGCGCACGGCGTACGTGGCGTGTTGGTCGGACGAGGTCGCGGTGGTGGACCTGGCGACGGCGGGCATGCCGGTGACGCGCGTGAAGGTGGCGGCGGGCTCGGGCACGGCGGTGAGCCCGCGCCATCAGCCGTACGCGCTCACGGTGTCGCCCACGACGGGGGACGTGTGGGTCAGCTCGCTCGCGAGCAAGCAGGTGCAGGTGCTGGAGCCCGGGACGCGCGCGATGAACCCGGAGCGCACGGTGTACCTGCGCGGCGCGCCCATGTTCGGCGCGTTCACGCGGGACGGGCGCACGCTGTACATGCCCTATCAGCAGGAGGACGCGGTGGCGGTCATCGACGCGGCGACGTCCACGGTGCTGCGTACGGTGGAGTTGTCGCGGGCGGGCTGTCTCAACGTGCACCAGTTCATGCTGACGCCGGACGAGCGCCACGGCCTGGCGGTCTGCGAAGGGGACCACATTGGCCCGGGCACGTTGCACGTCGTGGACCTGGCGGAGGACACGGTGCTGTCCACGGTGGAGGTGGGCCTCTTCCCGGACTCGGTGAGCCTGCTGCGGGGGCAGCCATGAGGGGCGTGCGTGGAGGCGTGGCGGCGCTGCTCGTGGGGGTGCTGGCCGGGTGCGGCGGTGACACGGCGGGGCCCGTGGCCGCGGCGGACTACGGCGAGGCGCTGTTCCAGGACCCGGGGCTGTCGCCGAGCGAGTACAACCAATTCTCGTGCGCGACGTGCCACGTGACGACGCCGGAGGCACCGGGGTGGCGCATCGACTCAGGGCACACGCTGTACAACGTGGCGGCGCGGCCGAGCTGGTGGGGCGGCAGCGAGACGCGACTGATGGACGCGGTGAACTTCTGCTACGTGAATTTCATGCGCGGGGTGACGAAGCTGGAGGTGGAGGAGCCGCGTTCCCGCTCGCTGTATGAGTACCTGTCGCGGATCAGCCCGGACGCGCAGGCACCGGCGCTGCCCTTCACGGTGGTGAAGGACATCCAGGACGTGCCCCGGGGCGACGTCACGCGAGGCGAAGCGGTGTACCAGACGGCGTGCCATCACTGCCACGGCGCGCCACACACGGGAGAGGGCCGGCTGACGGACTTCGCGTCGGTGTTGCCGGAGGTGACGCAGACCTACGACCAGGTGTTCCCAGGCATCCCGCATGCACAGGTGGTCATCGAAAAGGTGCGGCACGGGCCGTTCTTCGGCGTAGGCGGCAACATGCCGCTCTACAGCACGGAGGCCCTGTCCGACGCGGACCTGGGCGCGCTGCTCCTGTACCTGGGGCTGTAACCCGGCTGACCGGTGCGCAGTCAAGGAGGGCGGCGCAGGGCACCCCGCCCCTGCCCATGCGCGCCCGGCCGCCGCACCTCAAGACCATTCATGACTTCGTCGGGTTCACAGGAGCGCGGCCCTTCTTCCGAAGGGCCCTTGCCCACGAGGGGCAAGCCGCCTGCGTCCCTGGCCGAGCTGCTCGACTCCGGCCGCGAGGCGCTCCTGGAGGATTGGGTCGCCCGGGTGTCACCCCTCTTCACCGCCCTGCGCCTGACACGCGAGCAGATCGTCGACGCCCTGCCCTCCTTCCTGGCGGAGCTCCACGACATGCTCGTGGAGGCGGAGGAGGACGCCAACGGCCCCCCCGCGCTCCGCCACAGCGAAATCTCCGGAGCCCACGGCCGCCAGCGCCTGCGCCTGGGCGCCGACGTGTCCCTCGTCACGCGCGAATACGCCCTCCTGCGCGACTGCATCCTGGCCCGGGCCGAGCGCGCCAACCTGGACGTGCCGCTGCATCAACTGCGCGTGCTCGGCGCCTGCATCGACAACGCGCTGGCCCAGGCCGTCATCCCGTTCGCGTTCGACAGCGCCGAGCGCCACCACGCCGAGGCCGAGGAGCGCGAGCGCTTCTTCCAGCTGTCCCCGGACATGTTCAGCGTCGCGGGCATGGACGGGTACTTCAAGCGCGTGAACGCGTACTTCGTCCAGGTGCTCGGGTGGAGCGAGGCGGAACTCTACCAACACCCCTTCATGGACCTGGTCCACCCCGACGACCAGGCGGCCACCCGCGAGGAGATGCGCAAGCTGACCCAGGGCATCCCCACCCTGCGCTTCCAGAACCGCTTCCGCGCCCGCGACGGCCATTACCGGTGGCTCGCGTGGGCCTCGCGCCCCGTGCCGGAGCTGGGCCTCATCTACGCCGCCGCGCGCGACATCACCGACCAGAAGACCGTCGCTCAAGAACGCGAACAACTGCTGGAGGCCGTGCGCGACAGCGAGGCCCGCTTCCGCAACATGGCGGACCACGCCCCCGTCATGCTCTGGGTGACGGACGTGCAGGGCGCCACGACGTACATGAACCGGGGCTGGTACGCCTTCACCGGACAGACCGAGGCCACGGGCCTGGGCTTCGGATGGTTCGACGCCATCCACCCCGACGACCTGGAGCGCACGCAGCGGACCTTCACGGAGTCCAACGCCGCCCGCCGGCCCTTCCGCCTGGACTACCGGCTGCGCGGCACGGACGGCCAGTACCGCTGGGCCGTGGACACCGGCTCGCCCCGCTTCGACGCGGACGGACACTTCCTGGGCTACATCGGCAGCGTCATCGACATCTCCGACCGCAAGCAGGCGGAGGTGGAACGCGAGGCCCTGCTCGCCCGCGAGAGCGCCGCGCGCCGCGAGGCCGAGGAGGCCAACCAGCTCAAGGACGAGTTCCTCGCCACCATCAGCCATGAGCTGCGCACGCCGCTCACGGCCATCCTCGGCTGGGTGCAGCTCTTGCGCACCGGCAACCTGCCCCCGCCCCGCCAGGAGCGCGCGCTGGAGACCATCGAGCGCAACGCGCGCGCGCAGGGACAGCTCATCGAGGACCTGCTCGACGTCAGCCGCATCGTGTCCGGCAAGCTCAAGCTGGACGTGGAGCCCGTGGACCTGTCCGCGGCGGTGCAGCAGGCGCTGGAGTCCGTGCGGCCCGCGGCGGACGCGCGCCACATCGACGTGCGGGCCACGGTGGACACCTCCAGCAGCGTGATGGGAGACCCGCACCGGCTCCAGCAGGTGGTGTGGAACCTGCTGTCCAACGCGGTGAAGTTCACGCCCAAGGGCGGCCACGTGCGGCTGGTGGTGTGCCGGCGCGACTCCATCGTGGAGCTCACCGTGGAGGACACCGGCCAGGGCATCTCCGAGGCCTTCCTCCCCCACGTCTTCGAGCGCTTCCGCCAGGCCGACGGCGGCACCACGCGCAAGACGGGCGGGCTGGGGCTGGGGCTGGCCATCGTGCGGCACATCGTGGAGATGCACGGCGGCACCGTCACCGCCGCCAGCGACGGCGAGGGCCGGGGCTCCACCTTCACCGTGCGGCTGCCCCTGTCCGTCACCCAGCGGCGGGACCCCGCCATGCCGCCGTCGCCGAGGCCTCCCGCGGCGGAGCGGATCCCCTCGCCGCCGCCGGAGCTGCGCGGCGTGTGCGTGCTCGTGGTGGATGATGAAGAGGACGCGCGCGAGCTGCTGCGCACGCTGCTGGAGGACAGCGGCGCCCACGTGGTGACGGCAGGCTCCGCGATGGAGGGGCTCCAGGTGCTCCAGGCGGAGCATCCGGACGTGCTCGTCTCCGACATCGGCATGCCGGGCATCGACGGCTACGGCTTCATCGAGCGCGTGCGCGCGCTGTCCGCCGCGAAGGGAGGCCACACCCCGGCGGTGGCCATCACCGCCTACGCCCGCTCGGAGGACCGCACCCGCGTGCTGCGCGCCGGCTTCCAGAGCCACGTGCCCAAGCCGGTGGAGCCCGGGGAGCTGCTCGCCGTCATCGCCTCGCTCGCGGACCGCTACCCCGCGCTCCCGAAGGCGTGACGTCCGTCCGGTCCCCGCGCCTCCGCGAGGCTTCCCGAGGCGCGCGGCCGATCAGCCCACGGCCCGCGTAGAACGCCGGACACGGCGCCGCGCATCCTCCTGGCCATCGGGCGGGGGCAGGGCTTACCTTTCCCTGGATGCGTCCGCCGCCCGGACAGATGGCGATGTTCGACGCCCCGGCGCCCGGGAGTGAACCGGCGCGCGCGCGGCTGCCCTCGCGCGAGGACGCGCTGCCCCGGGCCGCGGAGCTGGCCCGCCGGGTGTCCGCCCTGCTGGGCCGGCCCGTGCACCTGCGCCTCACGGACAACCGCGCCACCCTGGTGAGCTACCGCCGCCTCCCCGAAGGCGTGCGCCTGCGCCTGCACCACCTGTTCCTGGACGCGCCGGACTCCGTGGTGCGCGCCCTGGCCCTGTACGTGGCCGGCGACACCGCCGCCCGCGAGGTGCTGGAGGCCTTCAGCCACGCGCACCAGGGCCAGGTGCGCCGGGAGCGCAAACCCGGCGCCCCGCTGCGCACGCGCGGCCGCTGCTTCGACCTCAAGGCCGTCCACGCCCGGCTGGACGCGGTGTACTTCGACGGGCGCGTGCACACCGTGGAGGTGGGCTGGGCCCGCCGCCCCGCCCGCCGCACCCGCCGCACCATCCACCTGGGCGGCTACGACGCCCGCCTGCGCGAGGTGCGCGTCCACCCCGCGCTGGACCGCCCCACCGTGCCCGCCTTCGTCGTGGACTTCATCGTCTTCCACGCCCTGCTGCACGCGGACCTCGCCACCGACACGGGGCCTGACTCCCACGACGCACACGACGACGCCGGACGCTGCGCCGCGGAGCACACCGCGGACTTCCTCGCGCGCGAGGCCGCCTTCCCCCTGCGCGAGGCCGCCTGGCGCTGGCTCCTGGACAACCTGTCGTCGCTGCGGCGCGGGTGACCGTCCGTCCCACCCGCTGCCATGTTCCGGACATGTCACGGCCGTTGTGACAGGCCCTCCCGCCCCCACCCCGAAGGAGGTGGCCTGCGGGGGGTTCCCACTGCATGCTGTCCCCTGATGCGCTTTTTCAGCGTGGAAGAGGCCAGCCGGCTGGTGCCGTTGCTGACGAAGACCTTCGGTCGCGTGCGCCCGTGGGTGGAGCGCGTGCAGAAGCTGGCGGAGGTGCTGGACGGTCCGGAGGCCCCTCCCGACACCGCCGAGGTGCGCACCTTCCGCGAGGAGCGCGACGAGCTGCTGGAGCGCATCCGCGGGGAGCTGGGCCCGCTCCAGGAGATGGGCCTGGAGATAAAAGGCGCGGACGGCCTGGTGGACTTCCACGCGCGGCGCGGCGAGGAGCCCGTGTACCTCTGCTGGCGCTTCGGCGAGAACACCGTGGCGCACTGGCACGACCTGAAGGCCGGCTTCTCCGGGCGCCGCCCCATCGACAGCCCGGACGACTTCGAGCCCACCTACCTCAGCTGAAGGCTCGGCTGAAGGCGCCCCGTCACTTCGACAGGTTCTGGTGCAACAGGCCCAGCTTGTTGCGCGCGGAGAGCAGCTGCTGACGCAGCGACTCCGCCTGCCGGCCGATGTCGGAGAACTTCGCCTCCTCCGCCGCGGTCGTCAGCGTGGCCGCCTCGTCCGCCACCTCGGCCATGCGCGCCTGGAGCGCGGTGAAGACCTCCGTGAGCCGCGCGTCCTCCTCCGCCGTGCGCGTGGCCTGCTGGCGCAGCGCCGCGAACTCCTGCATGCGCCCGTTGAGGTCCGCCGCGCTCTGCCCCAGCGCGCCGTAGCGCGTGAGCAGGTCCTTGAACACCTCCGTGCGCTGCTGCAGCTCCTGCGCGCACACGTTGACCGCGTCCGCCTGCGTCTGCTGCCGGTTGCGCACGCCGGTGATGGCCTGCACCAGCGCGCCCACGCGCATCCGGAGCGCGTCGTCCAGGTCCGCCAGGTCCTTGAGCGTCTTCGACGCGCGCTCCAGATGCTTCTCCGACGTCAGGGGCGCCTCCTTCAACTGCTCCGACAGCGCCTCGAAGCGCAGCAACTCGGCGTCGAGCGCCTGGGCGGCGGAGACCAGCTCGGAGGGCGGGGGCGTGTCACGCTTGCTCATGGGGCCGGGAGGATGCCATGCCGCCCGCCCCTCCCTTCAGGTTGCCTGCCTGCCTCGGGAGCCTGTGCTCGGGGGAGGACACTGCGGCTTCCAGGCCTCGCCATTGGACGGGGGCGTCTCCAGGTTTCCGTGACACGTCGCGTCCGGAGGTCTGAACCCATGCCCGTGGATTTCTCCATCACCGTGCTCGTCACTGGCGCCACCGGCCAACAGGGCGGTGCCGTCCTCCGCAAGCTCGCCGACCGGGGACACCACGTGGTGGCCCTGGTGCGGGACGCGGACGCCCCGGCCGCCCGCGCCCTGCGCAGGCCCGGCGTCACCCTGGCCCAGGGCGACTTCGACGACCCCGTCTCCCTGGAGAGCGCCATGCGCGGCGTGGACGCCGTCTACGCCATGGCCACGCCCTTTGGCGCGGGCGGCGTGGACGCGGAGGTCCAGCACGGCAAGAACCTGGCGGACGCGGCGAAGCGCGCCAACGTGCGGCACTTCGTGTACTCGTCCGTGGCGGGCGCGTCGGAGCTCACCGGCATCCCGCACTTCGACAGCAAGCACGCCGTGGAGCTGTACCTGCGCCGGCGGGACATGCCCTTCACCATCCTGGGCCCCACCTTCTTCATGGAGAACCTCCTCCAGCCGCCCACGCGCGACCTGCTGGCGGCGGGGAAGCTGGCCCTGGGGCTGCCCGCCACGCGCGGCCTGCAGATGGTGGCCATCGAGGACCTGGCCGGCTTCGCGCTGCACGTGCTGGGAGACCCGGAGCGCTTCATCGGCGAGCGCGTCGACGTCGCCTCCGACGAGGTGACGGGCCAGCAGGCCGCCGCGCTGCTCTCCATGGTGGGCGGCCACCGCATCCACTTCGAGCAGATCCCGTTGGATCAACTCCAGCAACAGAGCGAGGACCTGGCGGCCATGTTCGAGTGGCTGGACCGCGTGGGCTACCACGCGGACATCCTCACCCTGCGCAACAGCTACCCGCGCGTGGGCTGGCAGACCTTCGAGACCTGGGCACGCCATCAGGACTGGGACTTCGTCAAGGCGCCCGCCTGGCCCGCAACCGCCGCGGAGCCGGTGACGCCCCAGCCGTAGAGGCCCCGCCAGCCCGCACGCTGCCCGGGGTGGAGCACGGCGCATGTCATCCCCTGGACGCCGCACGCCCTACCTTGAAGTACGAGGAGGCATGCGATGCGTGGAGCATTGGGAGTGGGGGCCCTGGGGTTGATGCTGATGGCGGGCTGCGCGGCGGAGACGAAGCTGCGGCCCCTGCCGGAAGCGGGAATCCTCCAGGGCGGCAAGAGCAGCGCCATCACGGAGGAGGCGGGCGTGCGGCTCACGGCGGATGGCTCGGCGTGGCAGGGCTCGCCGTCCGACCTGGAGCGCCGGGTGACCCCCGTCTACGTCCGGCTGGAGAACCACGGGGAGCGCCCGCTGCGCCTCCAGTACAAGGACTTCGCGCTGGTGGGCCAGGAGTCGCGCTTCCGCTACAGCGCGCTGGCGCCCCTGTCGCTGCGGCGGGCCAGCTCGTCGCGTGACACGGAGGAACCCGCGAGCATCCGCCCGGCGGTGTACCCCGCGGGCGGCGTGTGGGTGGGCGGCCGTTACGGCTACGCGCCCTGGCGCGGCTGGGGACCGGGCTGGTACGGCGGCCCCTGGGGCTGGGGCAGCCCCTTCTACGGGCCCTACCCGTACTACTACGAGCAGCCGCTGCCCACCGAGGACATGCTCAACAACGCGCTGCCCGAGGGCACGCTGGAGCCCGGCGGCACGCAGGAGGGCTTCCTCTACTTCCAGGGCGTGGCCCACCGCGAGAACGCGGTGACGCTCCAGTTGAACCTGGTGGATGCCCAGACCGGAGAGCCGTTCGGTTCCATGGGCATCCCCTTCCAGGTGAGCACGAAGTAGCTAGTGCAGCAGCGTGCTGGGGGGCGCGTAGGGAGAGCGCCCCCCGTCGTGCGCCAAGTCGAGCAGCGGCGCCTCCTCCGGCTGCCCCAGCGCGCGCCGCACGTCCGCGCCCTTCAGGGGCAGGCCCATCAGCGGCCCCAGCGGGAACAAGTCCAGCGCGCCGGTCAGCAGCGGCAGCAGGCCCGTCAGCGCCACCACCGCGCCCCGGGGCGTGCCCGTGCCCAGCCCGCCCAGGACCAGGCCCGTGCCCGCCAGAATCCGAATCCACCGTCCGTTGCGCGAATTGATGAAGCCGACCATGAACAACCTCCCCACGCCGAAGATGAACACGCGGCAGGGGGGGACCATGGCCGGTGTCCACCCGGCGACCCTCGCCGCCCGGGGCCCGCCCGCCCGCTCGCCGTCCGGGGAGTCAGCGGGGGGACGCTCGCGCGGGCATACTGCGGCCCCGTGAGCGAGACCGATGGGAAGGCTCCGGACCTGCGAGCGGCGCTGGCCGCGTGGCGGCAGGCCGTGGGCGAGGCGCACGTCATCCTGGAACCCGAAGCGCTGGAGGCCGCGCAAACGGCCACCTTCGCCACCACCCAGCGCATCCCCGCCATCGTGCGGCCCGCGGACACGGCGCAGGTGCAGGCGTGCCTGCGCATCGCCAGCGCGCACCGCGTGCCGGTGTACCCGGTGAGCGCCGGCCGCAACTGGGGCTACGGCTCGCGCGTGCCTCCCGGCGACGGCAGCGTGCTCCTGGACCTGGGGCGCATGAACCGCATCCTCGCGCACGACGAGCAGCTCGCGTACCTCACCGTGGAGCCCGGCGTGACGTTCCGCCAGGCCTACGAGTACCTGCGCGGCAAGGGCTCCTCCACGTTCATCACCACCATCGGCGGATCACCGGACGCGAGCATGGTGGGCAACGCGCTGGAGCGCGGCGACGGGGCCGGCCCCAACGCGGACATCTTCCAGAACGTGTGCGCGCTGGAGGCCGTGCTCCCCACGGGCGAGCGCGTGGAGACGGGCCACGCGAGGTTCCCCGGCGCCCGCTCCGCCCCCGTCTTCCGCTGGGGCCTGGGCCCGGTGCTGGATGGCCTCTTCAGCCAGTCGTCCCTGGGCGTGGTGACGCGGATGACGTTCTGGCTGGCGCGCAAGCAGCCCTGGCTGCGCGACTTCTTCTGCGCCGTGAACGACGACGCCCAGCTCTGGGACATGGTGGACCGGCTCCAGGCCCTGGCCCTGGACGGCACGCTCAAGGGCAGCTTCTTCTTCTGGAACGACATCAAGGCGTACAGCATCACCCAGCAGTTCCCCTACCCCTCCGTGGGCCGCGCGCCGCTGCCGGACTGGGCCCGCGAGAAGCTGCGCGAGGGCTTTGGCCGCTGGGCCATCAGCGGCACCCTCATCGCCCCGGACGCGGAGATGGGCGCCCTGCTGGAGAAGCGGCTCGCACGCGCCGTGGAGGGCGCCTTCCGCCCGCTGTCCTTCGGCCCGGTGGCCCCCTTCGGCGAGGGCACGCTCCAGGGCGTCCCCACCGAGACCAACCTCGCCATGGCCTACTGGCGCAAGCGCACCCCCAAGCCGGAGGACCCGGACCCGGACCGGGACCGCTGCGGCTTCATCTGGTGCTCCGTCGCCGTCCCCTTCACCGGCCCGGAGGCGAAGCGCGCCTCGGACATCGCCGACCGCGTCCCCCGCCTCTTCGGCTTCGAGCCCAACCTGGCGCTCCTCGCCCACTCCCCGCGCTGCGTCTACCTGGTCACCGCGCTCGCCTATGACCGGGACGTCCGCGGCGAGGACGCCCGCGCCCAGGCCTGCTACCGCGCCCTCACCCGCGAACTGGCGGACGCCGGGTACTTCCTGACCCGAGCCGGACTCCAGGCGCAGGACGCCGCACCGCCCGTGCGGGACGACTCCGCGGAGGTGCGCAGGCGGCTGAAGGCGGCGTTCGATCCCGAGGGAATCCTGGCTCCCGGGAGATCCGAGCCCTGAGGGCGCTTGGGCGGATCAGAAAGAAAAAGAGGCGCGGAAACTTTCTCGGGTGGAGCGCCGATACTCTCTCAAGTCACAAGATTCCCCACCGCGCCTCGCGCCCGCCGGAGCCCTCTTCCATGTCCATCGAGACCAACCGCTACCGCCCCGTGTTCCGGAACCCCACCACGCCCGCGCCCGCCAACGGGACGCAGGTGCGCCGCGAGGTGCAGGCCCAGACGCAGAACCGGGCCCAGGGCGAGGCGACGATCGACCTGAACCGCGGCGTGCAGGGCAACCGCGTCACCACCAGCAACCAGGCCAACCCCAACACCACGACGGACATCCAGAAGCAGTTGGAGACCAGCCGCTTCGACCAGACGGTGGCCCAGGGCGAGTGGAACAAGAACTGGACCGCGGCCTCCGGCTCCCACACCTCCGGTGACGTGAACGGCAACTTCCACAACACGGTGGAAGGCCAGGCGCTGACGGCGGACGTGTCCGCGCAGGGCAACGTCTCCATCGACCCGCTGCACGGCAAGATTGGCGCGCAGGGCTCCGTGGACGTGAAGGCGGACCTGGTGCGCGGCTCCGTGGAAGGCCACGCGGACACGGCGCTGGGCCGCTCCGAGTGGGGCGCGGAGGGCAACGTGGGCGCCGAGGCGACCGCCACGGGCCAGGTGGTGCTGGATCCGCTGCACGGCCAGGCCGCTGCCTCCGTGCACGGTGAGGCCTTCGCCGGTGCCCGCGCCAGCGCGGAGGTCACGCAGGAGATTGGTCCCGCGACCGTCACGGCCGGCGCGGAGGCCTTCGCCGGCATCGGCGTGGAGTTCGAGGCCAACGTCGGCCTGAAGGACGGCAAGCTGTCCGCCAACTTCGACGTGGGCGCGGCGCTGGGCATCGGCGCCAGCGTGGAGTTCGGCTTCTCCGTCGACGTGGGCAAGGTGGGCGACGCCGCCAAGGCCGCCGTCGAGGGCGTGGGCAACGCGGTGCAGAACGTCGGCGAGGGCATCAAGAACGTCGGCGAGGGCATCAAGAACGTCGGTGAAGGCATCAAGGACGCGCTGACCAAGTGGTAGTGGCGGGCCGCGTCCGGCCGCTTCCCACCTGATGCACTTCCCAGGGCCTCGTCCATCCGGGCGAGGCCCTTTCCTTTTCCCCGTTGCTCGACAGCCCCCGCCCCCTGGGGGACACTTTCCATCATGAACTCTCTGGAAACCCTCCTCGCGCAGGGTCAGGTGGCCCAGGCCAAGGCCGAGGCCGAGAAGCTCCTCGCGAAGAACCCCAACCACCGCGACGCACTGGTCGTCATGGCCAAGCTGGCGCTCGTGGAGAACAAGGTGCCCCAGGCGGAAGCGCTGCTCGCCAAGGCGGAAGGCCAGGGCGCCACGGCGGAGACCGGCCTCGTGCGCGCGAACATCGCCGCCCAGAAGGGCCAGCTCGACGCCGCCCTCAAGGCCTACCAGGGCGTGCTCGCGGTGGAGCCCAACCGCGCCGAGGCGCACTTCGGCAAGGGCATGATGCTGATCAAACAGGATAAGGCGCCCCAGGCGCTGGAGGCCCTGTCCCAGGCCGCGCGGCTTGCGCCCCAGAACCCCGTGTTCCGCTACCGGCTGGGCCAGGTGCAGCTGGAGGCGGGCCAGACGGACGCCGGCCTCGCCACCCTGCGGGAGGTCCTCACGCTGGCGCCCCGCTTCGTGCCCGCGTACCTGAGCCTGTCGCACGCGCTGTCCGCCCAGGAGAAGCTGGCGGACGCACGCCGCGTGCTGGAGCAGGGCCTCAAGGCGGTGCCCAACCAGCCGCGCCTGCTCGCGTCCGTGACGGTGCTGTCCATGGCGCTGCGCGACCTGCGCACGTCCTACCAGGCGGCCTCCACGCTCGCGGCCCAGCGCCCGAAGGACGCGGACGCCCAGGCCAACCTCGCCCAGCTGATGCTGGCACGCGGTCAAATCGAGCAGGCCCGGCACCTGTGCCAGACCATGGCGTCGCTGGGCGTCGCCAGCGAGTCGCTGAAGATGGCGGAGGCCACCTGCTTCGAGTCGCAGGAGCCGCCCGCGTACGACAAGGCCATCGCCGCGTACGAGCAGGGCATGGGGCTGGCGCCGGACGGCTGGCGCGCGGCGAACAACCTGGGCCAGTTGCTCCTGCGCGTCCCCGCGGAGCCGGCGAACGCCCACCTGCCGCGCGCCGTGACGGTGCTGGAGGAGGCCGTGCGCCGCGCCCCGGACCGGCCGGAGCCGCTGCTCAACCTGGCGCTCGCGCAGGCGCGCCTGGGCCAGGAGGCGAAGGCCAAGGAGCTGGTGGCGAAGGTGCTCGCCATGCCGCTGGCGGAGGACACCGACCTGCACGAAGAGGCCACGCGCCTGTCGAAGACGCTGTCCAAGGCCTGAAGCCAGGCCGGACGCACGGACGCGCCCCGCGCTACTCGCTGAAGTCGAGCGTGGGCACGTCCTCGTCGCCGGTCGCCGACTGGTACACATGCCAGGCGGCGGCCAGGTCCTGGAAGGGCAGGCCCACCCCGGCGAACACCGTCACCTGTTCCTGGGACGTGCGCCCGGGCTTGAGGCCCGCGAGGACCTCGCCCAGCTCCGCGTGGATGGCGTCCTCGGTGAGCCCCACCGCGCCCGCCGCGCCGGTGGAGACGCTCAAGCCGCGGTGGTCGCAGATGAACAGCGACTGCTCGAGCAGGTCCTGGGACAGCTCCGCCTTGCCCGGCTCGTCCGCGCCCAGCGCGGTGATGTGCGTGCCCGGCCGCACCATGCCCGCGTGCAGGAAGGGCTGGTGGCTCCACGTCGCCGTCACCACGATGTCCGCGTCCGCCACGGCGTCCGCCACGGACGTCTCCACGCTGACGGGCAGGTTCAGCTCCTGGTACATGCGCTGCGCGTAGGCGTTCGCGTGCGCGATGTTCGTGTCGTGGACGCGCACCTGGCTGAGCGTGCGCACCAGCCGCAGCTGCTTGAGCTGGAGCACGCCCTGGCGGCCGGCGCCAATCACCGCCACGCGCGTCGCGTCCGGCCGGGCCAGCACGTCCGCGGCCAGCGCGCCCACCACGCCGGTGCGCACGGCGGTGAGGTGGCCGGAGTCCATCACCGCGAGCAGCCCTCCCGTGACGAGGTCGTGCAGGTGCACCACGCCCTGGATGGCGGGCTTCTGCGCGGGGAACTTCGAGTGCACCTTCACCGTGTACGCGGGGATGCCGGGCACGCAGCCGGGGAAGAGCACCATCGCGGAGCCCACCGAGTGCAGCGGCGCGCGCACGCGCTGCGGGGCCACCGTGCGGGCCAGGACGTCGGTGCGGAAGGCCTCGCGCAGGTCGTCCAGGAGCAGGAGCGCCTGGATGTTGCGGGCCACGGCGGAGCGGTTGAGCAGGAGGGTGCGCATGCTGTGACGGCCACCCTACCCGAGCGCGCGCGTGCCCTGGGGCGCGAACGTCCCCAGGGCAGGCCGAGCGCACGAAGGTGAACGGCCCGCCGGGCGGTGCGTCGTCCCGAGCCCGGCCTGGAGCCAGCGGCCAAGGGCCCGTGCTGGACCTTCATCCGACGCGGAGGCGAGGCACGCCAGGAGCACCATGCGCAGACTTTTCGCGAGGGGTGGCACGACCGGGCGAAGGCCTGGGGAGATGGGCGATGCAGGAGCCGGATTCTCACTCCGTGGACGAGCATGCGCGCGGCGGCCCCCGCCTGTCCGCGGCGGAGTTCCTGCGCGCGAATCACGACGCGCTGCTGGCCGAATGGCAGCAGGCGGTGATGCGGGACCTGGGCGGGGAGGAGACCGTCCACCCCCCCTGGCTCATCGACCATCTGCCGGAGCTGCTCACCGCCCTGGCGGACGCGATGGATTCGGGGCCGGAGGCGCTGGATGAGCGCCTGGAGGCGGCGCACGCGGCGGCCCGCCTGGACGCGGGCTTCAACCTGGGCGAGGTGGCGCGGGAGTACGCGCTCTTGCGCCGCTGCATCCTCCACCGGCTGGAAGCGGGGGAGCAGCGGCTGCGCCCCGGAGACCTCACGCGGCTGGAGGAGATGCTCGACCGGGTGGTCACCCGGACGATGACGTTCTTCTGGGACATGAAGCAGCGCATCCTCCAGACGCTGGACCGCATGTCCGAGGCGACGCTGGACGACCCGGGCATGGAGACGCTCCTGGAGCGCCTGCTCACCCGGCTGATGGAGTCCGCGCTCACCGTGGACACGGCGGCGGTGATGCTGCTGGAGGACGACGCGCTGGTGGTGCGCGCCTCGGTGGGGCTGAGCACGGACGAGGTGAAGGGCCTTCGCGTGCCGGTGGGGCAGGGCGTGAGCGGGCAGGCGGCGCTGGAGCGGCGGCCCTTCTTCGTCCGCTCGGCCGCCACGGACCCTCGCGTCCACATCGGGCCGCTGCGCAGCGCGGGGCTGCGCGCGCTGTACGGCCTGCCGCTCATGGACGGTGAGCGGCTGTTGGGCATGGCGTACATGGGCTCGCGCACGGCCTTCGCCTTCTCCGACTCGGACGTGCTGCTCTTCCACGCCGTCGCGGAGCGGGCCTCCGCTTACATCGCCCAGACGGACCTGCACGCGCGCGAGCACGAGGCACGCCAGGAGGCCGAGCGGTCGCTGGCATTGCTGGACTCGCTGCTGGAGGCGGCGCCCGTGGGCATCGCGTTCCTGGATTCGGACCTGCGCTACCTGCGCATCAACGGCACGCTGGCGCGGCTCAACGGCAGGCCCGTGGAGGACCACCGGGGCCGCACGCTGCACGACATGGTCCGCACCCGCTCCGTGGTCTCCATCGAGCGCTCGCTGCGCCAGGTGCTGGAGACCGGGCAGCCCGTGCAGGACGTGCTCCTCGAGGGGCCGGATCCGGTGCGGGGCCGCGCGGGCGTCTGGCGCGCGGACTACTTCCCGGTGCGCACCCCGGACGGCGTGCTGCTGGGCGTGGGCTCCACGGTGGTGGACATCACCGACCACAAGCGCGCGGAAGGAGTGCTCCAGCAGGCCATCGACTTCCGCGAGGAGCTCATCGCCATCCTGGGCCACGACCTGCGCAACCCCCTGCACGCGGTGAACGCGTCGGCCTTCATGCTGGGGAAGGCGCCGGCGCTGGACACGACGGCGCGCCGCTCCGTGGACCGCATCCGCAAGGCCACGGCGCGGATGACGCGGATGATCAACGACATCCTCGACTTCGCGCGCAGCCGCCTGGGCGGGGGCATCCCGGTGACGCGCCAGCACGTGAACATGGAGGAACTGTGCCAGGGCATGCTGGAGGAGCTCCAGGTCGTCTATCCGGAGCGGCCCCTGGTGCTGGAGGTGCAGGGGGAGGACCTGTGGGGGGAGTGGGACCCGGACCGGGTGACGCAGGTGCTGGGCAACCTGGTGGTGAACGCGCTGCAACACGCGCGGAACGACTCGCCCGTCATCACCACGCTCACGGGCGAGGCCGTGGACGTGGTGATGCGGGTGCGCAACGAGGGTGACCCCATCCCGCCAGAACTGCTGCCGCACCTGTTCGACCCGTTCAAGCAGACGAACGTGTCGCATGCGGGCAGCAAGCACCGCAGCCTGGGGCTGGGGCTCTACATCGTGAACGAGATCGTCCAGGTGCACCGGGGCAGCGTCCGCGTGGAGACCGCCCCCGGGGACGGCACGACCTTCACCGTGCGCTGGCCCCGCGTCCCGCCGCCCCTGGGCTACCTGACGCCGTGAGCCGCCGTCACGGCGCGGCCTTCACCTCGGACGCGGGCGCGATGGCCAGCGTGTGCACGGCCTCCGCGAGCATGCGCGTGCTCAGGTCCAGCGTCTCCAGCGCGATGGATTCGTCCGGGGCGTGGCCGGTGTAGGGCTCGTTGGGGAACGCGGGCCCGAAGTCCACGGCGCGAGGGAAGAGCCGCGCGTAGGTGCCGCCGCGGATGGAGCCCGGCACCGCGTCCGGCGCCTTGCGCTGCCGCTGGTAGATGTCCATCAGCGTCTTCACCAGCGGGCCGGACGTGTCCGCCACGTGCGGGTCGCCCAGGTAGCGGCCGGCGCCCTCCTTCACCTGGCCACCGGAGTCCTCGCCCACGCGCTTCGCGGCGGCGTCCAGCGACGCGTTGAAGGCCGCCGCGTCCTGGCCCTGCGGCCGGCGCATGTTGACGCCCAGGGACACGGAGCCGTCCTTCACGCGCAGCACGGTGGGCGCCACCAGCAGCGGGCCCATCAGCGCGTCCTGGTACTTCAGGCCCAGCTTCTCGCCGTGGTGGTCGCCGTCGAAGCGCTTCGCCACCACGCGCAGCAGCGCCGCGATGCCGTTGTCCTCCAGCGCCAGGCGCGAGGCCACCGCGGACACATCCCAGAGCGCGTTGTGGCCCTCGTCCGCGGTGGACGAGTGCACCGCCACGCCGTGGGTGGTGAGCACCACCGCGTCGCCCTCGCGCTTCGCCTCCGCCTTCAGGTCCTTGCGCGCGGAGGACTCCCGCGCGATGGCGGCCTTCACGGCGGCGAGCACCGTCTCCGGCGTCTGCCCCTTCACGGGCTGAAGCTTCAGCGTGGCGGTGCCGGGCACCTGGGTGAGGAACTCGCCCGCGCTCACGTCCACGGCGCGCGCGACGGTGCCCTCCTTCGGCGTGGCGAGGGCAGCGCCCACGGGCGCCTCCAGCGTCCACGCGACGAAGCCGGACTGCGCGGCCATCACCGGGTAGCCGGAGTCCACGGAGATGACGTGCGTGGGCTTGGGCTGCGTGTCCGCGTAGTTCTTCATGCCGTTCCAGTCGCTCTCCTCACCGTTGCCGATGATGATCAGCACCTTGCCCTGGGGCTTGAGGCCCAGGTCCTTCGCCATGGCCAGCGCGACGAGCCCGGAGGCGATGGGGCCCTTGTCGTCCTCCACGCCCCGGCCGTACAGGCGGCCCTTCTCCACCACCGGCTTGAAGGGCGCGCGCTTCCACTCGTGCGCGGGCGCGGGGACGACGTCGCCGTGGAACACGAGCCCCAGCAGCGGCTCGCCCTCGCCCCAGGACAGCTCGAAGACGTCGTTGGCGCCCACGGTGCGGAAGCCGAAGCCGTGCTGCTTCGCCCACGCCTCCAGGGCGCGGCCCATGGCGGCCACCTCCGGGTTCTTCGCGGCGGGGGACTCGCTGCTCACCGTCTTGAAGCGGACGAGCGTCTGCGTGAGGGCCACCACGTCATCCAGTGCACAGGCCTGGACGTAGGCGGCGTAACGCTCCGCGGCGGAGCTGCCCTTCAGGGCGGTGTCGGAGAAGCGGGCGGCGCGGGCGGCGGGCTTGCCGGCGCAGCGGGGGTCCTTGGCGGCGAGGGCGGCGGTGGGGGCCAGGAGACAGAGGGCGGCGAGGAGGCGGGTGCGCATGGGAGGCCTGGGAAACCGTCGGGAGGACGGGGCATTCCTGGTGGGACGGCGGGCGGGCGGGTGGGCGTGCGCCGGGCGTGAAAACGGGAGGGCCCGGGGCTAAAGCTAGAGCATGTTCTTCACGTCCCCGAAGAAGTTGAGGCTCCCCACTCCGCAGGAGGCGCTGCCGGGCCGCCCGCAGGAGATGCCGGTTCCGCAGAAGCACACCGTGCTGGGCACCCCGCTGAAGGGGCCCGTGCCGGAGGGCTTTGAAACAGCCGTCTTCGGCATGGGCTGCTTCTGGGGCGTCGAGCGCAAGTTCTGGCAGGTGCCCGGCGTGTACTCCACCGCGGTGGGCTACGCGGGCGGGCTGACGCCGAACCCCACGTACGAAGAGGTCTGCTCCGGGCTCACCGGCCACAACGAGGTCGTGCGCGTGGTGTTCGACCCGGCGAAGGTCACGTACGCGCAGCTCTTGAAGGTGTTCTGGGAGAACCACGACCCGACACAGGGCATGCGTCAGGGCAACGACGCGGGCACGCAGTACCGCTCCGGCATCTACTTCGCGAACGACGCGCAGAAGCGCGCCGCGGAGGAGACGCGGCAGGCTTATCAAGCCGCGCTCAACGCCAAGGGCCTGGGCGACATCACCACGGAGGTCCTGCCCGCTCCGGCCTTCTATTACGCCGAGGATTACCACCAGCAGTACCTGCAGAAGAACCCGGGGGGTTATTGCGGCGTGGGTGGCACCGGCGTGAGCTGCCCGATTGGCATTGGCGTGAGCGCCTGACGCTCGCGCGCACGACGTGAAACACGCGCGCGGAGCGGATCCACCGTCACGGGTTCCGCTCCGCGGGCGCTCTGTACGAGAGAGGGGAAATCTCTAAAATCGCGTTCGTCATGCACACGACGGATGCGCCTTCCCGACGAGAGTTCTTGGAGCAGTTCCTGCGTGATTCGCAGGTCTCCGCGACACTGATCAACCCCGGCGCGGACATGCCCACGGTGCCGCTCGCGGCGGCGGCGCTGGGCGTGACACCCGCGCAGATCGTCAAGACCATCGTCTTCGAGGGGAAGAAGGACGCGTCCCGCGCGTGTCTGGCCATCGCGCCCGGCGACATCCGCATCGCCACCGCGAAGGTGGCCGCCGCGCTCCAGCTCACGCAAATCAAGCTGGCCAGCGCGCAGACGGTGTTGCGGCTGACAGGCTACGCGGTGGGCGGCGTCCCTCCGGTGGGGCACGCGACGCCGCTGCCCGTGGTCATCGACTCGCGCGTGCTCCCGTACGACCTCGTCTTCGGCGGTGGCGGGGATGATCAGCACATGCTGCGCATCTCGCCGCGGGACATCCAGCGGCTCACCGGCGCGGTGGTGGCGGACATCGCCGCGGAGGACGCGCGATGAGCGCCCAGACGCTGGGCCGTGTTTCCCTGCCGCCCCACCCCGTCCTCTTCCGGCTGTTCTACGAGCCGGGCTTCGCGGACGACCAGCGCACGGTGCTGCCGCACCTGCTGCGCATCGACGCGGCGCACCTGGTGATGCTCGCGCACCGGGGCATCCTCCCGTCGGAGACCGTGGCGCGCCTGCTGTCCGTCAACCGAGACCTGCGGCTGCGCTCGGACGCGGGGGAGTTGGTGTTCGAGACGCCCGCGTCGCACCGCGGCCTCTACCTCACGTACGAGAACGAATACATCCACCGGCTGGGAGGCGAGGTCGGCGGCTCCGCGCACGTGGCCCGCAGCCGCAACGACATCAACGCCACCGTGACGCGGATGCGGCTGCGCACGGAGCTCCTGAGCGTGCTCGCCAGCTGCGAGTCCCTGTCGCGCACGATGCGCACGCAGGCGTACGCGCACGCGGGCACGGTGATGAGCTCCTTCACCCACCAGCAGCCCGCGCAGCCCTCCACGTTCGGCCACTACCTGACGGCGGTGCTGTCGGAGTTCGTCCGGGGCACCGCGTGGCTCGCGGGCAGCTACGCGACGGTCAACCGCAGCCCCATGGGCGCCGCGGCCGGCGGTGGCACGTCGTTCCCCATCGACCCGCACGAGGTCGCGCGGCTGCTGGGCTTCTCCGCGCCGGTGCTCAACTCGGCGGACGCCGTCGGTTCGCGGGACTTCGTCATCCAGGTGCTCGGGCCGCTGGCGCTCCTGGGCACCACGCTCACGCGGCTGGCCAATGACCTGCAGGCCTGGGCCAGCATGGCCTACGGCTTCCTCGACTGGCCGGATGACCTGGTGAGCACCAGCTCCATCATGCCGCAGAAGCGCAACGCCTTCGTCCTGGAGCACATCCGGGGGCAGGCGGTGCACCCCACCGGCGCGCTGATGAACGCCTTGATGGGCCTGAAGAACACGCCCTTCACCAACAGCGTGGAGGTCAGCGGTGAAGTCTCCGCGCACCTGTGGCCCGCGCTCCGGGGCACCAGCAAGGCACTCCAGCTCATGGACCTGCTCCTCCAGCACGTGCGCGTCCGCCCGGACGCGATGCGCGCCTTCCTGGTCCACGCGGACACGACGATGACCGCCGTCGCGGACCACCTGGTCGCGCGGCACGGGCTCGCGTTCCGCACGGCGCACGACGTGGTGGCCCGGCTCGTGGCGCGCAAGACGGGCGACACGCCCCTCACCGCCGCGGAGGCCCGGCGCGAGTTGGAGGCGCTGCTGCTCGAGGTCACCTCGCGCGCCTTCACGCTCGACGAGGCGGAGCTGGCGCGCGCGCTGGAGCCCGCCACCTGCGTGGAGGCCGCCGCCCATGGTGGAGGCCCCGCGCCCGACTCCGTCCGGCTCCAGCTCGCCGCGCTGGAGGACCCGGGCCTCACCGCATCCCTCCATGGCTGGCGCGCCAAACAGGAAGAC
Organism: Corallococcus sp. NCSPR001; assembly: GCF_017309135.1. Lineage (NCBI taxonomy): Bacteria > Pseudomonadati > Myxococcota > Myxococcia > Myxococcales > Myxococcaceae > Corallococcus > Corallococcus sp. NCSPR001. The sequence goes on from NZ_JAFIMS010000001.1 coordinate 310,933, forward strand.
GCGCGCAGCCAGTTGGAGAGCGCCGTCGCCGCGATCCTCACCGCCTCCGGATTCCCGACCCCCTAACCCGCCCGTCCTCCCGCCATGCTCAAGGTCTCGTCCGTTCTGGAGTTGATGAAGAACACCCCCCTGGTCTCGCTGCGGGGCCGCGCCGTGAACCGGCCGCGCGCGACGCTGTGGGGCAAGCTGGAGCTGTCCATGCCCGGGCAGATGAAGGACCGGGTCGCGCTCAAGATGGTGACCGACGCGGAGGCCCGGGGCGACCTGCGGCCCGGCGGCACCATCGTCGAAAGCTCCTCCGGCACCATGGCGGAGGGCCTGGCCCGCGTGGGCACCCTCAAGGGCTACCGGGTCATCATCATCACCGACCCGCGCATCGACGTGAGCACCGCCGCCAAGCTGCGGGCGCTCGGCGCTGAAGTCCTGGTGGTGGACGCCTACCACCCCACCGGCGGCTGGCAGCAGTCGCGGCTGGAGCGCCTGCGGGACGTGCTGCGCGAAGTGCCCGGCGCCTTCTGGCCGCGCCAGTACGACAGCCCCAGCAACCCCGGCGCGTACAGCAGCGCCATGGCCCAGGAGCTGACCGAGGCGCTGGGCGGCAACATCGCCGCGCTGGTGGCCAGCGTGGGCAGCGGCGGCTCCTTGAGCGGAACGGCCGCCGCGCTCAAGCAGCGCCTGCCGCACGTGCGCGTGGTGGCCGTGGACGCGGTGGGCTCCGTGCAGTTCCACCAGCCCAACCGCCCCCGGCTCCAGAGCGGCCACGGCAACAGCATCATCGCGGGCAACATCAACTACCGCGTCATCGACGAGGCCCACTGGCTGTCCGACGGCGAGGTGTTCCAGGGCTGCCGCGAGCTGGCCCGGCGCGAGGGCATCTTCGCGGGCGGCTCGTCCGGCGCGGTCTACATCGTGGGCTCGTGGCTGGCGGAGCAGTTCGGCCCGGACGCGCACGTCGTGGGCATCTTCCCGGACAAGGGCGACCGCTACGGGGAGACCATCTACTCGGACGACTACCTGGCGAAGCACGGCATCGCCGGCCCGGAGCACGCCGCCTCGGCGTCACCGCGGGCCATCCGCTACGGCGTGGACGTGGCCGAGCGCTGGAGCCACGCGCCGCTGCCCCACGACGGCGGCGTCCCGTACCACGCGCCGGACATCACTCTCAGCGGCGACCTCACCCGGGAGCTGGGGCTGTGATGCGCGCGCACTTCGCCTTCATCGAGAGCAACACCACGGGCACCGGCAAGCTCGCCGTGGAGCGGCTGGTGGCGCAGGGCCAGCAGGTCACCTTCATCACCCGTCAGCCCGGCAAGTACCCCTTCCTCGCGAAGCTCGCGGGCAGCCCGGGCCTCCAGGTGCTGGAGGCGGACACGAACGACAAGGAGGCGACGGACGCCTGCGTGCGGGCCCTGACGGCGCGCACGCGCGTGGACGCGCTCCTCACCTTCTCCACGTTCTACGTGCCGCTGGTGGCCCAGCTGGCCGCGCGGTACGGCTTCCGCTACCTGAACCCGGACGCGGCCCGCATCTGCCATGAGAAGCACGAGGCCCGGAGGGTACTGCGCGACGCGGGCCTGCCCACGCCGGACTTCTGGTGGGTCACCTCCGAGGCCCAGGCGCTCCAGGTGAGCCGCGAGGCCACCTATCCCTGCGTGGTGAAGCCCACCGCGGAGAGCGGCAGCACCGGCGTGCGGCGCGTGGACACGCCGGAGGCGTTGCTCGCGCACTACCGGTCGCTCGCGTCGCGCCGGGTGAACGAGCGCGGCCAGGCGCTGGCCGGCGAGGTGCTGGTGGAGGGCTTCCTCACCGGGCCCGAGTTCAGCGTGGAGACGGTGACGCTCGCCCGGGGTGACACGCGCGTCATCGGCGTGACGCGCAAGCACCTGTCCGCGCCGCCCCACTTCGTGGAGATGGGCCACGACTTCCCGGCCCCCATCGCCGACAGCGAGCGCCAGGCGCTGGAGCGCGCCGTGGTGGCCGCGCTGGACGCGGTGGGCTTCGACCTGGGCCCCGCGCACACGGAGATCCGCCTCTGCGCCCAGGGCCCGGTGGTCATCGAAATCAACCCGCGGCTCGCGGGCGGGATGATTCCGGAGCTGGTGCGCCACGCGACCGGCATCGACCTGCTGACGGTGCTGCTGGAGCAACTGCTCGGGCGGCCCGTGGATTTGACGCCCCGTCAGGAGGCCACGGCCTCCATCCGCTTCCTCACCGCGTCCAGCGCGGGGCGGCTCACGGCGGTGCACGGCGTGGAGGAAGCGCGCCAGGAGGACGGCGTGCGCGAGGTGTCCGTGGACAAGGCGCCGGGCGTCAGCGTGCGTCCGCCGGAGAGCTCCGGAGACCGGCTGGGCCACGTCATCGCGAGCGGCGAGGACCGCGCCCACGTGGAGCGCGCGGTGACGCGGGCGCTGGAGCGGATCCGCTTCGACGTGGTGGCCCCGGAAGTAGCGGCGTGAGGCTCCGCGCATGAGCTCCCGCCTCGCCAGCCTCGCGGCCGTGGTGCTCATCGCGCTCACCGCCGCCCTCGCGCTGCACTTCGCCTCCGCGCCCACGGCGCTGCCCGCGACAGCGCCCCCGGAGGTGTTCTCCGCGGGGCGTGCGCGCGAGCACCTGGCGCGCATCGCGGCCCGTCCGCACCCCGTGGGCTCACAGGCCCACCGCGAGGTGCGCGAGTACCTGGTGGACACCGTGCGCGGCCTGGGCGTCACGCCGGAGGTGCAGGCCACGGCCGCCATCCACCCGCACATGGAGGAGCACTCCATCCCGGGCGCCACCGTCCACAACGTGCTCGCCCACGTGAAGGGCCAGGACAGCCGCGGCGTCATCGCCATCGTCGCGCACTACGACTCGGTGCCCACTTCGCCTGGGGCCTCGGATGACGGGGCCGGCGTGGCGGCGATGCTGGAGACGCTGCGCGCGCTGCGCACGGGCCCGCCGCTGCGCAACGACGTCCTCTTCGTCTTCACGGACGCGGAGGAGACGGGGCTCGTGGGGGCGCGGGCGTTCGCGTTCCATCACCCGCTGGCGGAGCAGGTCTCCGTGGTCCTCAACTTCGAGGCCCGGGGCTCGCATGGGCCCTCGCTGATGTTCCAGCCGGGCCCCGGCAACCGCTGGCTCATCCAGCACCTGGCGCGCTCGGGGGCGCCCGCCCAGGCCAGCTCGCTCTTCGACGAGGTGTACCGGCGGTTGCAGAACGACACGGACTTCACGGTCTTCCTCCAGCGAGGGAAGACAGGGCTCAACTTCGGCTTCCTCGACGGGTTCATGCGCTACCACGCGCGCACGGACGACCTCGCCCACTTCGGCCTGGACAGCCTCCAGCACCACGGAGAGGTGATGCTCGCGCTCGCGCGGCACCTGGGCGACGACGCGCTGGAGCCCGCGCCGCCGGAGGACGCCGTCTACTTCAACGCCGGGCCCATCCTCGTGCACCACCCGGCCACCTGGGCCGTGCCCATCGCGTTGCTGGCGCTGCTCGCGGTGGCGGCGGCGATGGTCCAGGGACTGCGGCGGGGCCGGCTGCGCGCGTCCGGACTGGCATGGGGCGCGGGCACATTGCTCGCGGCGACAGTGGCGAGCGCGGTGGCGGTCCAGGCCGCGTGGTGGCTGGTGGTGCGCATCGACGGGGGCCTGGGCGTGCTGCCGCAGGGCGACGCCTATCACGGCACCTTCTTCATCGCGGGGCTGCTGGCGCTCACGCTGTCGGCAGTGATCGGCGTTCAGGCGCTCTTCCAGCGCAGGGCGCACGCGGAAGAGCTGGTGGCGGGGGCCGGCGTCCAGGCGCGATTCCCGCACAAGGCGCTCGCGGAGGAACTGGTGGCGGGGGCGCTCGCGGTGTGGGCCGTGCTGGGCGTGCTAAGTGCGTTCGCGGCGCCGGGCCTCAGCTACCTGTTCGCGGTGCCTGCCCTCGTGGGCGCGTTGGCGCTCGGGGGACGGCTTCGCGGGTCGGCGGAGCAGCCCTCCGCGCGAGGCCGGCTGCTGCTGGCCGTGAGCGCCATCCCGGCCCTGCTGCTGTGGGTGCCGCAGGTGCTCAACCTCTATGTCGCGCTGACGCTCGCCATGGCAGCGGTGGCCACGCTGGCGGTGGCGCCGTTCTTCGCGTTCCTGTGGCCGCAGGTCTTCGCGCCGATTACGCGCCCTGGCCGGACGGTGGCGCTGCCCGTGCTCGCGCTGGCGTGCGTGCTCCTGGGCGTGGGCGTGGTCCGGGAGCGCTTCGACGCGAGCGACCCGCGCCCCAGCAGCATCGCCTATGCCGTGGATGCCAGCCTCGGCGAGGCGTACTGGCTCTCCAGCGACTTCGAGGTGGACGCGTGGGCCTCGCGCTTCGTGAGCGCGGAGGCTCCGGCGCGCCGCCTGGACAGCTACCTGCCCCGCTTCTGGCGCGACGTGCGCGTGACGCCCGCGCCCCACCGTCCCCTCCCCGCCCCCAGCGTGCGCGTGACGCAGGATGAGACGCGGGACGGACTGCGGCGGCTGTTGCTCCACGTGGAGTCCGTGGAGCACGCGCCCCTGCTCCAGGTCCGGTTCGGCGCGGGCACGCCGCTGCGGACCCTGACCATCGCCGGCCAACCCGTGGACGCGAGCGCCGTGGCCCGGATGCGCGACGCGCCGGGCGGCGGTCTAGTGGAGTACTGGGACGTGCCTCCAGGAGGCCTGCCACTGGAGCTCACCGTGCCCGAAGGCACGCGAGTCCAACTCCGAGCGACCGCCGTGCGCTACGACCTGGACCAGGCCCCCGGCGCGCCCGCGTCACAACGCCCGGAGGACACCATGCCGGTGCCCTTCGGCTTCGCGGTCACGGACGAGACGCTGGTGAGCGTGACCGGCGAATACTGACGCGCCTCAGAGTCCCGGCACCAACCCGCGCAGCTTCCGCCACATCACCTGGATGACGGCGGGATGGCTCGCGCGGATGAAGAGGTGTCCCCCGGGCAGCATGTGCTGGGAGAACGCGCCGCGCGTCCGCTCGCGCCACGCGGCCAGCTCCTCCCGGGAGACCGCCGCGTCATCCAGCCCTCCGAACGCGGAGAGGGGAACGTCCACCGGCTCACCGGGCCCCGGCGCCGCGCTCTCCGCCAGTTGCAGGTCCGCGCGCAACAGGGGCCCCCATGTCTCCATCAGCCCCGCGTCCGGCAGCCCGTCGAAGGCCCCCGCGCCCAACTGACGCACCACCTGGACGAACTCCGGCTCCGGCAGCGCGTGCAGCAGCGGGCCCGTGCGCGGCAGGCCGGGCGCGGGCGCGCCGGACACGAAGAGGTGCAGCGGCATGGGTCCGCCTCGCTGGCGCAGGCGCCGCGTCCACTCGAAGGCCACCAGCGCCCCCAGGCTGTGCCCGAAGAAGGCGAACGGCCGGTCCTCCAGCCAGGGCGACAGCGCCGCGTCCATGTCCTCCAGCAGCGCGGGCAGCGACGTGAAGGGCGGCTCCGACAGGCGCTCCTCGCGTCCCGGCGGCTGCACCGCGGCCAGCTCCATGCCCTCCGGCAGCACGCTGGCCCAGGGGCGGAACACGGACGCGCCACCGCCCGCGAACGGGAAGCAGAACAGGCGCACGCGAGTGCCAGCGCGAGCCTTGTGCAGCGGCAACCAGGAGGAAGTCACTCCTCCCTTCTACCCTTCCCCCCTGCACCCCTGGAATCATGGCCCCATGGCTCCCTCCAAAGAACTGCATGAAGCCAACCGGCGCTCGTGGAACGAGGCCACCCCGGCCCACAACAGCCACAAGGGCGACCAGGCCCGCGTGCTGCGCGAAGGCCACTCCACCCTCTTCCCCGAGGAGCAGGAGCTCGTCGGCGACGTGCGCGGCCGGTCGCTGGTGCACCTGCTGTGCAACAGCGGGCAGGACACGCTGAGCTTCGCCGCCAAGGGCGCGCGGGTGACGGGCGTGGACATCAGCGACGAGGCCATCGCGTTCGCGCGCTCGCTCTCCGAGGCGTCCGGCCTCCCGGGCACCTTCGTGCGGCAGGACGTCTACGACTGGCTCGCCGCCACCGCCGCGGAGGGCACGCGCTACGACGTCGCCTTCTCCTCCTATGGCGCGATGTGCTGGCTGTCCGACCTGGGCGCGTGGGCCCGGGGACTCGCGGGCGTGCTCGCGCCGGGAGGCCGCTTCGTCGTCGTCGATTTCCATCCGCTGGCGCTCACGCTCGACGAGCAGTGGAGGCTCCACTACCCCTATGGTGGTGGCGTGCACGTGGAGACCTCGGGCGTGACGGACTACGTCGCGCAGGCGCAGGACGCGCTCGTGCCCTGGGGCTTCCATGAGGGCGTGAAGGACTTCCGCAACCCGCACCCGGACCACACGTTCCAGTGGGGCCTCGGGGAGATCATCACCGCCCTCCTGTCCGCGGGCCTGCGCCTGGAAGCCCTCCGCGAGTACCCCTACGCGAACGGCGCGCGCCTCTTCCCGCGCATGCGCGAAACCGAGGGCCGCCGCATGTGGCCACCCGAGGAGTTGCCCTCTGTCCCGCTGATGTTCGGACTCGTGGTGTGCAAGCCGGCTTGAGCCCCGCGCCTACCCCGCGCCTCCTTGTTCGCATCCGGGAATTTGTCTATTTCCGGACAGGTGGGGATTTCCATCCGTGTGCGGGGACTGCACAAAGAGTTCGGTGATGTGGCTGCCGTCCGGGGGCTCGACCTGGAGGTCCGCACTGGCGAGTGCTTCGGACTCCTGGGCCCCAACGGCGCCGGCAAGACGACGACGCTGGAGATCCTCGAGGGACTCCAGACGGCCACCCGCGGCGAGGTGGAGGTGCTGGGACGCACCTGGGAGAAGGCCGGGAACGCGCTGCGCCAGCGCATCGGCGTGGTGCTCCAGGAGAACCTCCTCTCGGACAAGCTGACCGTGCGCGAGACGCTGGAGCTCTTCCGGTCCTTCTATTCGCAGGGGCCGGACACGGAGGAGCTGCTGGCGCTGCTCCAGCTCACGGACAAGGCAGGCACCTGGGTGGTGCGGCTGTCCGGCGGCCAGCGGCAGCGGCTGTCCATCGCGTGCAGCCTGGCGGGAGACCCGGAGCTCATCTTCATGGATGAGCCCACCACGGGCCTGGATCCGCAGTCGCGCCGGGCGCTCTGGCAGCTCATCTCCGCCTTCCGCGCGCGCGGGCGCACCGTGGTCTTCACCACGCACTACATGGACGAGGCGGAGCAGCTCTGCGACCGCGTGGCGGTGGTGGACAAGGGCCGGGTCATCGCGGTGGGCACGCCCGCGGAGCTGGTCGCGTCGCTGGGCGGAGAGCACGTGGTGGAGCTCACCACGCAGCCCGCGCTGGGGCCGCCGGACTTCGAAGCCGTGGCCGGCGTGACGGCCGCGCGCACCACGCTCACGGGCCGCCTGGCGCTGTCGGTGTCGCGGCCCCACCTGGCGCTGCCCTCCATCCTGGCGCGCATCGCGGAGCGTGGCGCGGAGCTGTCCGGGCTGACCACGCGCAACGCCACGCTGGAGGACGTCTTCGTGTCCCTGACGGGGAGGAACCTGCGTGACTGAGCCCACCCTGGACGCGTTCGCTGGCGCGCAGGCATCGCGGGGACGGCGCATGCCGCCCCTGGCGCGCCTGACGCTCACCCGGCTGCGGGAGTTCATCCGCGAGCCGGGCACCCTCTTCTGGACGTTCGTCTTCCCCATCCTCCTCACGGTGGCGCTGGGCAGCGCGTTCAACCACGGCGCGACGCCGCGCACGCGCGTGGCGGTGGTGGACGGGCCCGGCGCCGAGCGCGTCGCCGCGGCCCTGGCCGCCCACCCGGCCCTCACGCCCGTGCGCGTCCCGTCCACCGAGGCGTACGCGGGCGTGCGGGCCGGCCGGTTCGCGCTGCAGGTGACGCCTCCGGAGCAGGCCGGGGGCGCGCTGGCCTACCGCTTCGATCCCACCCGTCCCGAGTCCCCCGCCACGCGCACCCTGGTGGACGACGTGCTCCAGCGCGACGCCGGCCGCGCCGACGCGCGCCCCGTGAAGGACGACGTGGTGAGCGCGCCCGGCACGCGCTACGTGGACTGGCTGGTGCCCGGCCTCATCGGCATGAACGTGATGGCCGGCAGCATGTGGGGCATCACGTTCGTCATCGTCCTGGCCCGGCAGCGCCGGCTGCTCAAGCGCTTCGCGGCCACGCCCATGCGCCGCCCGGAGTACCTGCTGTCCTTCGCGCTGGCGCGAGTGGTCTTCGTGCTGTGCGTGGACCTGCCGCTCCTACTGGGCTTCGCGCGCCTGACGTTCGGCATGCCCATCCACGGCTCGCTCGCGGCGGTGGCGGCGGTGGCCCTGGCGGGGACGTTCGCCTTCAGCGGGCTGGCGTTCCTGTGCGCGTCACGCGCGCGCACCAGCGAGACGGCCGTGGGCCTCATCAACGTGGTGATGGTGCCCATGATGGGGCTGGCGGGCATCTTCTTCGCCTCCAGCCACTTCCCGGACGCGGTCCAGCCGCTCATCCGGGCACTGCCCCTGAGCGCGATGAACGCCTGCATGCGCGCTGTCATCAACGAAGGCGCGTCGCTGTCCGCGCTGCTGCCGGACCTGGCCATCCTGGGCACGTGGGGCTCCGCGTGCTTCGCCCTGGCCGTGCGCCTGTTCCGCTGGACCTGAGCCCCCCTCACCATGTCTTCCGCTCCCCGTCCGCGTTCCACGGGGCCCCTGCTCATGGGGCTCCTCACCGTGCTCTGGGCCGCCTCTCCGCGCGCCGAAGGGCCTCCCGCGTCCAGCGCCATCCAGGCCCGGCGCACGCTCAAGCCCATCCAGCTGGACGGCCGGCTGGACGAGGCGGAGTGGGCCCAGGCGCCGCTGTACGACCGCTTCGTGCAGACCTTCCCGAAGAACGGCGCGGCGCCCAGCGAGCGCACCGACCTGCGCGTCCTCTACGACGACGACAACCTCTACGTCGGCATCCTGGCGCGCGACTCTCAGCCCCAGCTGATCAACCGCCAGCTGGGGCGCCGGGACCGGCCTCCGGAGTCGGACTCCGTCACGGTGATGGTGGACAGCGCGCACGACCACCGCACCGCGTACGCGTTCACGGTGAACGCGGGCGGCATCCTCCGCGACGTCCTCTACTTCGAGGACATCAAGTACACCGAGGACTGGGACGCCGTCTGGGACGGCGCCGCGGCGGACCTGCCGGACGGGTGGAGCGCGGAGCTGGTCATCCCCCTGCACCTGCTGCGCTTCCCGGAGGCGCCCACGCACACCTTCGGGCTCGCGGTGCGCCGGCAGCTGGCCCGCACGCGCGAGGTCATCGACTCCACCCTGCTGCCTCGCAACGACAACGCCTTCGTGTCCCGCTTCGGGCACCTGGAGGGCCTGGAGCGCATCCCGTCCCGCACCGGCGTGCAGCTGACGCCCTACGTGGCCGCGCGCTTCGGCATGAGCCCCCGCTCCGCGGACCCGGCGCGGCCCACGCCCCGGCTGGGCTCCCCGTCCGCGGACGTGGGCGTGGACCTGCGCGCGGCGCTCACCAGCGACCTGACGCTCACCGCCACGGTGAACCCGGACTTCGGCCAGGTGGAGGCGGATCAGCTCATCCTCAACCTCAGCACCTTCGAGCAGTTCTTCCCGGAGAAGCGCCCCTTCTTCCTCCAGGGCATGGACGTCTTCCAGCCGGTGGGCGAGTCCTCGCAGACGCTCTTCTACACGCGGCGCATCGGCCTGGAGACGCCCATCCTGGCGGCGGTGAAGCTGACCGGAAACCTCACCGACACGCTCCAGGTGGGCCTGCTGGACGCGGTGGTGATGGGCCCCTCCGCGCCCCGGACGGGACCCGTGGGCGAGGACGACGAGGCGCCGCCGGACCGGCGCATCCGCTTCCACCCGTCCCGGCCGCTGCACCTGGGCCCCAACAACGCGCTGCCCGCGCAGGCGGGCCCGGCGCAGAACTTCCTCACCGTCGTGCTGCGGCAGCAGCCCGTCACCGGCGTGTCCGTGGGCGGCACCGTCGCGGCGGCGACGCCCCTGTCGGACCTGTGCTCGGGCGTCCTGCCCCAGGACCCCGCCGAGCGCGACGCGTGCCGGGTGGCCGGAGGGAACGCGGCGGCGCTGGACTGGGACGTGCGCAGCACGGACGGCGCCTGGGGCGTGCGCGGCCAGCTCACCGGCTCGCGCGTGGCGGGAGGTCCGGAGGCGGGGCGTGCCTTGCGCGACGGCACGCTCCTGCGCCCGGGCGACCTGGGCCTGGGCGCGTACGTGAGCGGCGGCAAGCAGGGCGGTGAGCCCTTCCGCTTCGACGTGGGCTACGAGTACCTGTCGCCGCGCCTGGAGCTGAGCACCACGGGCTACCAGCCGACCCAGAACCTCCAGGAGGCCTCCGGCCGGGTGTCCTTCGTGCGGCCCACCGGCTTCGGGCCGCTGCTGGACTTCTCCTCCTCCGTGCAGGGCATCACCCGTTGGACGACGGACGGGCGCGGCATCCGCCTCAGCCACAAGCTCACGGTGGGCGCGCTGGCCACGCTGCCCGGCTTCCACGCCGTGGAGTGCGAGCTGGGCCAGCTCACCGGGCGCAGCGACATCCGCGAGATTCCCCTCACCGGCATCCCCTACGAGCGCCCGCCGTACCGGTACGTGGCGTGCGCGGGCTCCACGGACAAGAACCGCGCCCTCTCCTTCCAGTTGGACGGCTACGTGGGCCGCATCTCCGCCCCGGCGCCCCTGCCCTCCAAGACGGGCGGCGGCGGCGCGGTGACCATGACGTGGCGCCCCACGCCGCGCCTGGAGACGCAGCTGACCAGCGAGCTGCTGACCAACCTGGACGGTCCCCGCTACGTGGGGGACGAGGACGGCCGGCTCGTGTTCGGCCAGCTGCACCCGCGCGCCCTGTCCTTCACGCTGCGGCAGTTGCTGGTGCTCACCCCGCGGCTCACGCTCCAGGCGTACGCGCAGTTCTTCTCCGCGTACGGCCGCTACGGCCCCTTCTTCGAAGGCACCCCGGACGCGAACGGCCGGCTGCCCCTGGCGCGGCTGACGCCCACCACCACCGCGCTGGACCCGGACTTCCACGAGTCCGCGCTCAACCTCAACGCCGTGCTGCGTTGGGAGTACCGGCTGGGTTCCACGCTGTACTTCGTCTACTCACGCGCCCAGACGGAGCTGCCCACCACGCCGGGCACCGCCCAGGTGACCCGCCTGGCGCCCAATCAGTTGCTGGACGGCGCCACCACGGACACCTGGCTGCTCAAGTGGTCCCACCAGTGGGGGCTTTGAGACGTCTCAGGTGCGGCGCCCGCCACAACCCCTCCGATGCAAGGGATTGGGCGGGCGCCAGCCCACGGGCAAACTCAGACAGTAGGCCGTTCGTCTGAATACAGAGAACCCGCCAGCACATCCATGTTCCGGATGGCGCCGCGAATCTCTTCCAGGAAGGGACGGCTCAGGTCGCCCTTCAGGCCATCCGTACAGTAGCTGGCGTAGATCTCATTGATTGCCTTCTGGAGGTGGTTCGCCTTCTCCATGGGGTTGTCCATGGGCTTGCGGAACTCCGCCTCCAGCCGCGCGAAGGCCTGGCGGCCCTGCTCGTCCACGCCGCGCTCGTTGGCCAGCTTCCAGGCGATGTGCTGGAGCCGGTAGTCGGTGTGGAAGTTCTCCGCCAGGAAGCGCAGGTACTTGTTGCGGCGGAAGCGCATGGTCAGCGCCATGCTGGTGTCCATGTACTCGAAGTAGTGCCACATCAGCGCGGGCATGAAGAGCGTCTCGCCGGTGCGCACCACCGCCTGATAACCCCCGACGTAGCGGACAAAGTTGTCATTTTCCTCCTGGCTGAGTCCTTCCGGGCTGAGCGCACTGTTGTTACGCATGGGCAGGATCTTCCGCGACGACGTGGGCGGGACCAGCACCACGCGTTTCTCCCCCCAGAGCTGGTACTGGAAGATGTTCTTGTAGTCCGCGTCGAAGTGCATGTGGGTGAAGTTGCCCGTGTTCCCCAACCACAGCATCGACGTGTACTCGTCGGGCTCTCCCGGGTCCGGATGGCAGTACTCGGGGATGGTGTATCCCGCCTCCACCTTCTGGATCATCGACCGGGGGACCTCCGCGCAGACCAGCCGGCTGTCAGGGTCCTTTGCCACCATCTCCAGATAGCCGTTCACCGTGCTCTGGTTCTTCCCGATGTCCTCGAAGGTGAAGTCCTTGGAGATGAGCATCGACAGCATGCGGGTGAAGTATTCCTCGTGGCCCTCCTGCACCACGACGGGCATGTCCCCCAGTTCCCTGCGGGCGATGTCCAGGCTGGACAGCCGGCTGATGGGCTGCCCGTCGAACAGGTTCGTGATGATGACGGGCTTCTGCTTCCGCACGTACTCGTCGAGGAAGACTTCGCGAGTAGGGGCCTTGATGCGCTCGATGTTCTCGTACATCCGCTCTCCTAGAGGGACCCGGTGTTGGAATTGAAACCTGGATGGTTGTCTTTGGGCCGGAAGAAACCAGTCATCAAGGATTTTACAGGGCTCAAGTATATCAATGCAAGATTTGACAGACATGCATTGGCCGTGACACATGAATGTCGTCTTCCAAGCCATACATCGCGTGGAGCCCAACGACATGTCACCGGCGAGCCTGATTGAACTCCTGCGTCTACGTTCAGCCGAGGCGCCAGGACATCAGGGCTACACCTTCCTGGTGGATGGTGAATCCGAGGAAGCGGCGCTCACCTATGGCGAGTTCGACCGGCAGGCGCGTGCCATTGGCGCGTGGCTCCAGGCGAACGGGGCGCGGGGAGAGCGGGCGCTGCTCCTGTTCCCGCCGGGCAACGAGTACCTGACGGCCTTCTTCGGGTGCCTCTACGCGGGCGTGGTGGCGGTGCCGGCGTATCCGCCGGACGTGACGCGCCTCAACCGCAGCCTGCCGCGCCTGGAGGCGATGGTGCGGGATGCGCGGGCGCGCTTCGTGCTCACCACGGAGATGATCCACGGCATGGCCGGGATGCTCTTCGAGCAGGCGCCGGAGCTGGCGGGGCTCACCTGGGTGGCCACGGACGCGCTGGCGCCGGGGCTGGAGGACGGGTGGAAGGACCCGGGCGTCACGGGGGACGCGCTGGCGTTCCTCCAGTACACGTCCGGCTCCACGGGCAGCCCCAAGGGCGTGATGCTGACGCATCGCAACCTGCTGGCGAACCTGGCGCTCATCCACCGCGCGTTCGGCCACTCGCGCGACAGCAAGGGCGTCATCTGGCTGCCGCCGTACCACGACATGGGGCTCATCGGCGGGCTGCTCCAGCCGCTCTACGGCGGCTTCCCCGTCGTGCTGATGTCGCCCATCGCGTTCCTGCAGCGGCCGTTCCGCTGGCTCCAGGCGGTGTCGCGCTACGGGGCCACGACGAGCGGCGGCCCCAACTTCGCCTACGACCTGTGCGTCCGGAAGGTGAGCGCCGAGGAGCGCGCGACGCTGGACCTGAGCCGCTGGAAGGTGGCCTTCAACGGCGCGGAGCCCATCCGGCCGGAGACGCTGGAGCGCTTCCACGAAGCCTTCGCGCCGCAGGGCTTCCGCAGGGAGGCCTTCTACCCCTGCTACGGGCTGGCCGAGTCGACGCTCATCGTCACCGGGCACGCGCTGGGCACGGCGCCGGTGACGGACGGCGTGAACCTGGTGGGCTCCGGCCGGGTGCTGGAGGGGAACACGGTGCGGCTGGTGGACGCGCGCACCGGCCGCGAGTGCGCGCCCGGCGAGGAGGGGGAGATCTGGGTGGCGGGCGCCAGCGTGGGCCAGGGCTACTGGGAGCGGCCGGAGGAGAGCGCGCGCGTCTTCCACGCGCGGGTGGAGGGGGCGGGCCCGGACGATGGGCGCTACCTGCGCACCGGCGACCTGGGCGTGCTGCGCGGCGGTGAGCTGTTCGTCACCGGGCGCATCAAGGACCTCATCATCCTGCGCGGGCGCAACCTGTACCCGCAGGACGTGGAGTCCACCACGGTGCGCGTGCACCCCGCGCTGCGGCCGGGCTGCACCGCGGCGTTCTCCGTGGAGCTGGAGGGCGAGGAGCGGCTGGTCATCGTGCAGGAGGTGGACGCGCGCCACGCCGGCACGAACCTGGAGGCGCTGGCCCGGAGCATCCGCGAGGCCGTGGCGCAGGCGCACGACGCGCAGGCGCACGACGTGGTGCTCATCCAGGCGGGCTCGCTGCCGAAGACGTCCAGCGGCAAGGTGCAGCGCTACGCGTGCCGTCAGGCGTGGCTCGCCGGGGAGCTGGAGGTGCTGGGGCAGAGCACGCTCCAGTCCTCCGTCCCGTCCGTGCCCACGCTGAGCCCGGAGCAGCTGCTCGCGATTCCTGAGTTGGAGCGCGCGGCGTTCCTGGAGGCGTCGCTGGTGGACGCGGTGGCGGCGCGGCTGCGCCTTCCCCGCGCGCACGTCGACGCGGAGCGGGCGCTCATCAGCCTGGGGCTGGACTCGCTGGCGACGGTGGAGCTCAAGAGCGACCTGGACGCGTGGCTGGGCACGGACACGTCCCTGGCGCGGCTGATGGACGCGGTGAGCCTGCGGGCCCTGGCGCGGGAGCTGGTGGGCACGTTGGGGCAGCGGCCGCTCGCGCCCACGGTGTCGGGGGACGCACTGGGACGCCACCCGGTGTCCGAGGGACAGAAGGCGCTCTGGCTGGCGCAGCGCCTGGCGCCGGAGAGCACCGCGAACCACCTGGCCTTCGCAGTGCGCTTCCACACGCCGGCGGATGTGCCCACGCTGCGTGAGGCGCTGACGCGGCTGGTGGCACGGCACCCGGCCCTGCGCACCACCTTCCACCTGGAGCACGACGGTGAGCTCGTGCAGCAGGTGCACCCGGCCAGTGGCGGTGGGCTCCTGAGGGACGCGACTTCGCTTCCGCTGGAGGACTCTCCGCTGCGGGACGCGCTCGCCACGGAGGCTTCTCGCCCGTTCGACCTGGAGCAGGGGCCGCTCTTGCGCGCCTCGCTGTACGCCCACGCGGGCGGTGGCCAGGTGCTGCTGCTCGCGGCGCACCACCTCATCCTGGACCTGTGGTCGCTGGCGCTGCTCGCTGAAGAGCTGCACGGGCTCTATCCCGCGTTGAAGGATGGACGGGCTTCCGAGTCCCCCTCTCCGGCCCTGCGGCCCTCGGACTTCGCCCGCTGGCAGCGCCCGTTCCTGGAGGGCCCGGACGGTGAGCGGCTGTTCTCGTACTGGCACAAGCAGCTGGACGGCGTTCCGGACGTGCTGGAGCTGCCCACCGACCGCGCCCGTCCGGCGGTGCGCGCGTTCCGGGGTGCAGCGTGCACCTTCCGGCTGGACGCGGAGCTGACGCGGCGGCTGCGTGCGCTGGCGCGTGAAGAGGGCACGACGCTGTTCTCGCTGCTGCTCGCCGCGTGGCAGGTCCTGCTCGCGCGGCATGCGGGGCAGGAGCGCTTCGCGGTCGGCTCGCCCGCGGCAGGGCGCACGCGCTCGGGTCTGGAGGACGTGGTCGGCTACCACGTCAACCCGGTGGCGCTGGTCGCGGACCTGTCCGGGGACCCGTCCTTCCGCGCGCACCTGGGCCGGGTCCGGCGCACGGTGCTGGAGGCGCTGGAGCACCAAGAGTATCCCTTCCCCCTGCTCGTGGAGCGGCTGCGGCGTCCGCGTGACGCCAGCCGGTCTCCGTTGTTCCAGGCGGTGTTCGCCTGGGAGCAGCCGCACCGGCGCGAGGAGCTGACTCCGCTGGTGCTGGGCCTGCCTGGCGTGCGCGTGCGCTTCGCGGGGCTGGAGGCGGAGAGCGTGCCGGTGGAGCTGGGCACGGCGCAGTTCGACCTCGCGCTCCAGATGGCGGATGCGCCGAGCGGGCTGGACGGCGCGCTCCGCTACGACACGGACCTCTTCGACGCGGACACGGCGGGCCGCATGGTGGCGCGCTTCACGTGCCTGCTCGCGGGCATCGCGGCGGACTCGGACCAGCGCGTGTCGGCCCTGCCGCTGCTGCCGGACGCGGAGCAGGAGCGCGTGCGCACATTCAGCGCGGGAGTTCCGGTGTCCGCGTCCTTCACGCCTGTTCACCACGCCATCGCGGCCCGTGCCGCGCTCGCGCCCGAAGCGTTGGCCATCGCCTCGGATGGACGACAGTGGACGTACGGAATGCTGGAGCAGCAGGCCCGCGTGCTCGCGCGAAGGCTGCGCCAGCTGGGCGTGGGGCCGGACGTGCGCGCCGGTGTGCTGATGCACCGCTCGCCGGAGCAGGTGCTGGCGCTGCTGGGCATCCTCAAGGCGGGCGGTGCGTACGTGCCGCTGGATCCGGACGCACCGCAGGCGCGGCTGGAAGCACTGTTGGAGGACGTGGGCGCGGCGGTGGTGCTCACGACTCCAGAGCTGCGTTCACGACTGCCCGCGTCCGTGCAGGTGCTGGACGACGTGACGGCTCAGGCCCACGGCGTCGTGAACACCTCACCGGAACAGCATCCACGAGTGCCCGCGTCCGTGCGGGTGCTGGACGACGTGACGGCTTCGGCCCACGGCGCGCCGGACACCGAGCTGGACTCCACTCCCGACGCGGCCCACCTCGCCTACGTCATCTACACGTCCGGCTCCACTGGGCGTCCCAAGGGCGTGCAGCTCACGCACGGTGGCCTGGCCCACTTCGCGGGTTGGTACCAGCGGACCTTCGCGCTGTCGCCCGCGGACCGGGCCACGCATCTGTCCACGCCGGTCTTCGACGCGTCCGTGCTGGAGGTGTGGCCCGCGCTCATCTCGGGCGCCAGCCTGCACCTGCCCGGCGATGACGTGCGCGCCCTGCCGGAGCGGCTCGTCGAGTGGCTCGCCGCCGAGCGCATCACGCACACCTTCCTCACCACCGCCCTCGCGGAGGGCGTGCTCGGACAACAGTGGCCCGAGACGCTCACGCTGCGCGAGCTGACCACCGGCGGAGACCAACTGCGTCGGCGGCCCTCCGCGCGCACTCCCTTCCGCGTCACCAACCTCTACGGCCCCACCGAAGGCACCGTGGCGGCCACCTTCGCCCCGGTCGGATCCGGGGACGCGGCGTCCGGCCTGCCCACCATCGGCCGGCCTCTGGACGGCATGCACGTGCACGTGCTCGACGCGTCGCTGCGGCCCCAACCGCTGGGTGTCGCGGGTGAGCTGTGCATCGGTGGGCCGGGCGTGGCTCGCGGCTATCTGGACCGCCCCGACCTCACCGCTCGCGCCTTCGTGCCGGATCCCTTCAGCACGGTTCCCGGCGCGCGCCTGTACCGGACCGGCGACCTCGCGCGCGTGCTGCCGGACGGCGAGCTCCAGTTCCTGGGCCGGCTCGACCATCAGGTGAAGCTGCGCGGCTTCCGCATCGAGCTGGGGGAGATCGAATCCGTCCTCCAGCGTCACCCGGACGTGCGGCAGTGCGTGGTCGCGGTGCGCGACGAGCCTCCCACGGGCAAGCGCCTCGTCGCCTACGTCGTCGCCGCGCCGGACGCGGCGCTCACCGGAGCCACGCTGCGCGAGCACGTGCGCCGCGAGCTGCCGGAGGTGATGTGCCCCGCGGCCTTCGTGCTCCTGCCCGCGCTGCCGCTGACCCCTACGGGCAAGGTGGACCGTCAGGCCCTGCCCGCGCCCGAGCTGGAGAGTCCCACGTCCCCCGAGGACGCGGCGCCGCGCACCGCCACGGAGCAGAAGCTCGCGGGCCTCTGGACCGAACTGCTCGGCGGCACCGTGGGCCTGCACGAGGACTGGTTCGCGCTCGGCGGCCACTCGCTGCTGGCCGCGCGGCTGCTCGCCCGTGTGCGCGAGGTGTTCGGGGTGGAGTTGCCCCTGCGCACACTGTTCGAGGCGCCCACGGTGGCCTCGCTCGCCGCGCGCATCGACGGAGGCGTGCGCGCTCCGACTCCCGGTCCCGCGCTGAAGCACCGGCCGGACCGTGCGCCGGAAGCGCCGCTGTCCTACGCGCAGGAGCGGCTGTGGTTCCTGGACCAACTGGAGCCCGGCGACGCGCGCTACCACCTACCCGCGGCGGTGCGCCTCCAGGGCCCACTGGACGTCGCGGCGCTGCGCCGAGGCCTCGATGAAGTGGTCCGTCGCCACGAGGCGCTGCGCACCACCTTCTCCCAGCACCAGGGCCGCGCCACCCAGCGGGTCCACGCACACGTCCCCTTCGAACTGCCCGAAGTCGACCTGAGCAACCTGTCCCCGACTGCGCGCGACGCGGAGGTGCACCAGCTCGCGAAGCAGGAGGCCCGCGCTCCGTTCTCGCTCGCCCAGGGCCCTCTGCTGCGCGGCCGTCTGCTGCGGCTGGGCACGGACGAGCACGTGCTGCTGCTCACGCTCCACCACATCGTCGCGGATGGCGAGTCCGTCGCCGTGCTGCTGAGGGAGCTGGGCGCGCTCTACGTCGCGTTCTCCATGGGCGCGCCTCCGGCGCTCGCGCCGCTGCCGCTCCAGTACATCGACTTCGCGCTGTGGCAGCGCGAGTGGCTGGCGGACGGCGTGCTGGAGCGTCAGCTCGCGCACTGGAAGCAGCGGCTCGCGGGCGCCCCTGGCGTCCTGGAGCTGCCCACGGACCGGCCCCGGCCCGCGGTGCGGACACTCGCGGGCGGCCGTCACGCGGTCCATCTCCCGGCGGCGCTCGCCGGAGGACTCGCGGAGCTGGGCCGGAGCGAAGGCGCCACGCCGTTCATGACGCTGCTGGCGGCGTTCCAGATGCTGCTGCTGCGCTACACGGGCCAGGACGACCTCGTCGTGGGCTGCCCGCTGTCCAACCGCACGCGCGTGGAGACCGAAGGGCTCATCGGCTTCTTCGTCAACACGCTGCCCCTGCGCACGGACGCCTCCGGCAACCCCACCTTCCGCCAGCTGCTGGGCCGGGTGCGCGAGTCCGTGCTCGCGGCGCACGAGCACCAGGACGTGCCCTTCGAGAAGCTGGTCGAAGCGCTCGCGGTGGAGCGCGACCTGGGCCGCACGCCGCTCTTCCAGGTCGCGTTCTCCTACCAGGACGCGCCCCTGCCCTCCCGCGCCCTCCAGGGGCTGCACCTGACGCTGCTGGAGTCCGAGTCCGCTCCGGCGAAGTTCGACCTGGATCTCGCGCTGGAGCGCGGCGAGGACGGCGGGCTGACCGCGCGCTTCGAATACGACGCGGACCTCTTCGACGCGGCCTCCATCGCGCGCCTCGCGGAGCACTTCCACGTGCTGCTCTCCAGCATCGCGGCGGATCCCGACGGCCACGTGGGCGACCTGGCCCTGATGACGGCCGAGGAGCGGACCACGCTGCTCCACGGGTGGAACCCGCGCCCGGTGGCGCCGCCGTCCCACGTCTCCGTGCACGCGCGCTTCGGAGCCTGGGCGGAGCGCACGCCGGACGCGCTCGCGGTGGCCTTCGCGGGCGAGGCGCTCACCTACGGTCAGCTCGAAGCCCGCGCGAACCGGCTGGCCTGGCACCTGCGAGACCTGGGCGTGGGGCCTGACGTGCCCGTCGTGCTCTGCCTGGAGCGCTCGACCGCGTTCGTCGAAGCGGCGCTGGGCGTGCTCAAGGCCGGCGGCGCCTACGTTCCGCTGGACCCCTCCGCGCCCCCGGAGCGGCTCCAGTCCATCCTGGAGGACGTCCGCGCGCCGGTGCTCCTGGCTTCGCGAAACACCGCCGCACTGACGCTTCCGCCGGGCTGCCAGTGCCTGCTCGCGGAGGACGGCTTCGGCGCCACCGGTGCGCCCGCGCACGCCCCGCCGGAGCTCACGGGTCCGCGCCACCTGGCGTACGTCATCTACACGTCGGGCTCCACCGGCCGCCCCAAGGGCGTGGAGCTGGAGCACGCGGGCCTGGCCCACCTGGTGGACTGGCACCAGCGGACCTACGCGCTGACGCCGGAGGACCGCACGACCCAGGCCGCCGGGCCCGCGTTCGACGCCGCGGTGTGGGAGCTGTGGCCCACCCTCGCTGCCGGCGCCAGCCTCCACATCGTGGATGACGAGGTGCGCGCCCTGCCGGAGCGCCTCGTCGCGTGGCTCACCGGGGAGCGCATCACCCGCTGCTTCCTGCCCACGCCGCTCGCGGAGGCGGTGCTCACGCAGCCTTGGCCCGCGAATACCGCGCTGCGCACGTTGCTCACCGGCGGAGACCGGCTGCACCGGGGCGCGCCCGAAGGCACCCCGTTCCAGCTGATCAACCACTACGGCCCCACCGAGTGCACGGTCGTCGCCACCTGCGGCCCGGTGTCCGCAGGCGCGGTGAACCCGCCCATCGGGCGTCCCATCGCGAACACCCAGGCCTACGTCCTGGACGCGCGCCAGCAGCCCGTCCCCGTGGGCGTCCCTGGCGAGCTGTGGCTGGGCGGCCTGGGGCTCGCTCGCGGCTACCTGAACCACCCGGAGCTCACCGCGCGCGCCTTCGTGCCCCACCCCTTCGACGCGCGCGACGGCGCCCGCCTCTACCGCACCGGGGACCGGGTCCGCTTCCTGCCGGACGGAGCGCTCGAGTTCCTGGGCCGCACCGACGCGCAGGTGAAGCTGCGCGGCCTGCGCATCGAGCTGGGCGAGGTGGAGTCGCTCGCGCTGGAGCACCCCGCCGTGCGACAGGCCATCGCCACGGTCCGCGAGGACGGGCCTGGCGGCAAGCGGCTGGTGCTCCACGCCGTGGTGGCGCCGGGCCAGGCGTGCACGGAAGGCGACCTCAAGGCCCACCTGCGCCGCCGGCTGCCGGAGTCCGTGATGCCGTCCGCCATCATGTTCCTGGACGCGCTCCCGCTCACCCTCAACGGGAAGGTGGACCGGCGCGCGCTGCCCGCGCCGGACGCCACGCCCCGCGCGGACGGCGTGGCGCCTCGGGACGCCACGGAGCAGCGGCTGGCGGACATCTGGACGGAGCTGCTCGGGACGCCCCGGGTGGGCGTCCACGACGACTTCTTCGAGCTGGGCGGCAACTCGCTGCTCGCCACCCAGGTCATCTCGCGCGTGCGCGAGTCCTTCGGCGTGGACGTGCCCCTGCGCAGCGCCTTCGAGGCGCGCACCGTGGCCGCGCTCGCGCAGGTCGTCTCAAGGCAGGCGGAGGTCCGGAAGCAACCCCTCCTCACGGCACGCGCACCAGCAGAGGCGCCGCCCCAGGTGGAGGGGCTGTCCGAAGCGGAGCTGGACGCACTCATCGCGGAGCTCGAAAGCGGAGAAATCGAATCATGAGTGATGTGAAGCAGTCCTCCGCGTTGGAGGAGAAGCGCGCCCGCGCCCGGGCCCTCATCCAGCAGCGCGCGGCGAAGCCCCGGGCCTTCCCGCCCTCCTTCGCCCAGCAGCGGCTGTGGTTCCTGGACCGGCTGGAGCCGGGCAGCCACCACTACGGAATCCCCTTCGCCGTGCGCCTCAGCGGAGCGCTGGAGCGCGGCGCCCTGGAGAGGAGCTTCCAGGAGATCGTCCAGCGCCACGAATCCCTACGCACGACCTTCCAGGCCCGTGAGGGCGAGGCCGTGCAGGTCGTGGGGCCCGCGCCCGAGCTGCCGCTGCACGTGGTGGACCTGGGCGGGCTGGACGCACGGGAGACCGCGCGCCGCGTGCGCGAGCTGACCGCCGAGGACGTGGCCGCGCCCTTCGACCTGGAGCGCGGTCCGCTGATCCGCTGGAAGCTGCTGCGCCTCTCGGACACCGAGCACATCCTGCTCTTGTCGATGCACCACATCGTCTCCGACGGCTGGTCCATCGGTGTGTTCGTGCGCGAGCTGGCCGCGCTGTACGCGGCGTTCCTCCAGGGTGCGCCCTCGCCGTTGCCGCCGCTCAAGGTGCAGTACTCCGACTTCGCTCGCTGGCAGCGCGACTGGCTCCAGGGCGACGTGCTGGAGGAGCAGCTCGCGTACTGGCGCGCGCACCTGGCGGACGCGCCCACCGCGCTGGGCCTGCCCACGGACCGTCCGCGTCCTCCGGCCCAGACCTTCCGCGGCACGCAGCTGCCCCTGGGCGTGTCCCCGGCCGTCACCGCAGCGCTGAACACGCTCTCCCGCCAGGAAGGGGCCACGCTGTTCATGACCCTGCTGGCCGCGTGGCTGGTGCTGCTTCAGCGCTACACGCGCCAGGACGACCTCGTCGTCGGCACGCCCATCGCCAACCGCAACCGCGCGGAGACCGAGGGGCTCATCGGCTTCTTCGTCAACACGCTGCCCCTGCGCACGAACCTCTCCGGCGACCCGCGCTTCACGGAGCTGGTGGGCCGCGTGCGCGAGACGGCCCTGGGCGGCTTCGCCCACCAGGACGTCCCCTTCGAGAAGCTGGTGATGGACCTGCGCGTGAAGCGGGACCTGAGCCGCTCGCCGCTCTTCCAGACGATGTTCGTCCTCCAGAACGCGCCGCTCCAGCCGCTGGCGCTCCCGGGGCTCACGCTGACGAACCTGGAGCTGGAGACGGACACCGCCAAGTTCGAGCTCACGCTCACGCTGGTCGAGACGTCCGGCGCGCTGACGGGCTGGCTCGAATACAACACGGACCTCTTCGACGCCTCCACGGCCGACCGGCTGGCGCGGGCCTACGAACGCCTGCTCGAAGGCATCGCGGAAGACCCTCAGCGCCGCGTCTCCGCCCTGCCACTGCTGGACGCGGCCGGACGCCAGCAGGCGCTGGAGTCCTTCCACCCGCCCGCGGTGCCGCTGTCCCCGCGCCCCCTGCACGTCCTCTTCGAGGAGCAGGCGCGGCGCACGCCGGACGCCATCGCGGTGGAGTGCGAGGACGACGCCCTCACGTACGCGGAGCTGGAGCGCCGGGCCAACCGGCTCGCGCACCTGCTGCTCGCGTCCGGCCTGGAGCCCGAGGAGCGCGTGGCGTTGTGCCTGCCCCGCTCGACGGAGGTGCTGGTGTCGATGCTCGCGGTCATGAAGGCCGGTGGCGCCTTCGTGCCGCTGGACGCCGGAGCCCCCGCGCAGCGCCTGGCCCTGATGGTCGCGGAGTGCCGCGCCCGCTACGTGCTCGCGCCCGCCTCGCTCGCGGTCAAGCTGCCGGTGCCGCCGGAGGCGCGCCTGGAGCCCGGCGCATGGCGGCAGGAAGGCTTGGCGGAGACGCCTCCCGCGCGGACCGTCCACCTGGAGCAGCTGGCCTACGTGGTGCACACGTCCGGCTCCACCGGAGTGCCCAAGGGCGTGATGATCTCCCACGCGGGCATCGCCAACCGGATGCTCTGGGAACAGCACGCGCTGCCGCTGGGGCCGGAGGACCGCGTCCTCCAGGTGGCCTCGTTCGGCTTTGACGCCTCCATCTGGGAGTTCTTCCGCGCGCTGCTCGCGGGGGCCCGCGCGGTGATGGTGCGCGACGGCGCGCACCAGGACAGCCGCTACATCGCGGACCTCATGGCCCGGCGCGGCGTCACGCAGATGAACGTGGTGCCGTCGCTGCTGCGCGTGGTGCTGGAGGAGCCCCGCATCGCGGACTGCCACGCCCTGCGCACGGTGGTCTGCGGAGGCGAGGCGCTGACCACGGACCTGGTGGACCGGCTCGCGCAGCACTCCTCCGCGACGCTCTTCAACTTCTACGGCCAGACGGAGGTCTCCATCGACGCCACGTGGTTCACCTGCGCGCCCGGCATGGCGCGCAAGGCGGTGCCGCTGGGCCGGCCGCTGGGGAACATGAAGATGCACGTGCTGGACGCGCGCGGACAGCCCGCTCCCCCGGGCGCGCCCGGCGAGGTGTACCTGGGCGGCCCGGGCCTCGCGCGCGGCTACTTCCAGCGCCCGGACCTGAGCGCGGAGCGCTTCGTGCCGGACCCCTTCGGCCCTCCGGGCTCGCGCCTGTTCCGCACTGGTGACCTGGCCCGCCAGCTGCCGGACGGCGAGCTGGAGTTCCTGGGGCGCGGCGACCACCAGGTGAAGATCCGCGGCGTCCGCGTGGAGCTGGGCGAGATTGAAGCGGCGCTCCGCCAGCACCCCGCCATCCAGGACGTGGTGGTGCTCGCGCGCGAGCAGGCCGTGGAGCCCGAGCCCGCCGCGATGGATCCGCGCCTGCTCCCGCTGGAGCCGCCCGCGCGCGGCCCGTCCCCTCATCCCCTGCCCTGACCCTCATCCCCCCGAGGAGTAGACACGCCATGCAACGCACCAACCTCCAACTGGCCTCGCAGCACCCGTCGTTGGTCCCGCAGCCCCAGTCGCAGCCGGTGGTCTCCTCGCACACCGAATGGGATCCCCTCGAGGAGGTCATCGTCGGCGTCGCGGACGGCGCCACGGTGCCCTCGTGGCACGTGACCCTCAAGTCGACCATGCCCCGCAAACACTGGGGCTTCTTCCAGGAGCACGGCGGTAAGCCCTTCCCCCAGGACATGGTGGACGCGGCCAACCGCGACCTGGACGAGTTCGCGCACATCCTGGAGGCCGAGGGCATCCGCGTCCGCCGCCCCGAGCGCGTCTCGCACGCGAAGCCCTTCTCCACGCCGGACTGGCACTCGCCGGGCGGCCTCTACACGGCCATGCCCCGCGACCTGCTGCTCGTCGTGGGCGACCACCTCATCGAGACGCCCATGCCGTGGCGCTCCCGCTATTTCGAGGTCCACCCCTACCGCAAGCTATTGAAAGAATACTTCCAGGCGGGCGCGCGGTGGACCTCCGCACCCAAGCCGCAGCTGACGGACGAGTCGTTCGACGACACCTGGGAGGTGCCGGGTGACGACGAGCCCATGCGCTACGCCCTCACGGAGTTCGAGCCGCTCTTCGACGCGGCGGACTTCGTGCGCTGCGGCCGGGACCTCTTCTACATCCGCAGCCACGTGACGAACGCGTTCGGCGTGGAGTGGCTGCGGCGGCACCTGGGCAGCGAGTACCGCATCCACGAGCTGAAGTGCCGGGACACCAAGCCCATGCACATCGACACGACGTTCATGCCGCTGGCGCCCGGCAAGCTGCTGGTGAACCCGGAGCGCGTGGACGAGCTGCCGCGGATGTTCAAGTCCTGGGACATCCTCCAGGCGCCGCCGCCCTGCGCGTCGGACGACCTCATCCTCTACTTCAGCGGCAAGTGGCTGAGCATGAACATCCTCATGCTCGATGAGCAGCGCCTCGTCGTGGACAAGAACGAGCACACGCTGATCCGCGCGTTCAAGGACTGGGGCTTCAAGCCCATCACCTGCAACTTCACCCACTTCTACCGGCTGGGAGGCTCGTTCCACTGCGCCACGCTCGACGTGCGCCGCCGTGGCGTCCTCCAGTCCTACTTCTGAGCCCAGGCCGCGCGCGTCGCATCCGCCCCTTTACGCCGACACCCTTCCCCAGGACCGCTCCAACATGTCGTCCACGCACCACCGGCTCTCCGAATCCCCTTCCGAACAGCGTGAACCGCCGGCCCGAAACCTGGCGAGGGAGGACGCCCCCGCGGCGCCCTCCCGGGAGCTGGTGGCCTACGTCGTCCCGAGACAGGGCCAGACGGCGCCCACCGTCGAGGAGCTGCGCGGCTTCCTCAAGGAACGGCTGCCGGAGTCGCTCATCCCGCAGGCGTGGATGCTGCTGGAGTCGCTGCCCCTCACGGTCAACGGCAAGGTGGACCTGCGCGCGCTGCCCGCGCCCCTGCGCCCCCAGGCGGCGCAGGCCTTCCTGCCGCCCCAGGGCGCGACGGAGGAGCTCATCGCCGGCACCTGGGCGAGCCTGCTGCGCGTGCCCCGCGTGGGACGGCACGACAACTTCTTCGAGCTGGGGGGCCACTCGCTGCTGGCCACCCAGGTGATGTCCCGCCTCAACTCCGCGCTCGGCACCGAGCTGCCGCTGCGCATCCTCTTCGAGTCGGCCACCGTGGCGGGGCTCGCCGCCCGCGTGGACAGCGCGCGCGCGGAAGCTTCGGGGGAAGCCCTGCCGCCGCTGGTCCCCGCGCCACGTGACTCGCCCCTGCCGCTGTCCTTCGCGCAGCAGCGGCTGTGGTTCCTGGACCAGTTGGAGCCCGGCCTCACCGCCTACAACGTCGCGGGCGCGGTGCGGCTGTTAGGCCCGCTGGACGTGCAGGCCATGGCGAAGAGCCTCCAGGCGCTCGTGCAGCGCCACGAGACGCTGCGCACCACCTTCGCGCTGGTGGACGGCCAGCCCGTGCAGCGCGTGCACCCCACGGTGGAGGTGCCGGTGCACGTGGAGACCCTGTCCGGCGCCAGCGAGGACGCCGTGCGCCAGCGCGTGGAGGAGGAGGCGCGCCGGCCCTTCGACCTGGCCACGGGCCCGCTCCTGCGCGCGCGCCTGCTGGACCTGGGCGGCATGGAGCACGTGCTGCTCGTCACGATGCACCACATCATCTCCGACGGCTGGTCCATCAGCGTCTTCGTGCGCGAACTGGCCGCCTTCTACGGCGCCTTCACCTCCGGGCAGCACGCCGCGCTCGCGCCCCTGGCCGTGCAGTACGGAGACTTCTCCGTGTGGCAGCGCCAGTGGATGCGCGGCGAGCGGCTGGACGCGCAGCTCGCGTACTGGAAGCAGCAGCTGGCCGGAGCACCGCCCTCGCTGGAGCTGCCCACCGACCGGCCCCGCCCGGCCGCGCAGCGCTACCGGGGCGCGCGCCATGCCTGGAAGCTGGGCAGGGCGCTGACGGACGCGCTCCAGCAACTGTCGCGCCGCCAGGACGTGACGCTCTTCATGACGCTGCTCGCGGGCTTCAACGCGCTGTTGGGCCGCTACGCGCGCACGGAGGACGTGGTCATCGGCAGCGCCATCGCCAACCGTGGGCACGTGGAGACCGAAGGGCTCATCGGCTTCTTCGTCAACACGCTGGCCCTGCGCACGGACCTCTCCGGCGACCCGCGCTTCGTGGAGCTGCTGGCCCGCGTGCGCCAGACGACGCTGGGCGCCTACGCCCACCAGGACGTCCCCTTCGAGAAGCTGGTGGAGGCGCTGCAACTGCCGCGCGACCTGAGCCGCCCGCCCCTCTTCCAGGTCATGTTCGCGCTGCAGAACATGCCGCCGCCCCGCCTGGAGCTGGACGGCCTGACGCTGACGCCGGTGGACGTGGAGACCGGCTCCGCGCAGTTCGACCTGACCCTGAGCCTCACCGAGGACAAGGACGGCCTGGTCGCCTGGTTCGAATACAACACCGACCTCTTCGACGCGGCCACCGTCCAGCGGCTCGCGGGCCACTACCAGACGCTGCTCGAGGGCGCCGCGAAGGACCCGCGCCAGCGCCTCTCCCGGCTGCCCCTGCTCACCCCCGCGGAGAACCAGCGCCAGCTTCTGGACTGGAACCGCACGGACGTGCCCTGGCGGCGCGACGAGTGCTTCCACGAGGTCTTCGAGGCCCAGGTGGACCGCACGCCGGACGCCATCGCGGCCACGTGTGAAGGCCGAAGCCTCACGTACCGGGAGCTGGACGTGCGGGCGAACCGGCTGGCGCACCACCTGCTCTCCGCGGGCGTGTCCACGGACCGCATCGTCGCGCTGTTCCTGGACCGGGAGCTGGAGTTCCTCATCGCCATGCTCGCCGTGTGGAAGGCGGGCGGGGCGTACGTGCCCATCGACCCGGCGCTGCCCCGGCACCGGCTGCGCTCCGTCGTCGAGCAGAGCCAGTGCGTGATGCTGCTCACGGAGGAGCGCCACCTCGCGGACGCGCGGGACATCGCCTCCGGCCGCCTCGTCGCGCGGGTGACGGAGCTCCTGGAGCAGGACGCGCCGTGGACGCGCCCGGACGTGCACGTGCCGCCGGAGGCGCTCGCGTACGTCATCTTCACCTCGGGCTCCACCGGCATGCCCAAGGGCGTGATGATCGAACAGGTCGGCATGCTCAACCACCTGCGTGCGAAGCAGCACACGCTGGGCATCACCGCGAAGGACGTGGTGGCGGAAATCGCCACGCCCAGCTTCGACGTGTCGGTGTGGCAGTTCGTCTGCGCGCTGCTCGTGGGCGCGCGCACGGCCATCTTCAAGGACGAGTCCGCATGGGAGCCCGTCCAACTGCTGGCCAGGATGCGGGATGAACGGGTCACCGTCCTGGAGACGGTGCCCACGCACATGCGCATCATGCTGGAGGAGATGGAGGCCAACCCCGGCCGCTACGACCTCTCCGGCATGCGCTGGTTCATCGTGAACGGTGAGCCGCTGCTGCCGGAGCTGTGCGCGCGCTGGTTCAAGCTGTGGCCGGGCGTGCCCATGGTGAACGCCTACGGCGCCACGGAGGTCTCCGACGACAGCGCGCACTACCCCATGCTGTCCGCGCCCTCCATGCACTGGGCCAGCTTGCCCATCAACGGCACGCTGCCCAACCTCCAGGCGTACATCCTGGACACCTTCCTCCAGCCGGTGCCCATCGGCGTCGCGGGGGAGATGTACATCGGCGGCGTCGGCGTGGGGCGCGGCTACCTGGGGGACCCCTTCAAGACGGCCCGCTCGTTCGTGCCGGATCCGTTCGCCACGGAGCCCGGCCAGCGGCTGTACCGCACCGGCGACCTGGTGCGCTTCCTGGAGGACGGCAGCATCGAGGTGCTCGGCCGCATCGACCACCAGGTGAAGATCCGCGGCTTCCGCATCGAGATTGGCGAAGTGGAGTCCGCGCTCGCCCAGCACCCGGGCCTGCGGGACTCGGTGGTCATCGCGCGCGGGGACAAGGGCCACGCGAAGCGGCTGGTGGCCTACGCCGTCCTCAAGGAGCCAGAGGCCGTCACCCCGGCCGCGCTCGCGGAGTACCTGTCCAGCCGGCTGGCGGACTACATGGTGCCGTCCGCCTTCGTGCTGATGGATGCGCTGCCGCTGTTGCCCAACGGCAAGGTGGACCGCAACGCGCTCCCCGCGCCGGGAGAGGGCGACCTGGGGTCGCTCACCGCCTATGTCGCGCCCCGCACGCCGCTCGAACAGCGGGTCGCGGACGTCTGGGCGGACCTGCTGGGCCTGCCCCGCGTCGGCGCGGAGGACAACTTCTTCGCGCTCGGCGGGCACTCGCTGGTGGCCATCCAGTCCAACGCGAAGCTGCGCGCCCTCACCGGCGTGGAGCTGTCCGTGCGCGACCTCTTCGAGGGCCAGACGGTGGCGCGCATCGCGCAGCGCATCGAGGCCTTGCGGAGCGCCCCCACTGACGGCGCCGCGCCGGCGGTGGCGCTGCCGCCCCTGCGCAGGCTGGAGCCCCGGGCGCACTACCCGCTGGCCACGTACCAGTTCCCCGAGTGGTACATGCACGAGCTGGAGCCGGACAGCCCGTTCTACAACGTGTGCATCGGCGACCTGGTGCTCACCGGTGACCTGGACCTGGACGCCTTCACGCGCGCCTGGCAGACGCTGGTGGACCGCCACGACATCTTCCGGCTGCACTTCGGCTACGTGGACGGCCAGCCCGTGCAGTTCGTCCGCCCGCACGTGGCCGTCACCCGTGAGTCGCTGTACCTGGATCGGCGCGACGTCCCGGACGCGGACTTCCACGCGGAGGTGCAGAAGCTGGCGCGCCAGCACAGCGGGATGTCGCTCGACTTCGAGAACGGCCCGATGTTCCACGTGAAGCTCGCGCACTTCTCCGGCGGCCGCTTCCTCGTCCTCTTCCTCGTCCACCACATCATCTGGGACGAGACCTCCACCATGAACCTGGCGCGGGAGCTGAGCGAGCTCTACAACGCCCTCCGCGCCGCGCGAGCCCCGCGCCTGCCGGAGCTGCGGCTGGGCTACGTGGACTACGCCGCGTGGATCCACGACGCAGTGGCCTCCGGCGCCCTGGAGCCCCAGCGCCGCTACTGGCTCCAGAAGTTCGCCACGCTCCCGCCACCCCTGGAGCTGCCGCTCGACTTCCCGCGCCCCGCCTTCCAGACGTTCAACGGCGCGGAGGTCCACCGCGTCATCCCGAAGGAGCGCGCCGCCGCCATCGACGCCTTCGCCCGCAGGCACCACACCACGCTCAACATCGTCTTCCTCTCCGCGCTGCACGCGCAGCTGCACCGGCTGAGCGGACAGCGGGACTTCGTGGTGGGCACGCCCATCGCCAACCGTGATGACGAGCGCGTGGCGCCGCTCCTGGGGCTCTTCGCCACCGCGCTGCCCATGCGCTGCACGGTGCGGCCGGGCATGACCTTCCAGCAGCTCTTGGAGGACACGCGTCAGACGGCGGCGGAGGCGTATGACCACCACGTCTACCCCAGCGTGCTGGCCATCCAGGAGCTGAACCCGGACACGGACCTGTCGCGCAACCGGCTCTTCTCCGTGATGTACGGGTTGCAGAACAACAAGCTGCGGCTCGCCGACGAGGTCCGCTTCGACGGGCTCCAGCTGGAGTTCCTGCGCGGCATCGAGGTCGCCGAGAGCGAGACGTCCAAGTTCGACCTCACGTACATCGTGGACCACGTCGCCCAGGGCGTCATCGTCCGGCTCAACTACAACACCGACCTGTTCAAGGCCGCGACCGCGGAGCGGATGCTGGAGCAGTACCTCTCGCTCGTCGAACAGCTGGTGGCGGACCCCACCCGCGCGCTCGCGGACTACCGGATGCTGTCCACGACGTCGGAGCAGCGGCTGCTGCACGCGTTCAACGACACGGCGCTGCCCTACGACGCGGACACCGGCGTGCACCGCTTGGTCGAAGCGCAGGTGGAGCGCACGCCGGACGCGGTGGCGCTGTCCTGGGAGGGCGGACACCTCACGTACCGGCAGCTGGACCAGGAGGCCAACCGCTGGGCCCACCACCTGCGGGCCCACGGCGTGGGTCCGGAGGACCGGATCGGCGTGCGCCTGGAGCCGTCACCGCGGTTGGTGCTCGCGCTGCTGGCCGTGCTCAAGGCGGGCGCCGCGTACGTGCCCGTCAGCCCGGAGCATCCGGAGGAGCGTCAGGCCCAGGTGCTCGACACCGCCGGAGCCCGGCTGCTCATCACCGAGGGGCCGCTGGCCACCAGCCTCCAGCGCCCGGGGCTGGCGGTGCTCTCCATGGACGCGGAGAGCGCGGCCGTGGCGTCCCGTCCCTCCACTTCTCCGGAGGGTTCGCTGGGTGGCAGGGCCCTGGCCTACGTGCTGTTCACGTCGGGCACCACGGGCGTGCCGAAGGGCATCGAGATCGAGCACCGGGGCATCGCCAACGTCGTCGCCTCCACCCAGCGGGACTACGCGCTGGACGCGAGCGACGCGGTGCTGCTGCTCACCTCGTTCACGTTCGACCCGTTCGTGCTGGACCTCTACTGGCCGCTGACCGTAGGCGCGCGCGTGGTGATTCCGCCGCACGCCGCGGCCCGCTCGCCCCAGCACCTGGCGGAGGTGGTGCGCCGTGAGTCCATCACCCTGTTCCAGTGCGTGCCCCTGATGCTGGGGGAGCTGGTGGACGCGCGGCGTGCCGGGCGCATCCCGGAGCTGCCGTCGTTGCGGCGGGTCCTCTCCGGCGGCGCGTACCTGCCGCGCGAGCTGCGCGACGCGTTCGTCGCGACGTTCCCCACCCGCCTGGCGAACCACTACGGCCCCACGGAGGTCACCGTGGACGCCAGCCGCTTCGACTGCGCGCGGCCGGTGGACGGCGACATCGTCCCGCTGGGCCGGCCCATCGCCAACACGCGCCTATACCTGTTGGATGAAGCGCTGCGCCCCGTGCCCTTCGGCGTCACCGGCGAGCTGTACGTGAGCACGCCGGGGCTCGCGCGCGGCTACCTGGGCGACCCGGCGCGCACCGCTCGCGCCTTCCTGCCAGACCCCTTCGGCCAGGAGCCGGGCGCGCGGATGTATCGCACCGGAGACCTGGGCCGGTACACCGAGGCGGGCGACGTCGAGTTCATCGGCCGCGTGGACAAGCAGGTGAAGGTCCGCGGCAACCGCGTGGAGCTGGAGGAGATTGAATCCCGGCTCGCCGCGCACCCGGCGGTGGCGGGATGCATCGTGCGGCACGCGAAGAAGCCCGGCGGCGGCGACGGCCTGGTGGCCACCGTGGAGCTGCACGAGGCCGCGAGCACGCTCCAGGGCGAGGGCCTGCGCTACCGCATGTTCACGCTCGCGCAGCGTCCGGAGCTGAAGCGGGCCATGGACGACCTGCACGTGGGCGCGTGGCCGGACTTCTTCGCGGGGGACACGGTCCTGCGCGAGTTCTGGCCGAGGCTCGCGGAGGAGTTCGCCGCGCACCAGTTCGCGCTCGTCGACGAGAACGACGCGGTGGTGGCCGCCGGCAACGCGCTGCCCATCCGTTGGGACGGCACGCGCGAGGGCCTGCCCGCGGGCTGGGACGCGGGGCTGCGGCAGGGCTTCGAGGACGCGGCGCGCGGCGTGCCCGCCGACACGCTGATGATCCTCACCGGCGTGGTGGCCGAGGACGCCCTGGGCCGGGGACTCGCCACGCTCATCCTGCGGGGCTTCAAGGTGCTGGCGCGCGCGCACGGGCTGGGCCGGGTGGTCGTCCCGGTGCGGCCCACGGGCAAGGCGTCACGTCCGGACCTGTCCTTCGAACAGTGGTGCCACGCGCGCCGCGAGGACGGACAGCTCCAGGACCCGTGGCTGCGCATCCACGAGCGCGTGGGAGGCCGGATGCTCCACGTGGAGCCGCGCTCGCAGTACATCCGCGGGGACCTGGCTTCGTGGGAGCAGTGGAGCGGCCAGCGGCTCACCGCGTCCGGCGAGTACGCGCTCCCGGGCACCATGCAGCCGGTGACGGTGGACGTGGAGCGGGGCGTCGCCGAGTACTTCGACCCAAGCGTGTGGATGGAGCACCCGCACGCGGAAGGTGAATCCGCCGCGTGGCAGCTCCTGGACGGAGCCCGCCTCCAGAACTTCCTCGCGAAGACGCTGCCGGACTACATGCTGCCGGAGCGCTACCAGTTCGTCTCGCGCCTGCGCCGCAACCTCAGCGGCAAGGTGGATGAGCGCGCCCTGCCCCCGGCCTTCGGTGACGAAGGTCCCGCCGCGCCGATGGTCGCGCCCCAGACGCCGCTCCAGGAGCGGCTGGCGGAGCTCTGGAAGGACGTGCTGGGCCTGCCCACCGTGGGCATCCACGCGGACTTCTTCGAACTGGGCGGGCACTCCATGCGAGCCCTCCAGTTGCTCGCGCGCATGACCGACCAGTTCGGAGTGACGCTGGGCCTGCGGCAGTTGCTCAAGCACCGCACCATCCACCGCCTGGAGAAGCTCGTCGGCGAAGCCCTTGCCGCCCGCGCACCTACTCCAGACACGGCGCCCGCCATCCCAGCCGTGCCCGTGGTGGAAGCGGCCCCTGCGCTCTCCCCCGAGGGACGGGGCGAAGCCGTAGGTCACCATGGTGAGCTGCTCCAAGGCGTGTTCCGCGACGCGGACGGGCGCCTGCATCGGGGCCTGCTGTCGCTGCCCTGCGGCATGCTGCGCTCGGATGCGCGCTTCCAGCTCACGTCTGGTACGGGGCTCACCGTGGAGCCCACGTGGAAGACCAAGGCGGCGAGGGCCGCCGCGCTCACCTTGGAGTGGGCAGGCGTGGAGCCGCGCGGCGGGCATCTGGTGGTGCACAGCAACATCCCGGTGGGATGGGGGCTGGGCTCCTCCACGAGCGACGTGGTGGCCACCATCCGCGCCGTGTCCGCGGCGTTGGACCGGCCGCTGACACCGGAGGACACCGCGCGGCTGGCGGTGAAGGCGGAGACGGCGTCGGACTCCACCATCTTCGGCAACAGCGCGCTCATCTTCGCGCATCGCGAGGGCGTGGTGCTCCAACGCTTCAGCGGAGAGGTACTCGACCTGCGAGTGGTGAGCATCAACCTGGACCCTGGTGGCAAGGGCGTGGACACCCTGGCCCACGCGCCCGCGCGCTACGACAGCGAGGAGATCGAGCAGTTCCATCGCCTGCGTGCCGCACTGGAGCGGGCGCTAGCAACGGGGGACTACCGGCTGCTGGGCGAGGTGGCCACGACCAGCGCGCGCATCAACCAGCGCTTCCTGCCCAAGCCCCACTTCGACCTGCTGCTGGAGGTGATGGAGGCCTCCGGAGCGGTGGGGCTCCAGGTAGCGCACAGCGGAACAGTGGCGGGCCTGCTCTTCGACCCGCGCACGCCCGACGTGGAGGCGCGGCTGTCCAAGTGCCAGGCGCTCCTAAAGGAGCGGGGTCTCCCCGACACGTGGCGTTTCTCCAGCCACGACCGGAGCAAGCCCGCCTCCGCCTGAAGCATTCTCAAGCGGGAAGCCGGTGCGCGGCGAAGCAACCGCGCATCACCTTCCAGCCACGACCGGAGCAAGCCCGCCTCCGCATGACGCATCCTCAAGCGGGAGGCCGGTGCGCGGCGGAGTAACCGCGCATCGCCTTCCAGCCACGACCGGAGCCGGCCACGCTCCGCATGACGCGTGCTACGCGGGAGACCGGTGCGCGGCGGAGTAACCGCGCATCACCTCCTGGAAGAAGCGCCGTCCGACGAAGAAGCCACCCAGCGGAGCTCCGGACCAGAGGGCTCCAGTGGACGGGGCCAGGATCCACGGAGTGATGTCGACGCCCTCCGCGCCCGAGCCCCTGCGCAGCGGTGAAAGCCGCGCCCGGTCCTCGGGAGTGGGCGGCGTGCCCAGCTCGAACACTTCGATGGACACACGTCGCGCAGGAGAGCGCGCCGCGCCGGCATCGAGACAGCGCAGGGCCAGCGCCGTCACCTCTTCACGCGTCAGGGCGAAGCGCCGCGCCGGGTCCCGCGCGCGGTTCACCATGCACGCCACCTTCAGCCCACGTTCGTCCCACCGGTGGATCACCACATCCGACGCGTCCGCCAGGGCCTGGGCTCCGTCGGGGGCGCCCCACACGAAGCCGCGCTCGGCGACAGCGCGGCCGGCGAAATAGGAGGAGAAGGACGCGGCATCACCGCGCTGTTCAGGAGAGGTCGTCATGGGCGGAAGCACACGCCGCCTCGATCCTGTTTCCAACAGCCCCCCACGTCGGACCAGGAGAAGCCCACCCCTCTCGTCCCATCCGGCGCTTGGATTCCAACCGCTTCAAGCACCGACACCAGGAGGCCCGCGAATGATGGACGACACACCCCGGCTGTGGACCCGCAGGCGCATGCTTGGAGCCACGGGGGGACTCCTCACCGCGAGCGCATGGATGCCTCCGGTGCTCGCCGCCACCGCGCCGCAGGTGAAGCTGCCGGACACCTACGCCAAGACGGAGCGCGAGCGCCCCGGCCCACCCAACCCGCAGCCCGAATCCGAGCGCGTGGGCTGGGCCGTCGTCGGCCTGGGCCACCTGTCATTGGAAGAACTCCTCCCCGCCTTCGGACAGATGAAGCGAGGCAAGCTCGTGGCGCTGGTGAGCGGTGACCGAGCGAAGGCACAAGCCATCGCGAAGCAGTACGGCGTCGCCGACAAGGCCCTCTACGACTACAAGTCGTTCGATCAAATCAAAGACAACCCGGAAGTGCAGGCCGTCTACATCGTCCTGCCCAACAGCATGCACGCGGAGTTCACCGTGCGCGCGGCGCAGGCGGGCAAGCACGTCTTCTGCGAGAAGCCCATGGCCAACACCTCGGCCGAGTGCCAGCAGATGATCGACGCCTGCAAGAAGGCGGACCGCAAGCTGGGCATCGCCTACCGCCTCCAGTACGAACCGCACCACCGCGCGGTCATCCAGATGGCGCGCAACAAGGAACTGGGCACGCTCAAGCTCTTCACCGCGAACAACGGCCAGAACCAGGGCGACCCCAACCAGTGGCGTCACAAGAAGTCGCTGGCGGGCGGAGGCGCGCTGCCGGACGTGGGCATCTACTGCCTCTCCGCCGCGCGCTACTTCAGCGGCGAGGAGCCCACGGAGGTGCAGGGCTTCAGCTACAGCACCCCCAACGACCCACGCTTCAAGGAGGTGGAGGAGTCCTTCGCCTTCCACCTGCGCTTCCCCTCCGGCTTCCAGGCGCACTGCACCAGCCACTACAGCACGCACGAGACGAAGGACCTGCGGCTGATGGGCACGGACGGCTGGGCCTCCATGGACCCCGGCTTCTCCTACAGCGGCCTGCGCCTGCGCGTGGGCATGAAGTCCAAGTCCTTCCCCAAGGCGGACGACACGGTGGAGCGCAGCTTCAGCCAGCCCAGCCAGTTCGCCCGGGAGATGGACCACTTCTCGCGCTGCGTGCAGGAGAACATCGTCCCGCACACGCCGGGCGAAGAAGGGCTCGCGGACATGCGCATCATCGAAGCGCTCTACCGCTCCGCGCAGGAGGGCAAGGCGGTGAAGCTGGAGGCCGCGAAGAAGCTGGATGCCTTCCGAGGCCCGCCGCCCAAGGAAGAAAGCTGAACCCCACGCAGGCGGCCAGCGGCCCGTGAACAAGTCCTGCGCCCCGAAGTCCTCCGCGAGGATGCACGCCTCACGGAGCGCTGCGATGGAGGCGTGCACGGGCGGCAAGACGGGAAACGAGCAGCGGCACCTGCCCGGTTGCCGCAAAACCCGCCCGACTGTCGGACAGGGTTCCGCCGCATGTGCCCCGAGTCCACGCCGGTTCGGCGGAAGCGCGACCTCGTGCGTGCGCGAACGCCAACGTGGGGCACGGATGGAGGCGCCCGCCCGGGCCCGATTGCCTCAAAACCTGTCCGACTGTCGGACAGGTTTTCGCCCCATGCCGCCCGGGGGCGCGCTGGCTCGGCAGGCGCGCACGTCCATGTCAGACCCCTGTGGTTGGATGGCCATGCTGGAACGAGGAAGGGGATGGGGATGGAACGGCGAGGGCTCGTGGCCTATGTGGAGGCGCAAATCGAGCGCGATATCGCGCTGGGGCGGCTGCACCCGAGCGGGCAGTTCGGCTCCGAAGCGAAGCTGGCGCGGCGCTATGAGGTATGCCGGGGCACCATCCGCGAGGCGCTGCGACGGCTGGCGGCGCGGGGCCTGGTGGTGCAGCGCCCCGGACGCAAGACGCGCGCGGTGCCGCTGGATGAATCGCTGACATTGGAGAACCTGGGCCTGGCGCTGCATGACGCGAGCAACCCGGATGCCCGGTGGCTTCTGGAGGGCTACTTCAGCCTCAAGCGGCAGGTGCTGGTGGAGCTGCTGGTCGACTGCTGCGAGAAAGCTTCGGACCTCGACCTGGACCGGCTGGGGAGCGCGTGCTTCCGGCTTCAGGACGCGGCGCGCTGGGAGTCGGGGGAAGCCTGCGCGCAGGCGGAATTCGAGTTGCTGCGGCAGGCAGCGCGAGTGGCGGCACGTCCCGGGCACGTGCTCCTCGTTCAGTCCCTGCAGCGGGCCTTCCTGGGAGGAGCCGCCCAACTGCTGCCTCATCTGGGCGGAGAGGCGCTGCGCGAGTGGGCCTTCCGCGTGATGGCGATCCTGCACGAGCGCGACACACAGGCACTTCATCACGAGCTCCCAGCGCTGCTGAAGGCGTGCGACGAGCGAGTGCTGGACGCCTTTGTCCCCGCGGCCAAGGAACAGGCATCACCCGAGGCCCACGTTCCCCCCGTGTCATCAACCCCGCAGGACTCCACACCAGAGAAACGCCCCTGCACGGAGGAATGTGACTTCGGCGCTCCCATGTCAGCCCCTGCGCAGGAAGAGCATGGATTCGACGGCCCTGTGTCGACCGCGGAGCAGGACACGGCACCGGACGCCCTCGTCGGCGAACTCCGACGGGAATGCACCGAGAAGAGCGTGCCCGATGTGGCCTTGGAAGACCTGTTCGACTGTCGGTCAGATTGAGGCGCCGCGCCTCCAACGGCCCGCTAATGACAGACTCACGCCCGGCGGTGGCTGCGCCGGTACGCGCCGGGAGCGGTCCCGTCCCAGCGCTTGAAGGCCCGGTTGAAGGACGCTTCGCTCTGGTAGCCGATGGCCGGAGCGACCTCGCTCAGGGGCAGCTCGCTTTCACGCAGGAGCTGGGCGGCCTTGATCATCCGCCATCCCACCAGGTACTCCAACGGCGGCTCTCCCACGAGTTCGCTGAAGCGCGCCGCGAAGCCGGACCGCGACAGCGCCACGGCGGACGCCAGGCTCTCCACTGTCCAGGGCTCCTCGGGGCGCTCGTGGATGAGCGCGAGCGCCTTGCCAATCTGGGGGTCCGACAGCGCCCGCAGCCCGCTCTCCCGGCACGCCCCCTCCGACTTCATGATGTGCGCCCGCAGCGCCTGCACCAGCAGGATGTCCGCGAGCCGGCTCATGATGACCGTGGCGCCCGGATGCGACGACGCGCTCTCCGCCAGCATCAACTGGACCGTGGACGCCAGTGAAGGCGCCGTCGCCGCGTCGTCCGCGGCCAGGTGGATGACGTGAGGCAGCTCCTTGAAGAGGAGCGTGCGCGGCGCGACCCCCAGTTGGAACGACGCCGCGACCAGCGTCGTCCGCTCGCCCTCGCCGCCCAGCCGGATGGAGCCCTTGCCGCGGGCGTTCGCGCAGGCCCCGTGCTCCAGGACATGAACGGGGCTGCCCTCCGCGTCGCGCAGCGTGTGGCCTCCGCCGTGCGGCAGCACCGCCAGGTCCCCCGCGCACAACTCCAGGGCCTCCGGCACGCCCTCCACCTCCAGCCGAGCCCCGCCGCGCGCGACGAGGATGATGTGCGCGCCCGGGGTCGTCCCGAACTGGAGCCCCCACGGGGCGAACAGCTCGAAGCGGCCGTGCATCCGGGTGGACAGGCGCAGGGTGTCCAGCACCTCCGCCAGGACATCCGCCCCCTGTCCCTCCACCGTTTGTGGACGATCGGTCAATTTATTTGGACTGGATGCCATGGCACGTCCATAGCGCCTGGAGCATTCAACGGCCATGGCAAATACACTCAAGCTCCTCTCCCCCTTGCGCCTGGGCCGGCTCGAACTGAAGAACCGGCTGGTGATGGCCCCCATGACCCGCAGCCGGGCGCTGGTGGACGGCAACGTCCCCAACCCCCTCGCGGTGACCTATTACGCGCAGCGGGCGTCCGCGGGCCTCATCGTCTCCGAGGGCACCCAGGTCAGCCCCCAGGGCGTCGGCTACATCCGCACGCCGGGCATCCACTCGCCGGAGCAGGTGGCGGGTTGGAAGAAGGTGACGGACGCGGTCCACGCGGCGGGCGGCCTCATCTTCGCGCAGCTGTGGCACGTGGGGCGCGTCTCGCACCCGGACTTCCACGGGGGCGAGCTGCCGGTGGCGCCCTCCGCGATCGCCGTCCAGCAGGAGGTCTTCACGTTCCAGGGGAAGAAGCCCGCGGTGACGCCCCGGGCCCTGGAGACGCATGAGCTCCCCGGCATCGTCGAGCAGTTCCGCCAGGCCGCACGCAACGCGAAGGAGGCCGGCTTCGACGGCGCGGAGCTGCACGGCAGCAACGGCTACCTGCTGGACCAGTTCCTGCGGGACGGCTCCAACCAGCGCACGGACGCGTACGGCGGCAGCATCGAGAACCGGGCGCGCCTCCCGCTGGAGGCGGCGCGGGCGGTGGCGGAGGTGTTCGGCGCGGACCGAGTGGGCTACCGGCTCTTCCCGCAGAACTTCCCATACACGGGCATGCACGACTCCACGCCCACGGAGACCTTCACGTACCTGGCCCGCGAGCTGGGCAAGCTGGGCCTGGGCTACCTGCACGTGACCGAGCTCGTCACGGGCCCCGCCGCTCCGGCGCCCGAGCAGCGCATCACCCCGGCGATCCGCAAGGCGTTCCCGGGCGTCATCATCGCCAACGGCGGCTACGACGCGCAGAGCGGCGAAGCGGTCATCGAGCGCGGCGAGGCGGACCTCGTGGCGTACGGCGTGCCGTTCCTCGCCAACCCGGACCTGCCGGAGCGCTTCCGCCGGTCCGCGCCGCTCA
The DNA here is from genome assembly GCF_017309135.1 of Corallococcus sp. NCSPR001. Taxonomy (NCBI): domain Bacteria; kingdom Pseudomonadati; phylum Myxococcota; class Myxococcia; order Myxococcales; family Myxococcaceae; genus Corallococcus; species Corallococcus sp. NCSPR001. The sequence goes on from NZ_JAFIMS010000001.1 coordinate 350,332, forward strand.
ACACGCCGGACGCGTCGACCTTCTTCCAGGGCGAGGAGCAGGGCTTCACCAGCTACCCGGCTCTGAGCTGAGCCGGAAAGGAGGGAACCGTCATGAGCACGCAGCGAAGGCTGGAGCGGATCATCGACCTGCCCGAACCCACGCAGGGGCAGTTCGGGCCCGCGCACACGGTGGTGCCGGTCATCTCACCGGAGGACTACGCGCGGTCGGATCCGTTCATCCTGTTGATGGACGACCGCATCGACGGCAAGCCCATCGGCGGGCCGCATCCGCACGCGGGCTTCGAGACGGTGACCCTCGTGGTGAAGGGCGGGATGACCCATGACAGCGGCAAGCTGGGCGAAGGCGACGTGCAGTGGATGACGGCGGGCAGCGGCGTCATCCACGGCGAGGGCCTGGAGGGCGACATGGGGCAGGCGCGCATCCTCCAGCTCTGGCTCACGTTGCCGAAGGCGCAGCGCTGGGTGCCCGCCGGTTACCAGGACCTGTCGTACGCGGAGCTGCCGGTGCGGCGCGAGCCGGGCGTGGAGGTGCGGCTCTACAGCGGCACGTCGGGAACGGTGCGGTCGGCGACGAAGAACTACGTGCCCGTCACGCTGGCGGAGTTCCAGTTGGAGCCGGGAGCATCCATCGCGCAGGAGCTGCCTGCTTCGTACAACGGCTTCTTCCTCGTGCTGGAGGGAGAGGTCGCGGTGGGGCCGGAGCGTCAGTCGCTGAAACCCGGGCAGGTGGGCTGGCTGGACCGTCCGGTGTCGGGAGGAGACAGCACGGTGCGCATCACCGGGACGACGCGGGCGCGGGTGCTGCTGTACGCGGGCCAACCGCAGCGCGAGCCGCTGGTGAGCCACGGGCCGTTCATCGGGGACACCCAGGACGACATCCTGAGCTCCTTCGCAGGGTACCGCGCGGGCCGCTTCGGTCCGCCACCGCCGAGGTAGCGGACCCAAGAATCCGCGAGCGTCAACGGCTCTGCACGGGGGCCGGCGCCAGGGTGGCGGCGGCCGTCGCGCCGGAGTTCGCGCGCTCCAGGTGCGGGCCCAATTGGCCGGTGAGCATCAGCGCGGCCATGCGGAAGTCGGAGATGAGCGACCAGAGCGGGTACTTGAAGGTCGCGGGCCGGTTGTGCTCGATCTTGAAGTGGCTGGCCCACGCGAAGCCGTAGGCGCACACGAGGGCGGCGAGAATCAGCGCGCCGCGCCCGGTGACGGCGGCGGTGATGCCCAGACCCACGCCCAGGCTGGTGCCAGCGAAGTGCAGCCAGCGTGTCGACGCCTGCGAGTGCTCGCGCAGATAGAACGGCCAGAACTCGGCATAGGTCTGGATGCGGTCGGACATGAAGTGAAGTTGTGTCCAGCTGCCCGCCTCTCGTCAACCCATGCGGGCCCTCTTCGTGCCGGTCGCGACACCGGAAACAGGCCCAAGGGCAGGAGGGCAGCCAGGCGGTCCTCGACGCGCCCCGTCGTTTTCGGACGGACCGGGAACAATCCGACGCGGACGGCGAGCACGGAGGGAGGCGCGAACCGCACGTGTCGTGAAAGACTCGGGAGCGCGCATGAGTGACTGGACGCCCAAGCTGAACCCGGCGGTGGACCTGCGGCGGCTCCCGCTGAACGCGGAAGAAGGCTTCGTGCTGTCGCGGCTGGACGGCCACACGCGAGAGAAGGACCTGCCCGCGCTGACAGGGTTCCCGCCTGACAAGCTGCGGGACATCCTCACGAGGCTGGTGTCCCAGGGAGCGCTGCTGCCAGGCACGGAGGCCACGAGCCCCGCGAACACGGTCCTGGGAGCGAATGCCGCGTCAGCCATGAGCGCCGCCGGCAGCATGAAGCCTCACGCATCCGCGAGCACTGCACGGCTGGAGCCGACGCAGCACGCATCAGCCATGAGCGCTGCCGCTCATCCATCCGTGAGCACGGCGTCCGCGGTGAGCAGCGGCATCGGGAGCGAGACGCTCGCCACTGATGCGGTGGCCCACGGTCGTGCCGAGCCAGCACTCGACGCGAGCGACACAGAGCCACTGCCGGAAGCGGGAGACGGCGCGGACGACGAAGCAGGCCCCGTGGATGAAGTGCCCGAAGCAATCCAGGGCGACTACCGCAAGCTCTTCGAGACGCGGCTGCACGCGTTGCCGGAGGACCAGCGGGTAGCGCTCGCGCACGGGGCGGAAGACCCGGAGCTGTCCGCGCTGTGCTTCGACCCGGTGCCCGCCGTCATCAAGGCCGTGCTGGAGAACTCGCGAGTGGGCCTCGCGCACGCACGTCTCATCGCGCGCCACCACCGCAACCCCGTGGGCCTGGAGGCGATGGTGGCCCGAGCGGCGTTCGCATCGGACACAGGCGTGCGCCGCTTCCTCGTGCGCAACCCGCAGCTACCGGCCGCCCTCTTCCGCCGCCTGTGGGCGATGCGCCGCCTGATGGAGCACCACAAGCTCACGGTGGACCGGGACGTCCCGGAGCAGACCCGCCGCACCGCGCGCGAGCTGCTCCGCCAGCGCTTCTCCACCGGTCCGTCCGAGGAGAAGGTGGAGCTCATCCTCAACACGGAAGGCCGGGCCCTGGGCGCGCTCGTGGGCATGCCGGTGGACGGCAAGACGACGTCGCTCTTGTGCGGGCGCACGTACCGCTCGCCCATGCTCATCCAGAACATCGCGCGCTGGAGCGCCGCGCCGCCCGCGCTCATCGCGCACCTGCTCAAGCAGGAGCTGGTCCGCCGTCAACCCCCGCTGCGCATGATGCTCGCGCGCCACCCCAACGCGCCCGCGGACGCGAAGCGCGCCTGAGCCGCATGCCCCACGCCGAAGCCAGGGTCGTCCGCGAGCTGAAGCATCACCTGCTCACCCATGGGCTGCGCGAATCGCGCGTCCTGCACCTGCTGGTGGATGCGCATCCCTCGTATGTCCGCAGCCCGTTCGCCCGGGACCTGGAGCCCATGACGCGGCTCACGCTGGAGGGCACAAGGCCAGACATCCTGTGCAGCGTGGCGCGGCCCGAGGGCGTCCTCGTCACAGGCATTGAAGTGAAGGCCTCTGAGAGGGATTGGGTCCAGGGCCTGGGTCAGGCGCACAGCTATCGCCCGGGCGTCCATCACGCGTACCTCGCGCTGCCGTCCTCCGCCGCCGACCTCCGCGCCCCCACCCTGGCGCAGGCGAAGAGCATCGGGGTCGGCATCCTCGCCCGCGACGCGAAGCACTGGGTGGAGGTCATCCCGCCCGCGGATCCCTCTCCGCTGCCCCGCGCCGTCAGCCAGGCATCCTCGCTGCTCGAAGGTGTTCCCGCCGCGCGCAGCCTCCAGCTCAACCATCCGCTCAACTACCTCGCCGCCGCGTTCCTCGCGGACCGGGGCGCGCCTTCCGGAGAGCTGCTGAAGTCACTCGCCGCGCACTGGAAGGACCTGGGCAGCGACAGCTCCCGGCGTCATGCGGCCATGGGCGCCAACACGCTCGGGCTGCTGGACCTGGACTGGAACCCCACGCTCGAAGGGCGCACCGTGGCGGACCTCCTGGCCGCGCTCCAGTTCGACCCCGACACCCGCTACGACAAGCGAAAGCGCCTGCTGGACGTGAACGCGGCGTTCGCAGCCGTGGCGCGCTTCGTCCTCATCCGTCAGCCCGCGGTGCGCCTCATCCACCGCACGCTCACGGACCACGGCGGAAGCCTCACGCTGCTGGAGCTGGCCGTGGCGGCGGGCCACGACGACCCGGCGCTGGCGACAGCCCTCTTCCTCGCGGACCCCTCCGCGACGCTGAAGCCCGGGCTGCGAGGGCCGGACATCAACCCGTCCACCGTCTTCAAACTCAAACAGAACCTCTGGCACGCGGGCCTGCTCGACACCAAGGCCCACGGCACCGCCGGCAAGGACGCCCGCGCCTACCGGCCCGCGGAAGACCTCTGGGCCCTGCCTCGCGACAAGGCCACTTGACTACAACTGTAGCCATGGCATACCGCTCCTGACTACAACTGTCGTCAGGAGGGGTGCCGTGGACCGACCGCCGCATGGACAGGGGAGCCCTGACGCACGCCGGGAGCCAGTGCCGCTCTCTCCGTTGATCCGGGAGGGCGTGGGCTGGCTCCTGGCGTTCTACCTGCTGCTCGCGCTGCTGCCTCCCATGCACCTGAGGGAAACGCTGAGCGCCGGGGAGCACACGGCCCGCGTCTGGTGGAAGGCCGCGGTCACGGTGCGCCGTCACGCGGCGCCGTTCGTGCTCGCGGAGCTGGAGTCGTGGTGGCACGAAGCGGTGGCGTCCCGGAGCACTTCACGGCCCCCACGCGCTTGATGCGGCTCAAGGCTTCCGCGCGGTGATGAGCGGCTGGTTGAAGCCCGTCTCCTCCGGCGTGTACCAGCGCGGATCCACCAGCCCCGCCCGCGTGAGCGCCTGCTCCAGTTCCACGGGTTGCAGCAGGCGGTAGACGCCGGTGTGCTCGGTGGTGTGCCAGATGCCGGACTCCTGGCGCAGGATGAACTGGCGCACCGTGTACTGTCTTTCATCCACCGCCCAATCCCAGACCTGGAACAGCACACGGCGGCCCATCGGCGTGTCCAGCACGCGCTCCGCCGTGAAGCGCGGCCGCTTCTCCAAAAGCGCGGAATGGTCGCGCAGACTCGCCACCAGCAGGCCCCCGGGCACCAGGCGCGACGCCATCGCGTTCGCGGCGTCCTCCAGGTCCGAGTCCTCCAACAGGTGCGCCACCGCGTTGTCACACGACATCACCACGTGGAAGGTGCCCGGCACCTGCCAGTCCAGCATCCGCATGTCGGCCACGCCGGTGGTCATGCTCACGTGCATGGCGCGGGCCTCCCGCTCCGCGCGCGCCACGGCCGAAGGACTCAGGTCCGTGGCGTGCACGGAATAACCCCGCGCCGCCAGCCCCAGCGCCTGCGTGCCGATACCGCACGCGCAGTCCAGCACCCGGCGGGGCGGCGCGATGCCCGAGCGGCGCAGCAGCGCGTCCAGCACCGCGCCCTGCCGGTCCACCGACTGTTCCCAGTCCGCGAAGAGCAGGTGGTACTCCTCGGCCAGCCCTTCGTAGAAGTCCAGGACGCTGTCAGACATGACGGCTCCCCCTTTAACACCCCCGTGCGAGCCGTCACGCACGCGGATGCCGGACGTCTTCGCCTCTGTGAGCTGTTACCCGGAAGACGGGGCTCGGGAAGCCCACGCGGGCGTGTGCGGACGACACCGGGCAGACTGCACCGTCATTCCCCGCGTGAAGCTCGCGCGCACCCGAGGCAAGGAGCACCGATGCTGTCGCTGACGCCGTCACAGGTCCGCCTGGGATGGTCCGCCACGAACAAGGCGGAGGCCATCCGCCTGGTCGGACAGGTGATGGTGGAGTCCGGCTTCATCTCGCCCGGCTATGTCGACAGCATGATCAAGCGCGAGCAGGTGTCCGCCACGTTCCTCGGCCACGGCATCGCTATTCCGCACGGCCTGCCGGAGGCGCGCCACCTCGTGCTCCAGACGGGCGTCGTCGTGGTGCAGTTCCCCGCCGGGGTCGTCTGGAGCGAGGACGGCCACGCGCACCTCGTGGTGGGCATCGCCGCGAGGTCCGACGAACACCTCCAGGTGCTCGCCAACCTCACCGGCGTGCTGGACGACGAGGCCCGCGCCGTGGCCCTGGCCTCCACCCTGGACACGGCCGTCATCATCCATGCGCTCCAGGGCTCCACTGCTCCGCCGGAAGCGCAGGACGCGCCCGCGTTCGAAGGGCTCTCGCTCCAGGTCCTCTCCCCTTCCCCGAACGGCCTGCACGCGCGCCCCGCCACCACGGTGGTGGAGGTGGTGCGCCGCTTCCGCGCGGACGTCACCGTCCACCACGAGGGGCGGCAGGCGAACGCCCGCAGCGTCCTGTCACTGCTGCGCCTGGGCGCGCGGGGCGGCTCCACGCTGACGCTCACCGCGGCGGGGGACGACGCGGCGGCGGTGCTCCTCGCGCTTCAGGAGGCCTTCGACGTCGGCCTGGGAGAAGGGCCGCCCACGGCTCGCGCGCGGGCACCGGAGCCCATGCCCGCCCCCGTGCTCGACTACGAGGGGACGCTGGTCGCGGGCCTGTCCGCCTCGCCGGGCATCGCGGCCGGGCCCGTGTGGACCTTCCAGCGCGAACGGCTGGAGGTGGAGGAGCGGGCCGCCGACGCCGCGAGGGAACACCCATTACTGGATTCGGCCCTGGCCGGAGCGGCGGCGGAGCTGCGCCAGTTGCACGAAGGTTTCCTCCAGAAGGCCGGAGCGCAGCGGGCCGCCATCTTCAAGGCGCACCTGGAGCTGCTCGACGACCCGGAGATGCTGGCGGAGTCGCACGGCCTCATCGACACCGGCCTGAGCGCGGGCGCGTCCTGGCTCCGCGTCTTCGAGAGCCGCGCGGAGGCGCTGGCCGCGATGGATGAACCGGTGCTGGCCTCGCGCGCCGCCGACCTGCGGGACGTGGGCCGGCGCGTGCTGCGGCCACTGGCCCGGGTGCTGGAGGGCGAGCCCACCTTCCCGAAACATCCGGTGGTGCTGCTGGCGGAGGACCTGTCACCGTCGGACACCGCGAAGCTGGACCCCGCCATGGTGCTGGGCCTGTGCACGGCGGGCGGCGGCACCACGTCACACACGGCCATCATCGCGCGCTCGCTCGACCTGCCCGCGGTGGTCGCGTTGGGGCCGTCGGTGCTGGACCTGCGCAACGGACAGCACTGCATCCTGGACGGCGACGCGGGCGTGCTCGTCGTGCGGCCGTCGGAGCGGGACCGGGCCAAGGCCGCGCACCAGCGCGAACGGATCCGCTCGCGCCGCAAGGAGGAGCAGCGGGAGCGGCACCGGCCCGCCATCACGCTCGATGGCCAGCGCGTGGAGGTGGCCGCGAACATCAGCGATGCCGCGGAAGCGGGCAGGGCCGTGGACGCGGGCGGCGATGGCGTGGGCTTGATGCGGACGGAGTTCCTCTTCCTCGGTCGCGACGAACCGCCCGGCGAGGAGGAGCAGCTCGACGCGTACCTCACCCTGGTGCGCGCGCTGAACGGCCAGCCGCTCATCCTGCGCACGCTGGACATCGGCGGAGACAAGCACGTGCCGTACCTGTCGCTGCCCGCGGAGGCGAACCCGTTCCTGGGCGTGCGCGGCATCCGGCTGTGCTTCGAACGGGAGGACCTGTTCCGCACGCAGCTGCGCGCCATCCTGCGCGCGTCGATGGAGGGCCCCGTCCGCATCATGTATCCGATGGTGGCGATGCCCGAGGAGCTGGCGAAGGCCCAGGCCATCACCGAGTCCGTGCGCCGCGAGGTGGGCGCGGCTCCGGTGGAGACGGGCATCATGGTGGAGGTGCCCTCGGCGGTGATGATGGCGGAGCAACTGGCGCGGAACGTGTCGTTCTTCTCCATCGGGACCAACGACCTGACGCAGTACCTGCTGGCCATGGACCGGCAGCATCCGGTGCTCGCGTCCCAGGCGGACGGCCTGCACCCGGCGGTGTTGCGCATGGTGGACCTCACGGTGAAGGCGGCGAGGAAGGCGGGCATCTGGGTGGGCGCGTGCGGAGGCATCGCGGGAGAACCGTCCGGCGCGGTGGTGCTGTCCGGCCTGGGCGTCACGGAGCTGAGCGTGGCCATCCCCAGCATCCCCGCGGTGAAGGCGCTGCTGAGGGGCATCTCCATGGCGGACGCGGAAGCCGTGGCCCGGTCCGCGCTGGAGTGCGGCAACGCCGCCGAGGTGCGGGACCTGGTGCGCGGCCTGCTGGCCCGGAAGGGAGCGAAGGCGTGAGGCCGACGAAGCCGGGGGTGGTGACGGTCACGTTGAACGCGGCCATCGACCAGACGCTGGAGTGTCCGGGGTTCACGGCGGGCGCGGTGAACCGCGTGGTGGCGGAGACGCGCACGCCGGGAGGCAAGGGCATCAACGTGGCGGCGTTCCTCTCGGGAGGCACCCAGCCGGTGACGGCCACGGGCTTCCTGGGCGAGGACACGGTGCCGTTGTTCGAGACGCTGTTCCGCGAGCGAGGCATCCGCGACCGCTGCCTCCGGTTGCCGGGCTCCAGCCGCGTGAACATCAAGGTCGTGGACCGCACCCGCGGCGCGGTGACCGACCTGAACCTGCCGGGCCCGAGCGTGCCGGAGGAGTCCCTGTCCGCCTTGCTGGAGACGGTGGAGGCGCTCGCGGAGGAGAACGGCTGCTTCGTGCTGTCAGGCAGCGTGCCGGCGGGAGTGCCCGCATCCATCTACGCCACGCTGACGGAGCGCCTGCGCGCGAAGGGCGCGCGGGTGGCGGTGGACACGAGCGGAGCGCCGCTGCGCCACGCGGTGGCCGCGAAGCCGGACTTCGTGAAGCCGAACGCGCACGAGTTGGAAGAGCTGGTCGAACGGCCCTTGAGGAACGCGGGCGAGATCGCGCGAGCCGCGCGCGAACTGCACGCGACAGGCATCGGGCTGGTGGTGGTGTCGATGGGAGCGGACGGCGCCCTGTTCGTGTCGAACGACGGCGCCTGGCGGGCCCTGCCGCCTCCCGTGGAGGTGGCGAGCACCGTGGGCGCGGGCGACGCGCTGGTTGCCGGATTGCTGGCCGCGAGGCTGGAAGGCCACGACCTGGAAACCTGCGCCCGGAGGAGCACGGCCTTCGCGGCGGGGAAGCTCGCGAAGGTGGGCCCGGTGCCTCCGGCGCCGGAGCGCGTGGCGGAGCTGCTCTGCGCGGTGCGGATGCACCCGCTGGGCACGGGCTGATCAACAGCCGCGCGGCAGGTGCACCTGGAAGGTGGTGCCCGCCTCCTCGGTGGACACCACGTCCACCGCGCCGCCGTGCGCGCGGACGATTTGATTCACGATGAAGAGCCCCAGCCCCACGCTGCGGTGCTCGCTGCCCTCGGTGGTGCCCCGGGTCATCGGCTCGAAGAGCACGGGCAGCAGCTCCGGCGGAATGGGCGTCCCCAGGTTCGTCACCGCCAGCACCACCTCCCGCGCGTCCCCGCGCGCCTCCACCCGGATGTGCGCGCCCGGCGCGCTGTACTGCACGGCGTTGGTGAGCAGGTTGGTCAGCACCTGCGCGATGCGATCCGGATCCCAGCTCCCCCGCCCGCTGCCCTCGCACACCAGGTCCAGGGAGCACCCATGCGCGGTGAGCCGCACCTCGTCCACCACCTGCTCGGCGAGTTCATGCAGGTCCATGGGCTGGGGCTTCACCGGCAGGGGCATGCCCGTGCGCACATGGGTGAAGTCCAGGAGGTCGCGGATGAGCCGGTTGGCCCGGTCCGACGAGTCGAGGATGCGCCGCAGTCCCCGCCGGGCCCGGTCATCCAGGTCCGTCCTGCGCATCAGCGTCGCCGCCGCCAGGGAGATGGCGTTGAGGGGGTTGCGCAGGTCGTGGCTGACAATGCCCATCAACTGCTCGCGCAGGACCGACGCCTCCCGGGCGCCCAGGAGCTGCGAGTCGCGCTCGTTCAGCACCTCCTCCTGCTCCAGTTGGTGGCCCACCAGGTCGCCCAGGTGGCGGAAGATTTCAAGGGTGCCCTCGGTGAGGTCCGCCGCGTTCGCGTCCAGCGCGCACATCACGCCGAAAAAGTCCCCATTTCGCCGGTACAGCGGCACCGCGACGTAGCTCTCGATGCCGTACATCTTCGGCGCGGGGTGGTCCTTGAAGCGCGGGTCGCGGCTCGCGTGGTTCACCAGCAACGGAGCCCCCAGGCCGCGCACCGTGTTGCAGAACGTCGTGGACACGACCAACGTGTCCCCCGCGCGCAGGCCGAAGCCCATCTCGTCCAGCACCGCGCAGCACGTCCACGACTCCGGCGTCACGCGTGCCACCACCGCCAGGCGCAGGCCCGTGGTCCGCGTCAGCACCCGCAGCACCGTCTTCACGGCCTCGATGCGGCCTACGGCCTCGACGTCCGCGGAAATGGCCGCGGCGGGACGGATGTGGGGATTGGAGGAGGACGCGCTCATGGGAACCAATCTACCGGCCTGGAAGGGCCACCGCCCGTGGACTCGCGTTCATGGCGACACGCCCCTGCCCGGTCACCCGGTCTGCCCACCCACCGGACGACCCTCCAGCTTCTCGATGGCCGCCCGCACCGCCGCGGGAACCGGCACCTTCTCATGCGTGGCGTAGCGCAGCGTCACGACGATGGAACCGCCGCGCGTGTAGAGCACCCCGTCATCCGCGCCCGCCACCACGTGCTCGAAGGTGATGGAGGAATTGCCCACGCGCGTGACGCGCGCGCCCGCCACCAGGTTCACCGGGAACACCACCGGCTTGAGGTAGTCCGCGTGCGTGTTGGCCAGGATGGGCCCCACGCCGTCCGCGGACGTCGTATCCGCGCCCGCGGCGGTCGGCCCCACCAACCCGATGCGGGCCATGTACGCGATGCGCGCGGACTCGAACCAGGTGAACGTGCGGGCGTTGTTGACGTGCCCGTACGCGTCCATCTCGCTCCAGTGCACGGGGAAGGGCACGACGACTGGGAAGTCCTTCAGGGCGGCGTTCGACATGCCCCCAGGGTCGCAGGGACCATCCCGCCAGGGAATGGAAACCACGCCTGCCTGCCCTCCAGGAGTCCCGCGCAGGCATGCTAAGCCAGGGGTCCATGGCTCTCCGGTCCACGCTGGCGCCGCCCGCCGTCGCATCCCATTCCTCCGCCGTCCCGGGTCTCCGCGATGGCCGGTGAGCCCACGCGGCCCGAAGAGGACCGCCGCTACGACACCCCCGCGCCCTGGGAAGAGCAGGGCCCCGCGCCCGCGCCGCACCTGGTGCGCGAGCGCGGCACCGCCACCGCCACCCGGCCCCAGAAGCACGCGGACATGGTGCGCTGGCTGCATCCCGGGCAGGTGCTGCGCACGGGCCTGGACGCGGTGGTGGCCACGGTGTTCGGCGCGCGAGCGGACCACCGGCTCATCGAAGCGGTGGTGCGTCCGCAGCAGCCCTACTTCGACTATTCGGAGGAGTCCGGCGCGGACGGCGACTTCTGGCTCGACTACGTCTCCGACATCGGTGACGGCTGGGACTCCACCTACGCGGTGGCGCGCCTGCTGGCGCTGCCGGAGCTGCGGCTGCCGGAGGAGGACGGGAAGACCGCGCACGTCACGCCGCGAGGCCGCGTGCTGGTGTTCGGCGGCGACGAGGTCTACCCGGGAGCCAGCCGTGAGACGTACGAGGAGCGCACGGTGCAGCCCTACGAGGCCGCCATGCGCCGCTCGCAGGCGCCCCACCCGGACCTGTTCGTCATCCCGGGCAACCATGACTGGTACGACGGCCTGTCCGCCTTCATGCGGCTGTTCTGCGCGCAGCGCTGGCTGGCCGGGCGCCGCACGCGGCAGAGCCGCAGCTACTTCGCGCTGAAGCTGCCGAAGAACTGGTGGCTCATCGGCACGGACGTGCAGCTCAACAGCGACATCGACGTGCCCCAGGTGGAGTACTTCCGCCAGGTCGCGGAGCAGATGGGCCCGGACGACCGCGTCATCCTCTGCAACGCGGAGCCGGCGTGGGTGCTGGCCGCGGCGGCGCGGCGCCACAAGGGCAGCTACCTGGAGAACAACCTGGAGTACCTGGAGGAGAAGGTGCTCGGGCGGCGCATCGCCGTGTTCCTCGCGGGCGACCTGCACCACTACCGCCGGCACGAGGACGACACCGGCCAGCACCGCATCACCGCGGGCGGAGGCGGCGCCTTCATGCACCCCACGCACGCGCCCGCGGCGCCCGTGCTGCGCGACGGCTCCACGCTGCGCAAGAGCTTCCCGGACGAGTCCACGTCGCGGAAGCTCGCGCGCAAGAACCTCTTCCTCATCCGCCACAGCCCGCTGTTCGGGCTCATCACCGGCCTGTGGTACCTGCTGCTCGCGCTGGCGGCCTACGCGGAGGTGGGCTCGCTGGGCCTCTCCCGCCTGCCGGAGGTGGTGACGGCGGTGGCCAACAGCATGGTCAACCGGCCCTGGACGCTCATCCTCGGCATGGTGACGGTGGGAGGACTCGCCGGGCTGGCGGACGCGGCGCTGGGGAGGTGGCGCGCGCTGTTGGGCAGCCTGCACGGCGTGGCGCACATCGTGGCGGCGTTCTTCGTCGCCTGGGGCGCGACCTACTTCACGGTGAGCAAGCTGGGCGTGTGTCCGGTGCTGTCACCGGATGGCGCGCACTGCGCGGACGGCTGGCTGCACCTGGCGGGCAAGTTCTTCTTCTCCTGCACGTTCACCTTCGTGGGCGGCTTCCTCGTGGGCCCGTTCATCACGGGCCTGTACCTCTGGATGAGCGTGAACTTCTTCGGCGCGCACTCCAACGAGGCCTTCGGGTCGCTCGCGCTGCCGGACTGGAAGAACTTCCTGCGCATGCGCATCGGGAAGGACGGGGCGCTGACCATCTACCCTGTGGGCATCGAGCGCGTGCCGCGCAAGTGGAAGCCCACCGGCGCGGGCCCCATGTCGCCCGCGTTCGACCCGGACGACCCGAACGCCACCGAGCCGTTCCTCATCGAGCCGCCCATCCGCGTCTGCCGCTGACGCCCTCCCGCCGTTCGTGGCGGGAGGACGGACGGGGGACTACCGGGGAGACACGCTCTCGTTGGAGAGCGACACCGCCTTCGCCGTGCTCTGCACGAGCACCTGGTCGATGCCCTGGGCGCCCTCGCTCGGCGCGTCGGAGACGAGCACCAGCTGATCCCCCACGACGATCTGCGGAGCCGCCTTGGCGACGTCCCCCACGGAGAAGGCGCCGAAGGGCGACTGGAACGAGAAGTCGATGTGGGGATACTTGCCGTTGCTGAGCACCCACTCCTCCTGGTTCACGCTGCCGATGCACGGGACCTTGCAGTAGGCGCATTCGATGGGACCGCCCAGACACAGCTTCATGCACGCCTTGTAGGTCAGGGTGGTGCAGGACTTCTTGCCGAACCCCGCGATGGACCTGGCCCCCACGGAGCCGCTGGGAAGTCCGCTCACGGAGGCCACGAGCTGGCCGTCGCGGAACACCATCGCCGAGTAGGTGGCCGGCTTGCCGTTCGCGTCCACGAAGCTCGCCGTGAACTCCTGCCCTTCAGACGTGTCCGTGACGACGGAGGCGGCGACCACCTTGCCGTCCGAGATGACCGTCTTGACGGTCGTCTCCCGGGCCTCGCCGGAGGGCTCGTGGGCCAGCCCCGCGCTCCAGTTCTTGGCCTGCGCGGTGTCCACGGCCACGCCGTCCTTGCCGGACGTGTCAGCGGACTGGACGAGCAGTTCCTTGCCATCCACCACCAGCTTCGCGTCCCCTACCGCGCAGTGCTTCATCCCGGAGAACTGGACACAGTCCTGCGCCTGCGCCTGCGCGAGCGGAAGGGCCATCACGAACAGCGTGGCGAGGCTGGAGTGGGCAAGTCGGCGGAACAGACGCATGGTGGGGGCTCCTGATGGGTTCCAAGGGAAAATCCCAGGAAGACGGCCAGCGCCTGCATTCACCGGTTATGCCAATGACTCTCCGTGCGGGAGCCCGGGCTGCCCCATCCCATGTGTGGCATTGGCTGTCACAGCCCCGGGCCGTCCTGTGGCGCGCGGGGTTACAGCGCCTTGGGGTCCCGCGCCGCGGCCTCGAGCAGCGGCGCGATGCCGGGCTGCTTGAGGGTGAGCGTCACGTAGTCCTGCACGGCGGCGTCCAGGCCCACATCGCGCTTCGCGCGCTCGGACAGGAACCACTTGTGCTCCAGCACCTGGCAGTAGAGCTCCGCGGTGTCCGCCGCGCGGCCCAGCTCCTTCTGCAGACGTGACAGAGTGGGGTGGTAGCGCTCGTCCAGCCAGCGGAACGCGGTCACGCTCAGGGGCACGCTGCGGTCCAGCTTGCGCGTGAGCGTGGCCTTCATCTCCTGCATCTCGTTGAGCAGCAGGCTCGCCTGGCGCTCCTCCGCGACGATGCCGGTGAGCGAGTGCAGCTGGTGCCGGTGGTACTCGCGGTCGGTGACGATGGTGCGCATGCGCAGCTGGCTGCCCTGCCCGCTCGCCAGCAGCTCCACCTCGCCCACGGAGAAGCCCAGGTCGTTGAGCGTGCGGATCCGCTCGTGGATTCTGTAGCTCTCATGCGGTTGGAGGATGAGCTCGCGGTTGATTTCGGCCCACAGCCGCTCGTAGCGCTGGCGGATGCTCGCGGCCGTCTCCTGCCAGGCCTCCAGCTCCCGCGGCAGCTCCTCCGCCAGCTCCACGCGAGCGGCCAGGTCCGCCAGGCCGCCCGCGACGTTCTCCTCCATGATTTGAAGGTCCATCTCCCGCTGCCCGGCGGAGAGCTGCTCATGCAACTCGGACGTCTCCGCGTCCACGGCGTACGCCTGCAACTCGCCCGCGTCGCGGCGGAAGAGCACGTTGGACAGCGAGCAGTCGCCCCAGAAGAAGCCGCCCAGGTGCAGCCGCACGAGCAGGCCCGCCATCGCGTCCAACAGCCGCGACCGGTAACGCTCCAATCCCTGATGCATGAACAGCGCGCGATACGGCAGCGACGATGCAAGGTATTGGGTGATGAGCAGCCCTGGCCTGTCCCCGGGTGCGGCGTCCAATCCCTCTTCCGTCTGGACCGCCAGCCCCACGGGACACACCGACGGCAGCCGGCGGTCCTCCAGGCCGCGCAACAGGTCGTACTCGCGCTGCGCCACGCGCGCGGGCGTCTCCTTGAAGGCGTAGATGGTGGCGCCGTAGGAGACGAACACCACCACGTGCCGGGACAGACCGCGCGGCACCTCCACCACGCGCGGTGAACGCTCCGTCCACGCCTCCAGCGGCAGCTCCCACGGAAGGTCGAGGAAGTCCGGGTGCCCCTGCCGGATATGCAGGGAATGGAGGCGGCGCGAGGGGTGAGACATGTTGGCCACAAGCCTACCGTCCGGGTGAGCGCGCTTCATCCGGGGGGCGCGCTGGCCCGCGTGGAACGTTCGCTGTTAGAGGAAGAGGCCATGCGCCCCCTCCGCGGACTCTCCCTCTGTGGCGCGGCCCTGCTGTCGGCCTGCGCCGGTTCCTCGCCCCCGCCCGCTCCGGCTCCAGCCGCGCCTGGAAGCATCACGCTCGCCGCGCCCGCGGGAGACGCGTGGTACCGGGGCGCGGTGTTCTACGAGGTGTTCGTCCGCAGCTTCCAGGACTCCAACGGCGACGGCGTGGGAGACCTGCCGGGGCTCATCTCGCGGCTGGACTACCTGAACGACGGAGACCCGGCGACGACGGACGACCTGGGCGTGGACGCGCTGTGGCTGATGCCGGTGTTCGCGTCGCCCAGCTACCACGGCTACGACGTGACGGATTACGAGCGCATCCAGTCGGCGTACGGCTCGCTGGAGGACCTGCAACGGTTGTGTGACGAAGCGCACCGCCGGGGCATGCGCGTCATCCTGGACTTCGTCATCAACCACACCAGCTCCTCGCATCCGTGGTTCGTGGACTCGGCGTCCTCGGCGCAGTCGTCGAAGCGGGACTGGTACCAGTGGCGCGCGAGCGATCCCGGCTGGAAGCAGCCCTGGGACCTCTACTCGCAGACCGGCACGTGGCATCAGCGGGACACGGGCTGGTACTACGGCGCCTTCTGGGGCGGCATGCCGGACCTGAACCTCCAGACGCCCGCGGTGCGCGAAGAGGTGAAGCGCCTGGCGACGCTGTGGCTCCAGCGCGGCGTGGACGGCTTCCGGCTGGACGCCGCGCGCTACCTCATCGAGACGGGCGGCGGCGCGGGGCAGGCGGACACGCCGGAGACGCACGCCTTCTGGAAGGAGTTCGCCGCGCACGTGCGTTCGGTGAAGCCGGACGCGGTGCTGGTGGGTGAGAACTGGAGCGAGACGCCGTCGGTGGCGAAGTACTACGGCTCCACGGCGACGGTGCCGGGCGGGGACGAGCTGCCGCTCAACTTCAACTTCCCCATGTCCGCGCGGGTGATTGAAGGCATCAACGCGGGCAGCGGCGGGGGCGTGGCGGCGAAGCTGCTGGAGATGAAGAACAACTATCCGGCCGGGGTGGCGGACGCGCCCTTCCTCACCAACCACGACCAGGTGCGGCTGGCGACGCAGTTCGCCAACGACGGGGCCAAGCTGGGGCTGGCGGCGGCGGTGCTGCTGACGCTGCCGGGAGCGCCGTTCCTCTACTACGGCGAAGAGGTGGGCCTGGGGAACGGCAACGCCAACAACGACGAGTCCAAGCGCACGCCGATGCCCTGGAGCGGCGCGGCCGGCGCGGGCTTCACGACGGGCTCGCCGTGGTACGCGTTCTCCAGCGGCAGGGAGACGGCGAACGTGGAGGCGCAGCAGCGCAACCCGGGGTCGCTGTTGTCGCGCTACCGCTCGCTCATCCACGCGCGCCAGGATTCGGAGGCGCTGCGAAACGGAGGCCTGCGGCTGTTCACGGCGACGACGGGAGTGTCACGGACGCTCGCGTTCGTGAGGACGCTGGACGACGAGCAGGTGCTGGTGGTCCACAACTTCTCCACCTCGCAGGAGTCGGTGGGGCCGTTCGACGTGGAGGCCACCACGGCGGAGCCGCTGTTCCTGGACCCCGGGGTGACGCAGCTCACGGGTGGCACGGGAGCATGGAAGGCCAGCATCCCGGCGCGTGCCACGGGCATCTGGCGGCTGCGCTAGCTGACGACAGGCTGACGCCACGAGCGGGAGAGGTGCGTCTCTCCCGCAGCCTTGAAGCGGCGGAGGAGCTCCGCCGCCGCCCCCCTGCCCTGCTGGAGCAGCCACTTCAGCTCCGCGGGCATCAGCACCTTCACGGTGAGCAGCCGGACCTCGCCCCCGGGAAGCGTGAAGCGAGCGGGTAGCGAGTCCGTCTCCATGCCGATGAGCACGGCCACACGGCCCTCGGGAGTGACAAGGGTTTCGGGCATACCCACGCCGTCCACCTCCATGGACAGCGTGCCATTGGCCAGGGAGACGCGGAGCTTCTCGAACTCGGCGACCTCATAGGCGACGCGTTCGAGCAGGTGCACCGGCCAGCTCTTCCACACCTCCCCGAGCGGCTCCGGAGTCTCGATGGCGAGCTCCAGCCCGAAGCCCGCGGTGGGACGGTCCAGGATGTCGTTGAACGGGTCGGACAGGCCGTCTGTGACGATGAGCATGCCGCCGTCGGGACGGCGCATGGCCGTCCACCACTGCCGTTCGCCAGGCCATGGACCGCCCACGACAGGGGGAATATAGAAATCGTCGGACATGGTGCCGAGCCCACGCCACACGGCTCTACGGGCATAGCGGGCTTGGTCCCACAATTCGCCTCGCCGCTTCGTCTCCGCGCGACGCACAGGGTCAAAGGTCGGTGGCCCCGTAACCGCTTCGAACTTCGCGCCCGTGAGGCCCGCGCGCTCCATCGCGTCCTTGATCTGCTCGGAGATGATGAGGGAGACCTCCCACTCCGAGGGACGGAACACCTTCGCATCGCCCACCTTCGACGGGTCAATGCGCATGCCGTAGATGGAACGGAGAGTGCCCACCTTCTCCGGAATCTCATCCTCTTCGGTCCAGAAATGGACCTCTTCCGAAGCCTCGATATCGACGCACGGAATGGTGCGAATGGCATTGAGGATGAAGTACGGCCCTGCATGGGAGTCGATCTCGACGGGGATCAACTCGATGTCATTCGGAGCCAACTCGCGAAATAAAGCCGCCAGCTTCGCGTTGACGACCGGGGTACCAAACGCCGCATGTGAATAGTCACGGGGCTCCCCCTCCAGGTCCAACGGAAGCCGGATCGGGTCCTTGAAGTGCGCGGGTTCTCCAACCGAGAACTGCCAGGGGTCGTCGAGTTCGCGCCTCTGCATGTCGAGCGGATGCCCCAGGCACCAGAACCCTTCAGCGACATCCGCATGAAGCTCGAAGTATTCCATGGTCCTCACCGGTTTCCCGCATCACTCAAGGCCAGTCACCCACCGATTCATGATGCCCCCCTTTTCGGTGATCTGACGGGCAAGGCTTCTCAACTCATTTGTCAGCAGGGCCCTGCATTGCTCCATGCTGCGGCACTGCCGGGTTGCTCGGGAAAGGGATTTCAGTACCCACTGGTGGTACGCCTCTGGGTGCGGCCCTCTGTGACCCGGCACACGGACCTTGTTCGCGGGATCATCAAGCGACATCCCCGCCTTGTCGAAGATCTTCTGGAACTGCGGTGACCACGGGCCACCGCGATTCGTGGCACTCCACCACTTGTTGGATGCGATGTGGTGCTCATGCCCTTCCGCATCCGCGCCACTCGCGACGGGACTCTTCTCATCCCGCGCGGACATGGCCACCGCGTTCGGCGGCAGTACCAGCGTGACGACGCCCTCGGAGGACACGGCCACGGACTCCACCTGCGCCGCTGCGCCCAGCCTGAAGCCGCCTACCTCCGCGGCCACCAGCGAGGCATGCCCTGAACCCGGGAGCGTCGCGACCTTCGCCGCGAACGTCTCCGCCGTGCTGCCCACCGCCGCCAACGCCAACATCACGAACGCCCGCGCCGCGTTCTTCCCCATCACCTCGCCGTACTCCTCCCCCACTTCTCGAAGCTCATCGAACGTCCGGGCCACTCGCGCCTGTTCGGACAACTCAATCCATCCCTGGATGAGGTTCCACACCGTGTCGATGCCCAGGTAGGCGATGAGCACCACCGTCATCGTCGCAGCGATGCCCTTCGACACGGGCTCGGGCAGCAACCAGAGCGACAGGTACACCGTGCCCGTCGCGACGAGGGTGGCGAGCACCGCCCTCTGGTCCGTCATCCCCACCAGCGCTTCCGCTGTCTCCTCCCAGACCGAATCCAGCGCGATGGCGAACGCCAGCGAACGCCGCCCCTCCTCATCCAGCGAGGAACCCGCCTCCAGCAATTGAAGACAGTCCCCTGGCGTCTGCTTGCGCTGGCACCACCGCCCATAAGCGCTCGCCAGCTCCCGGTCCGGATCATCGACCAGCAACCGAGCCCGGGAAGGCTCCTCCACGGAGACCAGCCCCAGGCGTCCACGAACATGGGCATAAGCCTTCGAGGAGAACGTCCCCGCGAACCGCCGATACACATCCTCACGAGGACGCGGGGACACCGGCGCATCCTCCGCCAGCGTCCGCACCGCGTCCGTGAACGCATCGCCGTCCAGTTCCACGGGCTCGACCTCCGCCCGAGGCACATGGACGACAGGCGCCCCCGGCCCCGTCTTCAGCCGGACGCCACGCGTCGCTGAACATCCCGTGCTCAGCAGCAACAGCAGCACCGCGACCGCCCAGCTCCGGCACGAAGACATGGATGCCTCCAAGGCATCCATCCTCGGCCGCGCGGACTCACCGCGACCAGGACCTCCCGCGCACAGCGCGGGAACCAACCGTCACGGGGCGGGCGGCACGGGACCCACGACTCCGGCGTCCTCCATCACAGCCCCCGCATCCGGCGCGTCCGCGGGCACACCGGCGTCCTCCACCGGAGCAGTCACGGCCTTCCCAGACGGCACCACCGCGCTCCACGCCGGCTTCGAGGCCCCCAGCACCTCCTCCTGCGTCGTCCCCGGCGCCACCAGCAGGTCCACCACCGGCGACTGTGACGGGTCTCCCTTCCGCCCACCGCCGAAGCGGTCGGCGGACGGCGGCTCCCCGGGCACGATGCCCATCGCCATCAGCCGCGGGTTCGCGTTCGTGTCCCCACCGAACATCCCGCCCAGCGCCACGCGCCGGTCGATGGTCGCGCCCGTCACCGCCACGCCGTAGCCCCAGTCCGCGCTCGCGTGTCCGCCCAGGAAGCGGTCCGGCACCTGGAACACCACCGTGCGACCGCTCACCTGGATGACGGTGGGGAAGAACACCCGCGCCTCCAGCTCCTGCTCCGTGGCCGCGTTGAGCTCCGCCTCCACCTTGCCGCCAATCCCCCCGGACTTCTTCTCGTAGGCCTCCAGCGCCGCCTGCCGCCAGGCCTTGCGCAATGCCTCGCGCGCCTCATAGGGACGCGGCGTCAGCACCACCGCCTTCTCCCACCCCGAGTCCGCCGCCAACGTGAGCCCGCGCCCCGGCAGCGTGTCCGTGCGCCCGGAGCCGGGCACCCGGTCCTGGTCCACGTACAGGTCCACGTTGAATGTGTAGAAGCCGTGCCGGGCCCGCTCCGCGACCGTCGCCCCCTCCAGGTCCACCGCCTGCGCGCGCGAGGGCCTCGCGATGGGGTGCGCGAACGTCACCTCGAACCGCGTCGCCGCTCCCTCCGCGAACGCGGCCACCGACACCACGTCCAGGTCCCCGCGCCCCAGGTCCGCCCGGCGCGGATACAGCAGCTCGCCGTCGCCGTGGTCGTCCCCCACCGGATCCGTCAACCGGAACAGCAGCGCGTCCTCGCGCGTCTTGCCGCCGGAACACGCGGCCAGGGAGGAGGCGAGCAGGAGCGCGGACACGCGGGAACGCACGGACATGGAAGGGCACCTCATGCACGAAGGGACGGCCCGTCCAGGTGTACCGCGCGGTGCCCCAAACGCAAGGAGCCCGGAGTGCCTTCACAGGCGCCCCGGGCTCCCACTGCATCAACCGTGTGCCCCGCCCGAAGCGGAGCGCGCGGTGACTAGAACTGCGCCTTCATGAACGCCTTGACGCGCATGTGGTCGAAGTTGCGCTCCTCCAGGCTGTTCCAGCCGCCGTTGCGGCCAGTGAAGCCGCGCGAACCCACCGCCACGTTGTGGTCGGCCGCGATGGTGTCGTCCGCGTACTGCACCACGTAGCCGTCGCCGAAGTCCGGACGGAAGGTGCCGAACGCGTACTGGCCCTCCAGGCCGAACTCCACGCCGGACAGGATGTAGCGCGCCTTCACCAGCACCTGGTTCTTGTTGTGCTTGCCGGACGCCATCTCGTGGTTGCCGTACGCCTGGAACGCCGTGTTGCCGTCCAGCAGGTCCGCGAAGAACTTGGAGTAGCTGGCGGACACATACAGGTCATCCGTGAACTGGTAGCCCGCGCCGGCCGTGAACGTCGTGTAGTCCAGCAGGCGGTCGTCGTCCGCGATGTTGTCGAACGGCTTGAACTGGTAGCCCGTGTCGCCCTGGCTGTTCGTGATGACGTTCGGGTTGCGGTAGAGGTCCGAGGTGCTGTTGCCCGCGCTGTACTCGTTGACGAGCGCGTTGTCGCACGCCACGCCGCCGCCCGCGCACGCGCCCGACTGGAACGGCAGGAAGCGCGGGTCGTTCATGCGCTTGTCCGTCTCGTGGATGTACTTGAACTTGCCGAACACATCGATGCCCTTCAGCACGTCCACCACGTACTTGGCGCGCAGCGCGACCAGGTGCGTCTTCTTGTCCTGGAAGGGCTGGTAGGCCGTGCGGAAGTTGTGGCCCACGCCGGAGTCCAGCTCCGTGCCGGGGAACTGGCTGTCACCCAGCGCCTGGTCGGCGTTGCCGTACGCCTGCCAGTTGGTGTTGTAGGTGATGAAGGAGTACTCACCACCCACCTCCAGCGCGCCGTTCGTGTA
This sequence comes from Corallococcus sp. NCSPR001, assembly GCF_017309135.1. Lineage (NCBI taxonomy): Bacteria > Pseudomonadati > Myxococcota > Myxococcia > Myxococcales > Myxococcaceae > Corallococcus > Corallococcus sp. NCSPR001. The sequence continues at coordinate 371,668 of NZ_JAFIMS010000001.1, forward strand.
GACCGGGTTCGCCGTCACGCCCTTCCAGCCAATGGCCGTCTCCGCCATGGGCTCGTCGAAGTCCGTGAAGTCGTTGTCCACGTTGAGCGTGGCGACCTGCTGGGCCTCGCTCGTCCAGCCGCCGTAGCCGATGCGGGTGGGGTTGCCCTTGTAGACGCCGTAGGCCGCGTTGGACGGGCCGGGGAACGCGAAGCTGCCGTCGTGGCCCTCCGTGAGGAGCACGTCCGCCTCGCGGCGGCTGGCCATGACCGCCATGTACTCCGCGCCAATGCTGAACAACTGCAGGTTCAGCGACAGGCCCACGTCCAGCGGGTCGTTGATGGACGCGTTCAGCATGTACGTCTGGTCCGTGTGGTGGCCGGCCAGCACCGGGCTGTAGCCGCCCACGCCGAAGCTCTTGGGCGACAGCACCGGGTCCGCGTTGGAGTACGACGTGTACGCGGCGCCGCGCACGTCCAGCCACGAGCCCATGTGCAGGCCCGCCTTCAGGCCGCCCACGCCGTTGCGGTAGCGCGGGGTGAGGTCGCGGCCGTTGTCCAGGTCCGTGTCCTCCGGGTTGATCTCCTGGTCGTTCGCGTACTGGAAGATGCCGCCCACGTCGAAGAGCTCGGACGGGGTGACCTTCGCCTGGAAGCCGTACGCCGCGTCACGCGCGTGGAAGGCGCCCGTGCTGAAGTTCGGGCCCGCCCACAAGCGCGGCAGCGAGATGCGCGCCGCGTCCCACGTGAGCATCCGGTCGAAGTTGGAGCCCTGCAGCATGATGGCCGCCGCGTTGTCGCGGTCGATGTAACGGACGCGGCCGATGACGAACGGGTCGAACTGGCCCAGGTCCGTCGCGCCGATGAGCGCCGAGTCGATGAGGTAGCCCGGACGCAGCGTCACGGACATGCCGCGCAGCTTGATGTACTGGTTGGAGCGCGGGTCGAACTCGCCGCAGTCGCCCGCGGTGCAGTTGGTGGCCGTGTTGCTGCCGCCGAAACCGCCGAAGTTCGTCCAGAAGTTCTGGTTGAAGCGGCTGTGGATGCGGCCGTTGACCTCCACCTGCGGGGAGATCTTCGCGTTCAGCAGGAGCTCCAGCTCCGTGCCGATGCCGTTGTCGCCGTAGCCTTCACCGGGCACCGTGGTGAAGTTGTAGAGCGCGCCCTGGTCGCGCTGCGTGCCCCAGAGGTACTTCGTATAGGTCGTGCCACCAATGGTGAGCTTGGGGCCGCTGTCCTGCGCCATGGCCGCCCCGGGAATGAGGCCGACCGCAACGGTGAGCGCACACGCTCCCCGCACCACGTTCTTGCGATTCTTCATGATGTCCGGAAAACCCTTCTCAGAAAGCCTTGAACCAGAGGGGGGTCATCCCCTCTCCCGGGCCGCCGCGGGGTCTCCACGGCAGCCCTCCCCGTGTTGCATCAAACCTTGAAACGGACTGTTTTGAACAGTCCGCCGCCGGCTACTTCGTCGGCGTGGCCGTCGTCGGCGCCGGAGCGACCGTCGTTCCAGCCGGAGCGGCCGGCGTGGGCGCCGGAGCCGGAGCCGGAGCCGGGGCAGGAGCCGCCGGGGCAGGAGCCGGAGCGGCCGGAGCCTGCGCCGGAGCCGCCGCCGCGCTGCCCTGCGCCGCCGGGCGCTTCGGGCCGGAGACCATCTTCAGCGTGGCCTTCTTCGTGGCGGAACCGTCACCCGCGCACTCGTAGGCAAGCATTTCGTACTGAGCCTTGATTTCAGAGCTGTCGCCCTTGCCCTGACCCGCGAGCACGTCGATGACGTGCGGATCGCAGTTGAAGTCGGAGCCGCCGCCGAAGCGGTGCTGGCCCTCGTACTCGTTGACGCGGCGGGTGAGCAGGTCGTTGTCCGCGGGGAAGCCCTCGTTGGACTGCATCACGACCTGGTAGCCCCAGGTGGAGGGGTCACCGGCGCCCAGGTCGGAGTTCATGACCGTGGCGGTGATCTTGTTGCCGGAGGCGCGCACCTTGGTGGGCACCACGACGGCGCCCTTCATCGCGCCGGCCTTGTTGTTGGCCTCCGCGCGCACGCGCGACGAGCCCTGCGGCGAGATGATGATGACCTTGTCCCACGCGTCTTCCGGCGCGAAGGAGACGTTCAGGCCCGGGGGGCTGTCGGTGAAGCCGCTGCCGGCCTTGTGGTCCGTGTCGATGAAGATGAAGACCTCCTGCACGGAGAAGCCGTCCGCCATCTTCCACGGGTTCTCCAGCGACGCCTTCAGCTGGATCTCCACGTCCGTCTTGTTGCCGCCCTGGTCCAGCTTGAAGCCGGTCAGGTCGAACGAGCCCGGCTTGTACACGGGGTCCGTCGGGTAGGTGTACTTGCCCGGGCCCTTGTCGTCGCCGGTGGGGTCCTTGAACTGCACCTTCTCGGCCAGGGCCGGCGCCGCGGACAGGGAAGCGGCCAGGGTGAGCACTGCGATGCGGGGGTTGATCATGGGGGTGCTTGCTCCTTGCAACGACAGACGAAAGGACTGCGGGACTAACCCTTCACGCCACCGGCGGTGAGCCCGGAGACGAGATACTTCTGCAGGAAGAGGAAGAGGAAGACGACGGGCACGGACACGATGATGGAGCCGGCCGCGAAGTAGCCCCACTGCTGGCTGAAGCCGCCCACGAAGAAGCGCAGGCCCACCGGCGCCGTGTACATGGCTTCCTGGTCCATGAACGTCGCCGCGAGGATGAACTCGTTCCACGCCGTCATGAAGCTGAACAGCGCCGTCACCGCCACCGCGGGCTTCGCCAAGGGCAGGATGATGCTCCAGAAGATGCGCCCCGGAGACGCGCCGTCCATCAGCGCCGCCTCCTCCAGGTCCTTGGGGATGGTGTCGAAGTAGCCCTTCAACATCCACACGCTGAACGGGATGGACGTGGTGGCGTACACGATGATGAGGCCCAGCCGGCTGCTGCCCAGGCCCAGCCACTGCACCAGGATGATGTAGAGGGGGATGAGCATCAGCGTGCCCGGGAACATCTGGGACACCAGGAACGCCATCATGCCCGCGCGCTGGCCGGGGAACTTGAAGCGGCTGAACGCATACGCCGCCGTGCACGCCATGAAGACGCCCAGCACCGTGGTGCCAATGGCCACGATGGCGCTGTTGAGCATCCACTTGGCGAACGGCTGATCCGCCATCACCGACGCGAAGTTGGAGACGCTGAAGGTCTCCGGCCACGGCGTCACCGCGCGCAGCCGGTCCCAGAAGGTGGGGTTCTCCGGCAGCGTGGCGATGGCCAGGCTCTGCTTGCCGGAGAAGGCCAGGCTCACCACCCAGAGGATGGGGTAGATGGTGAAGAGGGTGAAGGTGACCAGCACCACGTGCAGCGGCAGGTGGGAGATGCCCTCGCGACGTTCAGAGAAGAGCGCCATGGGATTTACGCGGCCTCCGTGGCGCGGCTCACGCGGTTCTGCACCATGCTGTAGAGGAGCAGGATTCCGAAGATGACGGTGGAGTACGCCGCCGCGTAGCCGTGGCGGTAGCGCTCGAAGGCGAACTTGTACGCCTGGGTGACCAGGATTTCGGTGGAGCCGCCCGGGTCGCCGCCCGTCACCAGGAAGATGATGTTGAACATGTTGAAGGTCCACACCACCGACAGGATGACCGCCGGCACCAGCGCGGGCTTCAGCGCGGGCAGCGTGATGGCGGTGAACTGCTGCCACCGGTTGGCGCCGTCCACGCGCGCCGCTTCGTAGAGCTCACCCGGGATGGACTGGAGCGCGCCCAGCGACACCACCATCATGAACGGGAAGGACAGCCAGCCGTTGGTGGCCAGCGCCGTGAAGAACGACGTGAGCGGTGAATCGAACCACGCCAGGCCGTCCCCACCGAACATCCGGATGACGTGGTTCACCACGCCGAACTGCTGGTGGAACATGCCCTTCCAGATGAGCGCGGTGATGTAGTTGGGCATGGCCCACGGGAGGATCAGCAGCACGCGGTACACCGGCCGCATCCTCAGATTGGGCACGTTGAGCGCCAGCGCGAGCAGCAGGCCCACCGTCACGCCGATGGTCACGTTCGTGACCGTCCACACGATGGTGAAGAGCAGCGTGTAATAGAAGTTCAGGTAGTTGAAGACGAGCGAGCCGTCCGCCGCCGTCTTCGCGAAGCTGAAGTCGCCCAGGATGTCCACGTAGTTGCGGAAGCCCACCCACAACTCGGACAGCGGCTGGCTGCTGTTGTAGAGGTTGGCGTCCGTGAACGACAGCGTGATGCCGTAGCCGAAGGGGAAGAACACCAGCACCACCATGCCCACCATGGCGGGCAGGATGTATGCGTAGGCCTGCCGGAACTCGACCGCCGTGGCCACCGCCCGGTGCAGCGCGCCCAGGCCGATGAACAGCAGCACCGCCAGCCCCACCACGCCCAGCGCCCCCAGCGCCTTCGTCGCGTTGCCGCGCACCTGCGCGCCCGCCGCCGCGAGCTTCGCCTCGTCCGGCGAGCCGGACTCCGTCAGCTTGCCCAGCGGGCGGCGCATGGCGTCCGCGTCCCACGCGCCGGGCTTCAGCGCGGGCTCCGCGTCGAGGTTGTTCGCGGCGATCAGCGCCTGCGCCTTCTCGCCGCGCGTGCGCAGCTCCGCGCTGACCGCGTCCTCCGTCTGCCGCAGCTCCGCGTCCAGCGCGCGCAGCGAATAGACGGTGTAGCCACCCAGGCCCGCCAGGAACAGCGCCGCCGCCACCGCCACGCGCACGCCCTGGCGCGACAGCGCGAACACCGCCGCCGCGCACGCCGCCAGCGGCAGCAGGAACGCCAGCAGCACCGGCGTCCAGGACGGCGTCTCGCCCTTCACCACCACCGGCGTGAGGGACTCCACGGAACCCACCACCTGCCCATCCACCTCCACGGGCGCGGACAACAGGCGGCTTGCGCCATTGTCGAGCAGCTCCGACTCCACCTCCGCCTTGCGCGCGCTGCCCTCCTCGCGGTTCGTCTCCACCGCGGCGCGCAGGCGCTGGCCGCGGTCGTACAGCGGCTTCTCGTCGCGAGACAGCCGGCGCGGCGCCGCCTTGTCCCCGGTGTCATCCGGGAAGGTGGACGCCTCCAGCCGGATGCCACTGAAGGCGATGACGCGCACGGAGCTCCCCGGCACGCCCGGCCAGCCCGCCACCACGGCCTTCACGCCGTCGCCGGTGCCGCCCGCGCGCTGCACCAGGTCCGCCAGCCCCAGCAGGGACACGGTGGCCGTGCGCTGCTCGCGCTCCGCCGCGCGCTCCTGGTTGGCGCGCGCGAGCAGGCCGTGCGCCAGGAGCAGGGACACGCCCAGGGCCAGGGCGAGCCCCACCAGCACGCGCCCCCGGTAGCCGCCCGCACGGCCGGAAGGTCCCGGAGTCGAAGGGTCCTTCACGGAGTCGTTCGGGGAGTCGCGGACCGGCGTGGGGGCGCCGGCCGCGGAAGGGGGCTGCTGGGGGGCGTTCTGGCTCACTTCAGCTCCTCACTTACTTCTTGCGCAGGCCGGCGACGTCCTTCGCCACGCTCTTCTGGGCCGCGTCCAGGGCCGCCTTGGGGGTGGCGGTGTTCTTGAACACGGTGTTCATCGCGCTGGTGGCCGGGGTCCAGACCATGGACATCTCCGGCAGGTTGGGCATGGGCACCGCCACGTCCACCTGGTCCTTCATCGCCTTGAGCAGCGGATCCGCGGCCACCTTCGCGTCCTGGTACACCGCCTGGTTCGCGGGGCTCTGGCGGCCCTCCAGGGCCAGCGTCTTGCCGGGGCCCGCGTCGGTGAGGAACTTCGCGAAGTCGTACGCCGCTTCCTTGTTCTTCGACGGGGCGGCCACGTACACGCCCTCCACCGTCATCCAGGGCTTCATCGGCGTGCCCTTGTTCTCATCCAGCGTGGGCAGCCGGGCCAGGCCGTAGTCCACGCCCTTCGCGACCTCGCCCAGGAACCACGGGCCGGAGAACACCATCGCGGCCTTGCCCTCGTTGAAGAGGGACGTGATGAGCGCGCTGGAGGGCTCCGCGGGGAGGATGCCGTCCTTGTTCTTCCACTTGAGGACCTGCTCCACCGACTTCACGTTGGCGGGCGAGTTCATCGTGGGGGTGTTCTTCGCGTCGAACACGCCGCCGCCGAAGCCGTTCATCACCGCCGCGTGGTAGTAGAAGTCGTTGTACGCGTACGCGAGGCCGAAGCGGCCCGCCTTCGCGTCCGTGAGCTTCTTGGCCATCGTCACCATCTCGCCGGACGTCTTGGGCGGCGTGGGGACCAGCTTCTTGTTGTAGATGAGCGTGATGACCTTGTAGTTCAGCGGCAGGCCGTACGCCGTCCCGCGGTAGGTCATCGCCTCCATCGTCGTGGGGATGAAGCGCTTCTTCGTCGCGTCATCCAGGAAGAAGTCGATGGGCTCCACCGTGTTGCCCGCTTCAATCCAGCCGCCCAGGCGGTCCTGCGCGAAGATGAAGAGGTCCGGGCCCTTGCCGCGCGGCACGGTGGCGGAGATCTTGTCCGCGTAGGCGTCGTAGGGCACCGCCAGCGTGGTGACCTTGACCTTGCCTTCGTTGGCCTTGTTGTACTCGGCGACCACCTTCTCCAGCGCGGCCTTCTCCTCCGCGCGGTAGGCGTGCCAGAGCACCAGCTCCGTGGCGGCGAAGGACGGGACGGGCAACAGGCCGACTGCGCACAGACAGAGGGCCGCGAGCAACGTTCGCAGGTTCGTCATGGGGAAAATCCTCCGGATACTCAAACGGAAAGCCGAAGCTCGGATTCAGCGTCGAAGAGATGCAGGGACTCCAGCTCCACCGTCACGGGGAGCGCGGCGCCAGGCTCCGGGGTGGACTGGGGCGGCAGGCGGAAGACCAGCGGGTTGTCTCCCAGGCGGGCGTGCACGATGAGCTCGTTGCCCAGCGGCTCCACCAGTTCCACGCGCGCCTCCGCGGGCGCGGACTCACCGCGCGCGGCGCTGCCCGCGGGCAGGACGTTGTCCGGGCGCAGGCCCACCTTCACCTTGCGGCCACCCTTGCCCGCCGTCATCGCGCGCAGCTTCTGCGGCACCGGCAGCTTGAAGCCCTCACCGGTGAGCGACGCGCCGTCCGCGTCCAGCGTGGCGGTGAGCATGTTGATGGGCGGCGTGCCGATGAACTGCGCCACGAACACGTTGACCGGCTTCTCGTAGACCTCCAGCGGGGTGCCCAGTTGCTGGAGCTTGCCGTCCTTCATCACCGCGATGCGGTGGCCCATGGTCATCGCTTCGATCTGATCGTGCGTGACGTAGACGGACGTGACCTGGAGCCGGTGCTGGAGCTTCTTGATCTCCGAGCGCATCTGCACGCGCAGCTTCGCGTCCAGGTTGGAGAGCGGCTCGTCGAAGAGGAACACCGCCGGCTTGCGCACGATGGCGCGGCCCAGGGCCACGCGCTGACGCTGGCCGCCGGACAGCGCCTTGGGCTTGCGGTCCAGCAGGTGCGTGATGCCGAGGATTTCCGCCGCCTCGTCCACCAGCTTGTCCATCTCCGGCTTGGGCGTCTTGCGGATCTTGAGGCCGAACTCCAGGTTCTGCCGCACGGACATGTGCGGATAGAGCGCGTAGTTCTGGAACACCATGGAGACGTCCCGGTCCTTCGGGGGCAGCGCGTTCACCGCGCGCTCACCGATGGAGATGGTGCCTCCCGAAATCTCCTCCAGGCCGGCGATCATCCGGAGCGCCGTGGACTTGCCGCAACCGGACGGCCCCACGAGGACCATGAACTCATGGTCGCGGATATCGAGGTTGAGCCCCTCGATGACCGACACGTCTCCGTACCGCTTCGCCACGTCCTTGAACGACACGCCGGCCATCTAGGTTCTCCAGCAAGAGCCCCGCTCGCGCCGGTGACAACAGCACGTCCGGGTCAGGTTCTGCGCATGCACCGCCGGGTGCCTCACGGCACGCGTCCGAGGATGCGCGCGGACAGCGGCGCAAGCGCCAGGTCCAGCGTGGCACCAGCCTTCGTCCGCCCTCCGTTCAGCAGATCCTCCACCTCGCCGACGCCCGTCCAACCTTCCGGCCACGGCACCGACACCGCGCCCTTCGTCTTGCCACGGTTCACCGCCACCACCACCATGTCGCCAGACGCTTCATCGCGCCGCTGGAAGACATACACATCACCTTCGGTGGAGAGCGGCGCGTGCGTGCCCCGCGACAGGGCCGGGTGCGCGCGGCGGATGGCGATGAGGCGCTTGTAATACTCGCGCAATGCCTCGTCGCGTTTCTTTCCCGCGCCAGGCTTCACCGCCTGCTTGCCCCACGGCATGTCGCTGCGGTTCTGAGGCCAGTCACCGCCCGCGCGGCCCACCTCCTCGCCGTAGTAGATGACGGGGATGCCGCTCGTGGTGAGTTGCAGCGTGGCGGCCAGGCGGAAGAGGGGCACGTTGCCCTGCAACTGGTGCAGCGCCCCGTCCACGTCGTGCGACGACAGGAAGTGCGACAGGTGGTGGTCCGGCGTCACCTTCGCGCGCGACTGGAGGTAGCGGTCGAACGCCACCGCGCGGCCCCGGCCCTGGATGAAGGCCAGCGCGTTGCCCTGGAAGGCGAAGTCGAACCCGGCGTCCATCTCGTCCGGGGTGAAGTACGGCGCCAGCACCTCCACGTCGCCGCCCCACACCTCGCCCAGCAGGAAGAAGTCCGGGGAGATCTCCGCGCGCGTGCGGCGGCGGTGCTCCTTCCAGAAGTCGTGGGACACGTGCTTCACGGTGTCCAGCCGGAAGCCGTCCACGCCAGAGCGCTTCGCCCAGTCGATCTGCGCGTCCAGCAGGTACTTCGCCACCTCCGGGCGCTCGGTCTTGAAGTCCGGCAGGCCCGCCACGCACGTCGTCAGGTCATCCGAACCGCAGGTGCCCTTGTCCTCCGAGCGCAGCCAGTCCGGGTGGTCCTTCAGGTAGCGCGAGTTGTAGCCCGGGTGGTTGTAGACGACGTCCAGCAGCACGCGGATGCCGCGCGCGTGCGCCGCGTCCACCAGTGCCTTGAAGTCCTCTTCCGTGCCGAAGCGCGGATCCAACGCGTGGAAGTCGTCCGCCCAGTAGCCGTGGTAGCCCCAGTCCGGAAAGCCAGAGCCGGTGACGAAGCCTGGGATCTGCTTCAAGAGCGGCGTCACCCACAGCGCCGTCACGCCCAGCGATGACAGCTCATCCAGCTTCCCGGTGAGCCCCTTCAGATCGCCGCCGTGGAAAGTGCCCGGCGCCGTCACGTCACCCTTCTCGTTGTTCGAGGGGTCGCCGTCCGCGAAGCGATCCACCACGACGAAGTACAGGACCTCATCCGCCCAGGGGCGCGCGGGCTCCTTCGGCGCCGGAGCCTGAGCAGGCTGCGCGGGCGCGGCCTCCTTCACGGGTTCCGTGGCGGGAGCGGGCGCCGCCGGCGTGGCGGGCTGTGTCGCGGCGGACTCCGGCGCGGGCTGCGTCGGGGTGGGCGCCGTGGCGCACCCCGCCAGACACAGAGCGGCAAGTCCCTGGAGCATCGGGCGCCACCGACCGCGGTGGGAGACAGCGTTCGGTTGTGGGCAGGGGAGGCGGGAGGACATCTGGGCGCGGCACTGTATCCAACAGTCTTGAAAGGGGTGAAGGGTCGTCGGAACAATCGGCTGATGGCGCAACGCGCCATGTCCCGGATGTCTTCCTCTGCACATCCGTGTGACGCATGGCGCGAGCGGACTCAACGGAGCGCGTGTTTTCTGCCGCACCGCGTCTCGATTGGACCCCCTCCTCCATCCGACGTCACGGGGGGGATGCGCCGGTCCCAACGCTGATCATCCAGTGGGTCACGCAATTCCTGAAAACAACCAGGGGTCTCCCGTGACAGGTGCGGCTGGTACCGTGCCCGGGATTTCACCCCCCCTGGAGGTTTCCCCTGAAAGTTCCATTCGCGGTTCCCCGCATGACGCGAGCGCTCGCGTTCGGCGGGCTCCTGAGTGCGCTGCTTCCCCTGTCGTCGCTGGCGGCGCCCACGTCCGTGACTGTCATTGGCGATCTGCAGACGGGCGCCGGCTGTGCCACCAACAACGACCCCACCTGCGCGCAGACGGCGCTGGCGTACGACGCGGACGACGACAAGTGGACGGGCACGTTCAGCGTGCCGGCGGGCACCTGGCACTTCAAGGTCGCGCTGGACGGGTCGCTGACGCAGACGTACGGCGGCCCGGGCGGCGCGGACGTGGTGCTGACCCAGGCGACGGCGGGCGCGGTGAAGTTCTACTTCGACGCGACCACGCACTTCGTGACGAGCAACCGCTCCGGCACCATCGCCACGGTGGCGGGCAGCTTCCAGAGCGAGCTGGGCTGTCCGGGTGACTGGCAGCCGGACTGCCTGCGCTCGATGATGCATGACCTGGACGGTGACGGCATCTACACCTTCACCACGAAGGCGCTGCCCGCGGGCAACTACGAGTGCAAGGTCGCGCTCGACGAGCAGTGGACCACCGCCTACCCCGGCGGCAACGCGTCGTTCGCGGTGGAGGAGGACGGTCAGGAGCTGATCTTCACCTTCGACTCCGGCGCGTCCAAGAAGGTGACCATCCGCGCCGCGGGCGCTCCGGCGGGCAACCTGCTGCTGGCCCGGGCGCACTGGATTTCGCGCGACACCGTGGTGTGGAGCCCGGAGGTCGCGGCCCCTGCTGGCACGGTGTTCAAGCTGCACACGGCGCCCACCGGCGGCATGACGCTGAACAGCACCGGCGTGCAGGGCGGCACCACGGCGACGCTGACGGTGGACGCCGCGGGCCTCACCGCCGCGCAGGCCGCGCGCTTCCCGAACCTGGTGGGCCGCACGGTGCTGAAGCTGGCCGAAGCGGACGTGGCCAACGCGGCCACGTGGCTCAAGGGCCAGGTGGCCGTGTCCGCGACCAACGCGGAGGGCGTGATGCTGGACGCCACCAGCGCGCAGTTCGCGGGCGTGCTGGATGACCTGGACACGTATGACGGCGCGCTGGGCGCCACGTTCGAGAACGGCATCCCCACGCTGCGCCTGTGGGCCCCCACGGCGAAGAACGTGAACCTGCTGCTGTTCGCGGACGGCACCCCCACGTCCACCCCCACCCGCGTGCCCATGACGGCCGGTGACAAGGGCGTCTGGAGCGTGACGGGCGACGCGTCCTGGAAGAACCGCTTCTTCCTCTACGAGGTGGAGGTCTACGCCCGCAAGGAGGGCAAGGTCGTCACCAACCGCGTCACCGACCCGTACTCGGTGGCCCTCTCCACCAACAGCGAGCTGAGCCAGATTGTCGACCTGGCGGACCCGGCGCTCGCGCCGCAGGGCTGGAGCACGCTGGCGAAGCCCGCGCTGGAGGCCCCGGAGGACATCGTCCTCTACGAACTGCACGCGCGCGACTTCAGCATCAACGACCTGACGGTGCCTGAGAACGAGCGCGGCACGTTCAAGGCGTTCACGCGGGACTCGGACGGCATGAAGCACCTGACCCGGCTGGCGAAGGCGGGCCTGACGCACGTGCACCTGCTGCCGGTGTTCGACATCGCGACCATCAACGAGGACCGCGCGGCGCAGCAGCACCCGCAGGGCGACCTGGTGTCGCTGCCGCCGGACTCCGACCAGCAGCAGGCGGCGGTGAAGGCCGTGGCGGACCTGGACGGCTTCAACTGGGGCTATGACCCGTTCCACTACACGGTGCCGGAGGGCAGCTACTCCACCAACGCGCAGGGCACGACGCGCACGGTGGAGTTCCGGGAGATGGTGCAGTCGCTCAACCAGCACGGCCTGCGCGTGGTGATGGACGTGGTCTACAACCACACCAACTCCGCCGGACAGGACGCCAAGAGCGTGCTGGACCGCATCGTCCCCGGCTACTACCACCGCCTCAGCGACGAGGGGAACGTGGAGATGAGCACCTGCTGCCAGAACACCGCGTCGGAGAACGCGATGATGGAGAAGCTGCTCATCGACTCCGTGGTGACGTGGGCCAAGGCGTACAAGGTGGACGGCTTCCGCTTCGACCTGATGGGCCACCACATGAAGTCCAACATGGTGAAGCTGCGCGCCGTGCTGGACGGGCTCACCGTGGAGAAGGACGGCGTGGACGGCAAGGCCATCTACGTCTACGGCGAGGGCTGGGACTTCGGCGAGGTGGCCGGCAACGCGCGCGGCACCAACGCCACGCAGGCCAACATGGCGGGTACGGGCATCGGCTCGTTCAACGACCGCCTGCGCGACGGTGCTCGCGGCGGTGGCCCCTTCAGCGGACTGCAGGAGCAGGGCTTCATCACCGGCCTGCTGTCCGACCCCAACGGCACGAACCAGGGCACGGACGCGGAGCAGAAGGACAAGCTGCTGCGCTACAGCGATTGGATCCGCGTGGGCCTCACCGGCAACCTGAAGGACTACTCGCTGGTGGACCGCACCGGCGCGACCGTCACGGGTGAAGGCGTGGACTACAACGGGGCCAAGGCCGGCTACACGCTGGATCCGCAGGAGGTCATCACCTACGTCTCCGCGCACGACAACGAGACGCTGTTCGACGCGGTGCAGTTGAAGGCCCGCCGCGACCTGCCCATGGCGGAGCGCGTGCGCATGCACAACCTGGGCATCTCGCTGGTGGCGCTGGGCCAGGGCATCCCGTTCTTCCACGCGGGCGACGAGCTCCTGCGCTCCAAGTCGCTGGACCGCAACAGCTACAACTCCGGTGACTGGTTCAACAAGGTGGACTGGACCTACCAGTCCAACAACTGGGGCGTGGGCCTGCCCCCGGCCGCAGACAACCAGGGCAACTGGGGGCTCTTCGGGCCGCTGCTGGCGGACGCGGCGCTGAAGCCGACGAACGCGGACATCCTCCGGGCGCGAGACCACTTCGAGGAGATGCTGACCCTCCGCAAGAGCTCGCGGCTGTTCCGCCTGCGCACCGGTGACGAGGTGAAGCAGCTGGTGCGCTTCGAGAACACCGGCCCGGGCCAGATTCCGGGCCTCATCGTGATGGCCATGCAGGACCACGGCACCAACGCGGAGGGCAAGCGCGCCATCGTGCTGTTCAACGGCACGGACGACGCGCAGACGTTCAAGGCGGACGGGTACAAGTCCCTGAAGCTCAAGCTGCACCCGGTGCTGGCGGCGTCCACGGACCCGGTGGTGCGCACGTCCGCGTACGACGCGGCCACGGGCGGCTTCACGGTGCCGGCGCGCAGCACCGCCGTGTTCGTCACCGACGACGCGGTGGTGGACCCGGATCCGGATCCGAACGACCCGGGCGACCCGCAGGACCCGGACGAGTCCGACGGCTGCAACTGCCAGAGCACGGTGCCCGGCCCGCTGGGCGCCACCAGCCTGCTGATGCTCTGCGGCCTGGCGCTGAAGCTGCGCCGCCGCCGCGCGTAAGGTCAGCGGCGTGAAATGAAGCGGGCCCCGGATGCGAAGCGCGTCCGGGGCCCGGGGTGTTTCAGGGGGAAGGCGTCACTCAGGGGACGGTGAGGATCTCCGCGCCCGTGTCGGTGACGAGCAGGGTGTGCTCGAACTGGGCGCTGCGCAGGCCGTCCGCGGTGACGACGGTCCAGTCGTCGTTCCACGTGCGGTGGTCCCAGTGGCCCTGGTTGATCATCGGCTCCACGGTGAAGATCATCCCGGGCTGCATGACGGTGTCCGCTTCCGGCTCGTAGTAGTGCGGAATCTGGAGCGCGGTGTGGAACGTCTCACCGATGCCGTGGCCGCAGTAGGCGCGCACCACGCTGGTGCCGTTCTTCACGGCGTGGGCCTCCACCGCGCGGCCAATGTCGCTGATGGGCCGCCCCGGCTTCACCGCGGCGATGCCGATGTCCAGGCACTCCTTCGCGATCTGCACCAGGCGCTGGTGCTGGGGCTCCACGTTGCCCACCAGGTACGTGGCCGAGCAGTCGCCGTGGACGCCATCCAGGTAGATGGTGATGTCCAGGTTGACGATGTCGCCGTCCTCCAGCGCGCGGCTGTCGGGGATGCCGTGGCAGATGACCTCGTTGACGGAGGTGCAGAGCGACTTGGGGAACTTGTGGTAGTTCAGCGTGCTGGGGTAGCCGCCGCGCTTGAGGTAGGCCTCGTGCGCGATGGCGTCCAGTTCGTCCGTGGTGATGCCCACACGCACGTGCCGCGCGGTCTCCACCAGCACCTGCGCGGCGGCCTGGCAGGCGCGGCGCATGCGGGCGATGACGTCCGGCGACTTCACGTCCGGCTCGTTGCGCGAGCGCGAGGGACGGCCCGCCATGGAGTCCGCGTAGTCCGGCCGGGCGATGGTGAGCGGCACCACGCGGCGGGGGCTGACGATGCCCGGGCGGATGCCCTTGCGGTTGGTGTCGGCGCCCTTGCGGCGGGCCTCCACGGTGTCCGCGCCGCGGTGGCACTTCTTGTACTTGGAGCCACTGCCGCACCAGCAGGCGTCATTGGGCCCGGGGAGGACGGCGGGGGCGGTTCGGGGGGTGGCGGTGGTCATCGGGAGCCTCGGGAGCTTGTGTCGGTGTTGGCGGCGGCCTGGCGGGCGCGGGCCCAGCGGAGCATCTGGGGTTTGAGCCAGAGGCGCGGGCGCCCGGCGCCCAGGTCGAGCACCGGACGCGGCATGTCCGGGTACCGGCGCAGGTACGTGCTGACGCTGTTGGGGTGGGCCAGGCGCAGCAGGCCCGCCACCTCCTGGGCGTCAATCAGGTCCTTCGTGTTCACCAGGGGGCACATGGGGCGTGTCTATACCCATAGACACGCGGGGATGCACGGTTTCCTTCCCGGGCCCGCCTGCCCGCCAGGGGCCTGCCTGCTTCCGGACACGACGAAGCCCCGGGCTCCATGAGGGAACCCGGGGCTTCGGGACGGCAGGGACGTCAGGTGGGGAGGACTACTCCGCCCACCAGGTCTCGGTCATCACGCTGAAGCCGTTCACGGTGTCCACGTAGATGTGGACGGTGTTGCGGCTCCAGGGGTCGTTCTCGTAGGTGATGATGCAGCCCTTGAAGGAGCGGCCCTGGGTCAGCGCGTCCAGGTTCGCGAAGCCCGCGTCGCGGACCGCAGCGGAGACCTTGGTATTGCCGCCGACGTAGTTGAAGGCGTTCGCGACCGCGGCGCGCACCTCGGCGGCGTCGGCCAGGTTCGGGCGGATGGCGGCGCCGGAGGGGACGCTGCTCGGCTCCAGGCCGAAGCAGGTCTTGTCGTCACGGTAGTAGTGGCCGGCGGACGCGATGTTCCACCAGTCGAAGTGGCGCAGCGTGGTGGCGCCATAGGAGCCGTTGGAGGGGATGGCGTTGATGGCGGAGAAGAGCGCCTCCAGCGGGCGGCTCAGGGTGGCGGAGTTGCGGATGTTGCGGAAGCTCACGTCACCGATGCCCGCCGTGTCGGAGATCTGCTGCGCGGTGGTGAAGGGGCGCGTGTTGAGCAGGTTGACGGCGCCGTTCCACGCGTCCGGAAGGACGTCATGCAGCTCCGAGTCGTCGATGCTGTTCACCAGCGCGACGATGGCGGTCTGGTCGTCACGGGAGATGGCGATGCCATCCATGATGCCGACACAGTCCGCGTCGATGAAGTCCATCGTCCGGGCGCCGCCCTCCAACTGCTTGAGCCGGGCCGGGCCGACGAGCGGCACGGAGGACAGGTCCGCCAGCGACGTGAACGGCGCGGTGGCGCGGCGGTTCACGATGTTGGTGACCACGTTGCTGGGCAGGTAGCGGTCGAGGAGCGAGTACGACGCCGTGTTCGCGAACTCGAGGATGCCCGAGCACTCGATGGCCACGTCGACGTTCGTCGTCGTGAGGATGGGGGCCTGCTGCTGCTGCTCGGCGGCCGGCGCGGACTCGGGGGGAGTCTCCGCCTGGGTACCAGGACCGCAACCAACGAGCATGCTCACGGCGAGAAGGGCTGAGCCAAGACGACGCATCAGGAACTCCTGAATGAGGGGGGAGTGCTGCGATGAGACGCGGCTTAATACATCAAATCCGTCTGACGCCACTGGCCCGATACGCGCTTCGCTCATGTCACATTTCAGTCACCGCAGACGTGTTCCGCTGGGGGCATTCCGCCTGGCCCCACGAGGCGAGACTTCCTGACTTGGGAGCACACGGCCCCAGGTTGCCTCCGGCCCTCTGCCCCGGCTGACCTTCCAGGTTGAGTGAAAGTCATGCGACTCTCCGGGTCCATGGGTCAGGAAGGGTCACAGGTGTTCCCGGGGGCGCTCCAGCCCGGCGCGGAGGTGGGGCGCTGGCGCGTGCAGGGGACGCTGGGGGTGGGCGGGTACGGCGCGGTCTATCGGGTGGAGCCCCTGGACGCGCCGGGGCGGAGCTTCGCGCTCAAGCTGTCGCTGCATCCGGACCCGGCCCGGGCGCTGCGGGAGATGGCGCTGTTGCTGGACCGGGCGTGGCATCCGAACGTGGTGCGGGTGCATGCCACGGGGCGATGGCCGGATCCGGTGGAGGGGTTGCCGTACTTCGTCATGGACTGCGTGGAGGGGCTGGCGCTCCACCTCTGGACGGAGACGTTCAACCCCACGTTCCGTCAGGTGGCGATGGTGGGCGGCTCGGTGGCGATGACGCTGGGGGTGTTGCACGCGCGAGGCGTGCTGCACCGCGACCTGAAGCCGGAGCACATCCTGGTCCGCGCGAGGGAGCAGGTGCCGGTGCTCATCGACTTCGGGGCCGGGGACCAGACGGGGGCCGCGACGTTGACGACCACCACCCTGCCCCCGGGGACGCTGCACCTGCGCAGTCCGGAGGCCATCCGCTTCCAGCAGCGCCACTGGAGGCAGCCGGAGCTGCGCTACCCATACCGGGAGTCGGATGACCTGTATGCCCTGGGTGTGTGCCTTTACCGGGCCGTGACAGGGCACTACCCGTTCCCACCGGGTCAGGAGCCGGAGCTGCTGGCGGTGGCCATCACGGAGCGGCTGCCGCCGTCGCCCCGGGACATCAATCCCCAGGTGCCGGAGCTCCTGTCGAGGGCCATCCTGCGGCTGCTGGAGAAGGAGCCGGAGCAGCGCCCGCGCACGGGGGAGGCGGCGCACTCGGAGCTGATGCGGGGGCTGCTTTCGGGTGGAGCGGCGGCGTTCGAGGCGCACCTCTTCGACGAGATTCCGGGCACGCCCAATCAGATCCGCCGTCCGACATGGCCCGCGCAGCCCTACCTGACACCCGCGCCCAGGCCCCGGCCCGTTCCCGAGCCGGTGGCCCCGCGACGGTTGCCGGCCTGGGGTTGGGTGGGAGTGGTGGCCTGCCTGGGATTGCTGCTGGCGGGCCCCCGGACCTGGGAGGTCCTGCTGCGGGGCTGGACTCGCCATACAACCCTCCAGGTCTCGGATAGTCTTTCCGCCCCTGTTGGTCATAAACTGGCGAGCCCGCCGGACCGCCCGCACAGTGTTCCCGTCGCCGCCCCCGTGGTGGCACAGAAAGAGGAACACACTCCCGTGACGACCAAGCCCCCTGCCCCGCCGTCTCCGAAACCCGCTCGTGCGCTCAAGGCCGCGACGCTTGCGTCCTGCATGGCGGGCATGGCCTGCGCCAGCGCTCCCCTGGTGGACCGGCCCACGCCTCCCGCGGAGGACTGTCCGGAGGATGCAAAGGCAGCCATGAAGGCGCTCAGGGTTGACGGAATCCAGTGGGCCGCCAAATTTGACCCAAATACGCGCTCCGATTTCGTTACAGTCCGAGAAGGACGTGCCGCTGTGTACACCCTCGGCAGTGAGGGACGCGTAAGGCACGGCTCCATGCTCACGGGCACGCTCTACGTCGGTTCCAAACGAGTCTATGGCCGTTTCACGCAACTGCGTCAGAACAAGACCGGTGAAACATTTCCTGTCTGTATTGAACTCTGGTTCCTGGATGACCGCACGCGGGGTGTTCCTCGCAGCGAGGGGGGAAATGAGAACACCGCCGTTGTTCCCAACATGATGTCCATCCGGGGCGTGTGGCGATACGACGAATAGGAGGACCTATGCTCCTGTTCCTGCTTCCGTTCCTCGCAGCCGCGGATGGAGGGGTGTCCGATGACACAGCCACTCTGCTTTCCGAGCAGTCCTGTCCCGACGTGGGGCTGGCGGCGATCCTGTCCACTGCGGTTCTGGGTCAAGGAGGAGTTCAAACGTTGCAGCTAAAGGCTCCCGAAACAGGAGCCTCGGGCGCAATGTTCCAAGTCAGAAGCTTCCGCTCCGCACGCCGGGTCGCGGTGCAACTGGAGTTCTCCGTGCGGACGCCCCTTCCGAGCAAGGCCGCCAAGGCGAGCCTCCGCGGCCCGAATCATCAAACCCTGAGGGTCGTGGAAGTGCTCGAAGTGGCTTCCGGGTCCGAAGCCGAGAGCGCCCAGATCATTGTGGAAGCCGAAGCGCAGTCCCAGGAGGCTCGCGGCGTCTACACGTTGGAACTCCAGGACGCGGAGGGCGCGAAGCTGCTCGTCCTGCCGGGAGTGCGGTTTCCTTCCATCTGATCCATCCACGCCGCACGGACAGAAGCCGCCCGCCGGAGGCGCTTTCCAGAAACCTGTCCGACTGTCGGACAGGTTTTAGCCGCCCGGGCCACCGGAGGGTGGGCCCGCACGTCCATGTCAGACCCCTGTGGTTGGATGGCCATGCTGATTCGAGGAGGGGATGGGGATGGGACGAGGCGGACTCGTGGCGTACGTGGAGGAGCAGCTCGAGCGCGATATCGCGCTGGGACGGGTGCATCCGAGTGGGCAGCTCGGTCCGGAAGCGAAGCTGGCGCGTCGATTCAACGTGTGCAGAGGCACCCTCCGCGAAGCGGTGCGTCGACTGGCGGCGCGGGGCTTGGTGGTGCAGCACCCTGGCCGCAGGACGCGCGCGGTGGCCATGGATGAGTCGCTGACGCTGGAGAACCTGGGGCTGGGGCTGCATGACGTGCGCGCCCCGAACGCACAGCGGCTCTTGGAGGGCTACTTCAGCCTCAAGCGGCAGGTCCTGGTGGAGCTTCTGGCTGACTGCTGCGCGAGAGCCTCGGACCTCGACCTGGACCGGCTGAGGTACACGTGCTTCCAGCTCCAGGACGCGGCGCACTGGGAGGATGGGACCTACTGCGCACAGGTGGAATTCGAGTTGCTGCGGCTGGCGGCCCGGGTGGCGGATCGTCCCGGGCATGTGCTCCTCGTGCAGTCCCTGCATCGGGCCTTCCTGGGAGGAGCAACCCGGCTGCAGCCCTTCATGGGTGGCGAGGCGCTACGCGAGTGGGCTCTCTGCGCCATGAGAATCCTGTCCGAGCGCGACCCACAGCCCCTCCAGCACGAGCTACCGGCATTGCTCAAGGCGCGCGACGAGCGCGTCCTGAACGCCTTCGCTCCTCCCCCCAAGGAGCCTGCCTCTCCCTCTCCGGACAGTCACTGCGAGCCAGTCACCGGGGACACCGAGGTGCCTGGGGTCTCAACTCGCCCCGACGAGAAAGCCTCCCCCGTGGAGTCTGACAACGGGATGTCGGTGATTCCAGCACTCGCGGTGCGCGTCCCATCCGAATCCGGTGGGACGTGCGCCGAGGACATGATGGGCACGGTCTTGGAAGGCTTGTCCGATGCCCCAGTCACCAGTGCCAGTGAACGGACCCATGCCGTGGAACATCCAAGGGAGGGCGGACTGCTTCACGTGGGCCGGTGGGCTCCGCGCGTCTGGCGGTTCATTGCCCGTTTCCTGGGGCTCCCGGCTCAGAAGCCCATCGACAGTGCGAGTTGCTCCGTACGGTTCACGTCGTCCTGCACCTGCGCGAGCTTCTCGCGGATGGCCGCCGGGGCGTCCGACCCCAGGAACAAGCGCAGCGTCGGGGCTCCGGCGGCCACCGCGTCCACGATGGCCTTCGCGGCCTTCACCGGGTCCCCGGACTGCGTGCCGGCGGACTGCGCCACCCAGGCTCTCGTGGGACCCATCGACTCCGCGTAGGCAGGCAGCTCTGGCATCGGCCGGAACCCGGAGCCCAGCAGCTTCGTGCGGAACATTCCCGGCTCCACGAGGAGCACCTTCACTCCGAAGGGCGCGACCTCTTTCGCCAGCGCTTCGGAGATGCCTTCCAGCGCGTGCTTCGCCGCGCTGTACGCCCCCGCGCCCGGGTACCCGACCAGTCCGGTCAGACTCGAGACCTGCACGAGGATGCCCGTCCGCCGCTCGCGCATGTGCGGCAGCACCGCTCGCGTCATCGCCACCGCTCCGAAGAAGAGCGGCTCGAAGACCGCCCGCAGCTCCGCGTCGCTCGTCTCCTCCACCGCGCCCAACACCGTGTAGCCCGCGTTGTTCACCAGCACGTCGATGGCCCCGAAGTGCTTCAGCGCCGCCGTGATGGACTCCTGCACCTGCTCTGGCTTCGTCACGTCCAGCCGGAGCGCGAGCACCTGGTCCGGGGCCCTCGCCACCAGGTCCTCCAGCGTGCGCGGGTCTCTCGCCGTCGCGACCACGCGCTCCCCCCTGGCGATGACCTCCTCCACGATGTTGCGGCCAAACCCCGACGACGACCCCGTGACGAACCAGACCTTGCCCTGTGCGTTCATGACTGCCTCCGTGGCCCATGAAGTACGCCCCGGCCCTTCGCTCCGAAACGCGTCGTCTCTGGATGCACTTTGTAGCTACGCTAAGGAATGCGCGACGACCTCTCCGGCCTGATGGCTTTCCTCGCGGTGGCTCGCAGACGCAGCTTCACCACCGCGGCGTCGGAGCTCGGGGTCACCCCTTCCGCGGTGAGCCAGAGCCTCCGGGCCCTGGAAGAGCGCGTCGGCGTGCGGCTCCTCCAACGCACCACCCGCAGCGTGGGCCTCACCGAGGCCGGCGCGCGCTTCCTGTCGCGGCTCGAACCCGCGATGCACGGCGTGCAGGACGCCTTCGAGTCCCTGGGCGAGCTTCGCGACCGGCCCACGGGGCTGCTGCGCCTGACCCTGCCCCGGTATGGCTACCAGGAGGTGCTCGGCCCGCGCCTGGCGGAGTTCCTCGCCGCCCATCCCGACATCCGCGTGGACATCCACCTGGAGGACGCGCTCGTCGACATCGTCCAGCAGGGCTTCGACGCGGGCTTCCGCGTCGGGGAGCTCGTGGACCGCGAGATGATCGCCATCCCCGTGAGCGGCGACATCGTCATGCACGTGGTGGGCTCGCCCGCGTACTTCGCGGCTCGTGGCAAGCCGAAGCACCCTCGCGACCTGCGCGACCACGACTGCATCAACTATCGCAGCCGGACCACTGGCGGGCTCCTCCGCTGGGGGCTGAGCGACGGCGGGAAGCGCATCGAGGCCGCCGTCGAGGGCCTCGTGACGTTCGATGACGCGGAGCTGGTGCTGGATGCCGCCGTCGCCGGGCTGGGGCTCGCCTATGTCCCGGAGAGCCGCGTCCAGCAACTGCTCGCGGAGAAGCGGCTCGTGCGCGTGCTCGAACCGTACTCCGCCACCCTCCCCGGCTTCTTCCTCTACTACCCCAGCCGCGTCCAGGTGGCGCCCAAGCTCAAGGCGCTCATCGACTTCTTCAAGCTGAAGCGGCGGCGCTGACCAAGCCTGGCGGCATCAGCCATGGGGCCGCCAGCGCTTCGGCCTCCTCCAGCAAGCGCAGGCGCCGGGTGTCCTCCGGGAACGGCGCCGCTGTGCTCCGGGGGAGCGCATCGTACGTGCGCCCGTCCAGCACGCGCCCGGCCGCCGCCTTGCGCTTGCCGCCCCACTGCTTGAAGAAGAAGGCCACGCCCGCCGCGTCACACTGCTCGCGCACCGAGCGCACCCAGTCCGGGTCCAACGGCCTCGACTTCGCGCCGCTCTCGCCTCCGACAATCACCCCGTCGATGCCCGTGAAGTCCACCGAGCCCAGGTCCTCCAGGAGCGGCTCGATGGACAGGAAGCGCACCCGCGCGGGCGCCGCTTGCAGGTGCTTCACCCGCGGCAGGCCGTACTTGCGGTCCTCCACGCTCACGCCCCACCAGACGTTTGGCAGCCTCGCCGCGAACGCGAGCCGCGTGGACAACAACCGCTGCATCCGCTCCGCGCGCTTCGTCAGCACCTGGAACGTGTGCCAGTCCGCCAGCGCCATCACCCGCGCCACCGTCTCGATGTACGCCTCCGGGACGTCGTCGAGGAACAGGTCGCTCATCGAGTTCACGAACACGCGCTTGGGCGCCTTCCAGCGCAGCGGCTCGGCGAGCTTCCCCGGAATCAGCTTCAGGTCGAAGCCCTGCTCATATGGGTGCCCGGGCACGCCCCGGAACCGCTCCGCGAACGTCTCCGCGTAGCAGTGCTTGCACCCGGGGCTCAGCTTCACGCAGCCGCGCACCGGGTTCCACGTCGCGTCCGTCCACTCAATCTTGGAGTTGTCAGCCATGGCGTCCGGAGGGAACACCCGGCCCGCCTGCCTCCATCCCCTACGCCTCCAACCTCTACTTCGTGGGCGGCGGCTCCACGGGCAGCGACTTCGCCCGCTTCTCCACCGCGCGCAGCGTGTCCACCACCGCGTCGTTCTGCCCCACGCTGGCCAGGAAACCCGGGACGGAACCCCCAGGGTCCACGGTGAACTTGTAGACGACCCAGGACGTGCCCTCGCCCTTCGGTTCCACCTTCCAGCTGCCCTCGTTCAGCCGCAGGCGCACCACGTCCCGCCGGGAGGGGAACGCGTCCGGCTCCGCCTTCCAGCGCTGCTGGTACACGCCCGTCCCGTCCGGCGCGACCTTCGACTCCGTCACCACGTGGCAGATGTAGTCGCGCGAGGACACCACCGGCAGGTCCAGCCGCGTGTACGTCAGCCGCCCGCCGTCGTCCGTGGGCCGCACCACCCGCGACTCCTTCACGTACGGCATGAAGAGCCGGTACGAGTCCTGGTCCTCCAGCGCCGTCTGGATTTGCAACGCGCTCGCCTTGAGCTCGCCCTCCGCCCAGATGTCCTTCGCCTTCGTCCCCGGGCGGGGCCGCACCTTGATCACGAAGGGCTTCGTCGCCACCGTCTCCCATTCCTGAGCCCCCGCCACACCCGCCGCCAGCACCACCGCCAGGGCCAGGCCCCAGCGCCGCGTCATTCCCGACATGTCTTCTGCCCTTTGGTTCCGCGCGTGCCCGGCCCTCGCGGCGCGCACGTCACCTGTATCCCATCTTTCCGACACCCGAACGGCCCGGGCCTGCCCACGAGACGACTTGGACACACGGGCCGCTCGACTTTGCGAGCAAGCCTTGGCAAGCCTTGCTCCCATGGCTCCTCACTTCTCCGGTCCCCCGCCCGAGCGCGGTCTGTTCTGCAACCGCACCCTGAACATGCGCGCCATCAAGGCCGTGGGCTACGACATGGACTACACGCTCATCCACTATCGCGTGGAGGCGTGGGAACGCCGCGCCTACGAATACATTCGCGACCGTCTGGTGGAGCAGGGCTGGCCCGTGGCCGACCTGACCTTCGACCCGATGCTCGCCATCCGCGGGCTCATCATCGACACGGCCAAGGGCAACCTCCTCAAGGCCAACCGCTTCGGCTTCGTGAAGAAGGCCCTGCACGGCAGCCGCCCCATGGACTTCGAGTCCCAGCGCGAGGCCTATACCCGCACCGTCATCGACCTGGCGGACCGGCGCTGGGTGTTCCTCAACACGCTGTTCTCCCTCTCCGAGGCCTGCATCTACGCGCAGCTCGTGGACCGCCTGGACGCCGGCCAGCTCCCCGGTCCCATGGGCTACGCGGACCTCTACGAGCACGTGCGCAAGAACCTGGACGCCACGCACATGCAGGGACGCCTCAAGGCCGAAATCATCGCGGACCCCGAGCGATACGTCATCGACGACCCGGAGACGCCGCTCGCGCTGCTGGACCAGAAGAACGCCGGCAAGAAGGTGCTGCTCATCACCAACAGCGAGTGGGCCTACACGGAGCCCATGATGCACTTCGCCTTCGACCGGCACCTGCCCGAAGGCATGACCTGGCGGCAGCTCTTCGACGTGGTCATCGTCAGCGCGCGCAAGCCCGAGTTCTTCACCACGCGCTCCACCCTCTTCGAGGTGGTGGAGGCGAATGGTGAAGCACTCTTGCGGCCGCACTCCGGACCGCTCGACAAGAACAAGCCCTACTTCGGCGGCAGCGCGCTGGAGCTGGAGCGGCACCTGGGCCTGTCCGGCGACGAAATCCTCTACGTGGGCGACCACATGTTCGGCGACGTGCACGTGAGCAAGAACGTGCTGCGCTGGCGCACCGCGCTCATCCTGCGCGAGCTGGAGGACGAGGTGCGCGCCATCGCCGCCTTCCGAGCCACCGAGGTGCGCATTGGCGAGCGCATGCTCAAGAAGGAGCGCCTGGAGGCGGAGAGCTGCCAGGTGCGCCTGGAGCTCCAGCGGCGCAAGCACCATTACGGCCCTCGCGTGGAGGACACCACGGAGGGCGAGCTGGTGACGCGGCTCACGGAGCTGCGCGCGGAGCTGGAGGCGCTGGACGCGGAGCTGGGCCCCATGGCCCGCGCGGCCGGCGAGCTGTCCAACCCGCACTGGGGCCTGCTCACCCGCGCCGGCAACGACAAGAGCCACCTGGCGCGGCAGGTGGAGCGCTACGCGGACATCTACACGTCGCGCGTGAGCAACTTCCTCTTCGCCACGCCGTTCGTCTACCTGCGCAGCCCGCGCGGCAGCCTCCCGCACGACCCCAGCATCCCCGGCGGAACCCCGGTGTTCACCACCGGGGACGGCGCGGGCAGCGGCCCTGCGGAGTAGCGCCCGGGCCCCGAGGCGCCTCGCGATTACTGCGTGAGGCGCCAGAGGGCCTGCAGGTCCGCGGGCAGGTTGCTGGCCACCTTGTCCGCCTCGCCTTCCGAAATCTGGTCCTGGAAGGCGCGCAGCACCGCGCGGACCACCACCTCCGCCTGGTCCACCGGCATCTGGAGGTCCTCCGCCACGGAGGCGATGAACTCCTCGCGACCGAAGCGGTGGGGGTGCCGGGGGCGCTCCTCCGGCGGCGGCAGGAACTCCACCAGCAGCCGAGGCAGCTGGGACTCCAGGTTGCGCGCCCCGTTGGGCATGAGCCTGCGCTCCAGCGCGCTCAGCACCGACACGGCGGCGGACTCCGCGAGCGCGGGAGGCAGGGCGCTCAAATCACACAGGTGATGGATGAACGCCGCGTAGGTGGCGCGCAGGTGGGCTTCATGCCGCCGCGCGTGGCGTTCCTGCTTCTCGGTTTCGGTTTCGTGGGCCTGGGCCATGGGCACACCTCCGGCGGGTGGGGGGGAAGGGACCTCCTGGAAGGTGGGCACGGGAGCCCCGGTCCGCGCCCGGCAGGCAGGCGGGCCCCGCCCCCTGGCGCCCCACCCCCGCCCGGCCGCCGGGGGAATCCCCTGGAAATGCCAGGGGTTACTGAACACGTGTCCAGACCTCCGAACGGAGCGGGACCTGGCGACCCGGCGCGTGAACCCGGCATGTCAGACCCCTCCCGTAGAAATGATCGCGTGAGCCACTCGACCCCGCCATCGTCTCCGTCGCGAGTCCTGGAGCAGCGAAACCTCCTGGGAGGCCTGGACCTCCTGCCCGTGATGGGCCGGGGCAACCGCAAGCGCGCGCGTCAGTTCCACGTGCCCTCGGAGCGCAAGCTGGGGTTCGCCGCCGCGCTGGCGCTGGTGGTGGAGCACGGCAAGGAGAAGGCCCGGGAGACGGGCACCACGTCCATGACGCGCTGCCCGCGCTGCGGCCACGTGGGCCCCACGGAGCAGGACTTCGGCTTCCGCATCATGAGCCGGGGCCAGCGCCGTCCGCAGTCCTGGTGCCGGGGCTGCCGTGGCCAGCACCTGGAGCCGGTGAACGCCTCCCAGCCCCGCCCCGAGGACGGCTGGCTGTTCCCGCCGGAGGCCACGGAGAAGAAGAAGGCCAAGGCGGCCAGGTCCAGCAAGCCCAAGGAGAAGAAGCGCGCCCGCCGCGACAACGAAGACCTCACCTGAAGTCGCGGGGAGGTCCGGGCGTGATTCCCGCCTGGGGATGAGCGCCGCTCGTGCGCCCCCTGTCATCCCGCGCCACCGGGCGCCCGCGTCCCGCATGCTCACGGGGCGGCCCCTGTCCCGCCCGTCGCCAGGGATGGCAACGCCCCGCCGGGGTCCCTACCTCAACTCAAAGGAGGACTTCATGTCCGTGCGGACCCGATTGGCAGGCATCAAGAACAAGCGACGGGTGGATCCCCATGCGGCCCAGGCGAGCGTGCAGGCCAGCAATGGGCGCAAGACACTGGCCCATGACGACGAGGCGGCGCTGCTACGGCAGAAGGAGCTCAAGCGTGTGACGCTGGGCCCCGCCGCTGGCGACCACGGCCCCAAGCGCAACAACCGGGGCACGGGGCTGAGGGGACGCAAGAAGGCGCCCAGCCAGATCCACATCAAGAGCACGGGTGGCCCGCGGGAGCGCTCCCCGCTGCACGGGGGCTGACGGCACACGCCGGCCACGGAAATGACGACGCCCCGCGTGGGAGACGGGAAGGACCGTCTTCCACCGCGGGGCGCGGTGCGTCCGGGGACTGTCAGTGCCGGTCAGTAGCCGACGTAGCCGCCGCCGCTGTTCAGGCCCTTGATGCCGGGGACGTTGGACACGGAGCCGTAGCGCTCGATGGAGTAGCGGACGCCGGCGATGATGTTGTCCACCGGGTTGCGGATGTTGTCGTGGCCCGGGAGCTTGTGCGCGTCGAAAGTCGGCTGGATGGTCTGCATCAGGCCGATGGACGGCGTGCCCTTCTGGGCGTTGGAGTCCCAGAGGTTGATGGCGTTCGGGTTCCCGCTGGACTCGTGCTGGATGATCTTCGCGATGTCCTGCGGGTTCATCTTGTCCGCCGGGACGCCGTTGGCCTTGAGGA
This sequence comes from Corallococcus sp. NCSPR001, assembly GCF_017309135.1. NCBI lineage: Bacteria > Pseudomonadati > Myxococcota > Myxococcia > Myxococcales > Myxococcaceae > Corallococcus > Corallococcus sp. NCSPR001. The sequence goes on from NZ_JAFIMS010000001.1 coordinate 398,309, forward strand.
TGTCCATGGCCTGCTTGATCCAGTCGCCCACCTGGCCCGGGGGCACGTCACCCACGGCCTGCGCGCCCTGCGTCTGCTGCGCGCCGCCCGTCAGGTCCGGCCCCTTGGAGACACCCTGCGCCTGGAAGTCATCCTTGCTGCCCGGGATGTTGAGATTCGCATCCGCGTAGATGAGGTCCTTGTTCGTGATGTTCGGGTTCGCCTTCACCAGCGAATCCACATCCGTGTTGAAGCGCTTGGCCAGCGCGCTCAGCGTGTCGCCCGACTTGATCTTGTAGTCCATGGGGGAGAAGGACCTTTGTGACTGCCGAAAACGTCGTTGCTTGATTCTCGGAGTTTGATTCGAGGAGTTTCGCCTACATTTGCGGATCTGTAGGCGTTTTCACGCGGAGTCACGCGACCGTCGCCTGAACAGCCCCAGCAGGACGGCGAGTGTAGCGCCCAGGCCACCGGGGCCGCTGCCGCACCCGCATTTGACGCCGGGCCGGTCCATCTCCGGTGTCAGCGGGTCGACGATGGCCTCGCAGGGGGTGAAGCAGCGGCAGGCGTCGTCCCCGTCCACCTCCAACCGGGCGCACACGCCCTTCTCGCCGCAGGCGGCGTCCTCCGTGCAGGCCGCGCCGTAGGTCCCGGCCTGGAGCGAGGGCAGGAGGCACCGGGCCGGGGCCTCCCCGGCGCTGACGCACCGCAGCCCCGAGGGACAGTCCGCGTCGCTCGCGCAGGACGCCTCACAGAGGGCCTCCAGGGGAAGCGTCCCGGTGGGCGCGGGGGGCGGGGCCTCCTCCAGGAAGGGACGGATGAAGTCCCCCAGCGCGTCCACCCGCAGTTGGACCGCCTCCGTGCGGCAGGCCACGTCCCCGCTGACGGTGAGGCCCAGGAGCACCTCGTTCCCCACCGGGCCCCCCAGCACCGGACCGCCGCTGTCCCCCACGCAGGTCATGGCCGGGGCGGGGCCGGCCTGGAAGGCGCCGCCGGTGACGCCCGTCACCTGGAGCCCGCCCTGCCGCCGCTGGCCCGCGGGTTGGGCCGCGTCCTTCGTGTCCCCGTACCCCACCGCCCGCACCAGGTCCCCCGGCGCCACCGGGACGTCCCCCGCCTGGGGGAGCCGGAGGGGCGGGACGTCCGTCACGGGCACCGCCAGCCGCAGGAGCGCGGCGTCCCAGGTGTGCGTGGCCGGGACGAACTCCGGGTGGACCACCGCCCGGGTGACCCGCACGAACCGCCCGCCGGGCCCGGGCTCCGGGAGCAGCGTGGGGCCCAGGAAGACCTCGTAGGGGCCCCCCTCCCCGAAGACGGCCAGGCAGTGCGCCGCCGTCAGCACCACGTCCGGGGCGATGAGGGCGCCCGAGCAGAGGAGCACCGGCGCCTCCCCTCCACAGCGCGTGCGCCGAGCCACCAGCGCCACCGCCGCCGGGTCCCCGGGCGCGTCCATCCCCTGGACCAGGGCCTGCCCCCTGGCCCCCAGGGCTTCAGAGGGTCTGGATTCCACCGGACCGCAGGCGAGCAGGCAGGCGAGCACCCACCCGGCCCCGAGCGCAACCACCCTCCAGGGTCGGCATCTTGTCCTCTCCCTGGCGGACCCGGTGGACCGTTTCACCATGGGGCGCATCATAGGCAACAGGGGTCATGGGAATGGGGGGTGCCCCGCGTTACCTTGCCCCCGGGGGACGTGAACCGGATAGAGTCCGTTGCACGTCTCCCTGCCCCTAGGGGCGGAAGGCACGCCTGCCTGCCTTCTCCGCCGGAGGGGACTGCCACATTGGAGGGTCCGCCACATCTTCACGGGTGGTGGGTCCGCTAACCCTTTTTGGAGGATGTTCACATCATTCGCGAACAGAGAAATAGCAGCCGCGGTCCCAACCGGGACCAGAGAACCAACCGCCGCATCCGCGCGCGGGAAGTCCGTGTCGTGGGCTCCGATGGTTCGCAGCTCGGAGTCATGACCATCGAGGCGGCGCTGGAAAAGGCCCGCTCCGAGTCGCTCGACCTGGTCGAAGTCAGCCCGATGGCCAAGCCGCCGGTCTGCAAGATCATGGACTACGGCAAGTTCAAGTACGAGGAGAAGAAGAAGGCCTCGGACGCGAAGCGCACGCAGGTGGTCATCCAGCTCAAGGAAGTGAAGCTCCGTCCCAAGACGGAGGAGCACGACTACGAGTTCAAGGTGCGCAACACCCGCCGGTTCATCGAAGAGGGCAACAAGGCCAAGGTCGTCATCCAGTTCCGCGGGCGTGAAATCACGCACAAGGAGTTGGGCAGCGCCATCCTCGATGACGTCATCAAGGACCTGAAGGACGTGGCCGTGGCGGAGCAGCTGCCGCGCATGGAAGGCCGGCAGATGTACATGATCCTGGCCCCCACGCCGAAGGTCGCGCAGAAGGCGCGCGAGCAGGCGCGGCAGGCCGCGGCGGCCGCCCGCAAGTCCCCGCCCCCTGGCACTGGCAAGAAGCCCCAGGCGGCCGGTGCTCCGGGTGCGGAAGGTGCCTCCACGGCTCCGGTCGAAGCCGACGGTGCCAGCGACGCCAGCGACGCCTCGACGGACGAAGCGCCGGACGCCGCGCCCGCGACGACGTAGCCGAACGCAGGCTCGCGTCTCCCCTCGCCGGGAGACGCGCCCACGGGCGGTGCCCCTCGGGATTTCCATCCCGGGGAGACCGCCCGCGTTCGTTTCCGCGTGACGCTGTCCCGCGACGCTAGCCGGGCAGGACCCCGGTGCGCCGGCGGCGGCCCCACTCCATCAGGATGAACGTCACGCCCACCGCGAGCATCGCGCTGGCACCGCCACACCCGGCGGCCATCGCCTGCTGGGAGGGGCCCGTCGCGGCGCTCACCCCCGCGCCGGGGTCCAGCGGGGGCTCGAACCCGGAGCCGCCGGTGGCGGTGAACCGCTCGCGGTCCGCGTCCTCCTCCGCCGGGGCCTGCTTCGCCGCCACGGCCTGCGACTTGAGCGACGACGCGCTGGTGGAGAAGAAGGACAGCCGGTAGCTGGAGCCGGAGGACGGCTCGATGCCGAAGAAGCACACCAGCGGCACGCCCGAGGGCAGCACGTCCGGCGCCGCCGGGTAGCCCGCGAAGCCGGACACCGACGCGAGCTCCTTGCCCGCGCCCGGCTTGCCGCTGGAGGACAGCGCGCGGACCCACAGCCGGTAGCCGGAGCCGTCGCTCCGGGGCTGGTTGTAGAAGAGGTACAGGCTGCTGCCCACGCGCACGAGCGCCGGCTGCGTGGCCCAGTCCCCGTCCTCCAGCACCTTCACCGCGGAGCCGAAGGCGCTCCCGTCGAAGCGGCGGTACATCAACCGTTCAGAGTTGTCCTTGTAGACCAGGTGCAGGCCGCCCTTCCCGTCCGCCACCGCGCTCATCGCGGCGCCGTGGTAGATGCCGTCGGAGAAGGCGGTGCGCGTGGAGGACCAGCTGGACACGGACGCGCTGTCATCCCGGATGCGGTAGTGCGTGGTGTCGCGGCCGTCGTGAGAGCTCCACAGCATCATCAGCCGGCTGCCCAGGCTGATGAGCCGCCCACCCCCGCGCTTCGGGACGTTCCGCGCGAGCGCGGACTGGGTGCGGAAGGTGGAGCCGCCGTCGCTGCTCACGGAGAGGACCAGCGTGTTGCTCGCGTCCTTCTCCCGGAAGAAGGCCTGCACCCAGAGCCGGCCCTTGGAGTCGCGCGCCAGCTCCGCGCGGTAGTACGCGGTGCTGGAGCTGGTGGAGTCGAAGACGCGCACGGGCTTGTCCGCGAGCCAGTGGTTCTTGGACGCGCTGTAGCGCCACCACTGGAAGTACACGTCGCGTGACGTGGAGCCGCTGATGCCCGCGCTGTCCGGCGTCTCCACCGCGTAGACGAGCGCCACGTCCTTGCCCACCACCACCAGGTCCGCCCGGTCGTAGGTGGAGCCGTCGTGGATGACGCCCTCCTGCTTCCAGGTGGTGCCTCCGTTGTCGCTGCGGAACAGGCGCAGGCCATGCCCGTCCTGTCCGCCCTGCTGCACGGCCGTCAGCAGCACGGAGCCCTCGCTGCGGGACACGCGCACCATGTGCCGGTGCGCGGGCAGGGTCAGCGCGTTGCCCCCCCGCACCGGGATGGCCGAGGGCGGTGTCGCCGCCGTCATGCCCGCCAGCATGAGCCCTGTGAGTGCCGCCCAACCCATTCCCACCCCCTCTGTTGGATTCCCCGCCGGGAAACTGGTGGGTAGGGGGAGCCGAAAGAAGGTGGGAAAAGGGTTTTCCGCCTGCCCGCCTGCCCTACGAAGGGGCGACGGCGGTGTCGTGAGCCGGACGCTTCAGCCGCGCGCCGCGGCCCTGCCGCCGATGTGCTCGCCCGCGTCCGGACGCAGCCGGCGGAAGAGCGGCCCGGCCAGCGACGACACGAAGCCGATGGCGAGGAACGGGAGCAGGAAGCGGTCCGGCGTGAGGCGCACGTCACCGCCGCCGCGCGCCACGTGCAGCATCAGGCCGCCGAAGCTGATGCCCACGCTCAGCGCCATCTGCTGCGTCACCACCGCGAGGGTGGAGGCGTTGCTCACCGACTCCTTGGGGAGGTCCGCGTAGGCCATCGTGTTGGTGGCGGTGAACTGCAAGGAGCGCATGAAGCCGCTGAACACCAGCGTGCCGATGATGAGCGGGATGGGCGTGGTGACGCCGAAGAAGGCGGGCACGGCCGTCACCACGGCGGTGAGCAGGTTGGAGGCGATGAGCGTCTGACGGAAGCCCACGCGGCGGATGAGCGCGGGCGCCACCGGCTTGCACGCGAAGGCCCCCAGCCCCGTCCCGATGGTGACGAGCCCCGCCTCCAGCGGCCCCCAGCCCAGGGCCACCTGGAAGAGCAGCGGCAGGAGGAAGGGCGTCGCGCCCAGCCCGATGCGCACCAGCGCGCCGCCCATCATGCTGGCGCGGAAGGTGTCCACCTTGAACAGGCGCAGGTTGAGCACCGGGCGCGGCGTGCGCCGCGCGTGCCGCACGTAGGCCCCCAGCGCCCCCACCGCCACCAGCGTGATGGCCGCCTGCACGGGCCACGGCACCAGGCCGATGCCCACCGTCTCCGCCGCGCCCATCAGCGCGGTGATGGCGACCACGGCGATGGCGAAGCCCTTCGTGTCGAAGGGGCCCGGGTCCGGCTGCTCCAGCGGGGGCACGAAGCGCGCCACGGCCCACAAGCCCAAGAGGCCCACCGGCACGTTGATGAAGAAGATCCACGGCCAGTCCGCGACGCCCAGGATGAGGCCCGCGAGCGGCGGCCCCAACAGCGGCCCCAACAGCGCGGGCATGGTGAACCAGCTCATCGCGGACACCAGCTTCTCGCGCGGCGCTGAGTTCACGACGATGAGCCGGCCCACGGGCACCATCAACGCGCCGCCCAGGCCCTGCACCGTGCGGAAGACGACGAGCTGCGCGAGCGTCTGGGAGAAGCCGCACAGCACGGAGCCCACGAGGAACACGACCATGGCGGTCATGAAGACGCGGCGCGGACCGAAGCGGTCGGCGATCCACCCGCTCGCGGGCGCGAGCACCGCCAGGGCCAGGATGTACGACGTCAGCGCGAGCTTGAGGTGGACGGGGTCGGTGCCGAACGCCACGGACAGCGTGGGCAGCGCGGTGGACAGCGCCGTGGAGTCCAGGAACTCCATGAACAGCGCGCTGGCCACCGCGATGGATGCCAGCCGGGAGCCTCGGGTGGACGGGGTGCTGGGAGGCGCGGAGGAAACGGACACGTCTTTTTCTATGCGCACGCGGCAACGTGCCTGTCACGCCTGTGTGAAGACCGCGCCGCGTCCGTCAGAAGCGCTTGTACTCCCAGCGCGAAGCCGTGGGGGCCTTCCGGTGAAACGGGCGCTGCATGCCGTCTGGAGGGCAGGCGGGCGGGCAGGCCCGAGGTGAGTCAGGGCTCTGGCGGCTCGTCGCGCGCGGCCTCGGCCAGGGTGCGGGCCTCTTCGCGCAGCTCGTCCAGGCGGACGCGGTGACGCTGGAGCAGCGCGTCCACCTGTTCGACGCGGACCTTGTCCCCGCGCGACTTCGCCTCCTGCCGCTCGCCCTCCAGCCGCGACACGTCCCGCCCCAGCAGCCTGGCGATGTGCTCCGTCTTCTCCAGCTTCCAGCGCGCCGTCTGGGGCTTCTCCTCTTCGATGGCGTCGTTCGGTTGCGGCGGCGCGTTGGCCACCTCCGGCTCCGGCGGCACGTCTCCGGGCGAGGGCGGCACCACCGTGGCGTGGGGTGGCGCGGGGTCCGGCGTCCGCACCGACACCGCGCGCTTCGGCGACACCTGGGCCGCCGTCACCGGGCCGGGGCCCGCGTTCGACACCGAGGGTACAGCGGCGGGAGCAGGGGCCTCTCGCGACGGCCAGGACGCCACGGCGATGAGCGCGGCCACCAGCACCGCCGCGCTCCCCAGCATCACCCGCTCACGGTTCCGCATCGTCCACTCCCCCTACAACCGAAGGCGCCAGGCTTCATCCTGGCGCTCCACCCGGAAGAGGAACGGCTCCGCGCGCTCCGCTCCTCCCAGCGACACCCGCGCCCGCACGACCACCGCGTCCGGGTCGCGGCCATCCACCTTCGCGTCCAGCACGTCCACCAGGCCCATGCCGTGCTCGCGCAGGTCCTTCACCGTCTCCTCGCACGGAGGCACGCCCTGCCCCGTCACCAGCATGGGGCCCAGCACCGCGCAGTCCCCGGACGGCAGGGCCTGGAAGAAGCGGCGCACCACCGCCTCCCCTGCCTCCGCCCTGGAGGACGTCGTGGACGGACAACCGAGCATGGCGAGCGCGGCGAGCCACAGCCCCGCCGCATCCACCGCGTGCCTCATCGCGCGTCGTCCCATCCGGCCTTCAGTAGCAGTTGGGCGCGAACAGCTCGTCGTCCGTCGCGGACATGAACTGATCATCGCAGTAGCCGGAGGCCAGCATGTGGCCGTTGCGCACGCAGCCGTCGTGGTTGGTCGCGTCCAGCGTGTACTGCGTGTCGCCCCCGCAGCCGCCGCCGCAGCGGCCGAAGCAGTTGCCCATCACCTTGGGGCGCGACCAGTGGTCCGGCTCACCGCACACCCAGGTGCTGCCGTTCATGTAGTATTCGTCGCCGCTGCACGTCGTGTGGTCACCCAGTTGGGCGATCTGCTGGTTGCGCGCGTTGTCGAAGCCGCCCACGTTGCAGTCGTGCTTCGCGTACGAGTACCAGTTGTACGTGCCGCCACAACTGCCGGACCACTTGCCGGCACACTTGGCGTAGCTGCACAGCATCGTGTAGCCGCGGCCCTGCTCGCCCATCACCGTGCGCTTGAGCGTGACGCTCGTGGGCTGCTGCGCCCACATGCCCACGGCGCGGCGCAGGTACATGGCCTCCGGCGCCGCCGCGTCACCCTGCGGTAGCCCCTGGTTCAGCGCGCCGTAGAACGCGCTCAGCACCTGGCGGTCCGCGTCCACCACCTGCGTGTCCTGCACGTTCGCGTCCGCGAAGCCGTCCAGCGTGGTCACGCCCGACGCCGGGTCCATCAGGCCCGTCAGCGTCATGCCGTGCATGCGCACCTCCAGGCGGTACACCCCGGGCTCCACCTCGCGCGAGGCGAAGGACACCGTCTGCCCGTCGTGCGCCCAGGTGCCCTCGGTCAGCCCCGTGCCGGAGGTGAGGGACAGCCCGTCCGGAGACGCGGGCGGCGCTTCCGTGCCGGCCCCACCGCCACAGCCCCACAGCAACAACGCCGCGACCGCACCACCGAGTGCCTTGCGCATCCGTGTTCACCCTCCGGCCAGGACAACTTCCAAGAATTCGAGGCGAGTGCGGGATTACCGGGCGGCTGAACGGGGAACAAGGCGGGGTGCGTCAGCTGGGGCCTCCAAGCATCCGACCTGTACCGGAGGACACCCTGACTGCTCACGGCGGACGGGCGCGGAGGGGCGGGGATGTGGCATGACGGGCCCGCGAAGCAGGTCGTTCCCCCAGTGGAGGAAGTCCCCTTGAGAATCCCCGCGCTCACCGTGGTGGCGGCGCTCGCCGCGACGGGTTGCTCCAACGGCAGCATCACGCAGAACCGCGAGGCCATGGCCCGCATCGCCGCCAACTCGGCGAAGCCCCAGGTGGCGCCCATGAAGGGCTCGGAAGCGCTGGCCGGCACGCCGGACGCCTACAAGGCCCTGTGCAAGGCGGACCTGGAGCGCGCGCAGGCGCAGGTGGCCGCGCTGAAGAAGCTGGACCCGAAGACGAACGGCCAGGGCGTCCTCAAGGCCTACGACGAGGCGCAGACGGCCATCCTCAACGCGGCCAACCGCTCCAGCCTCACGCACGAGGTGCACCCGGACGCCGCCATGCGCGACGCGTCCCGCGAGTGCGAGCAGCAGGTGGACGCGGCCAACGTGGCGCTGTCGCAGGACCGCGGCGTCTACGACGCGCTGTCGCTGGTGGACCTGTCCAAGCAGGACGCGGCCACGCGCCACTGGGTGGATCGCACGCTCCTGGACTTCCGCCGCGCGGGCGTGGACCGGGATGAGGCCACGCGCGCCAGGGTGAAGACGCTCAACGAGGAGATCCTCAAGCTGGGCCAGCAGTTCGGGCAGAACATCGCGGAGGACACGCGCAGCGTGGCCTTCACGCCCAAGGACCTGGACGGGCTGCCGGAGGACTACAAGAAGGCGCACGCGCCCGGCGCGGACGGCAAGGTGGTCATCACCAGCAACTACCCGGACTACTTCCCGTTCATGACGTACGCGAAGAACGCGAAGGCGCGCGAGAAGCTCTGGCGCACCTACCGTCAGCGCGCGTTCCCCAAGAACCAGGCGGTGCTCGCGCAGCTCATCGAGAAGCGCGACGAGCTGGCGAAGCTCCTGGGCTACGACACCTACGCGGCCTTCACGACCGAGACGCGCATGACGCGCACGCAGCAGGCCGCGGCGGACTTCATCGACCAGCTGGCGCAGGCCACGGAGGCCCGCGCGAAGAAGGAGATGGCGGACCTGCTGTCGCGCAAGAAGAAGGACGTGAAGGGCGCCACCGTGGTGGAGCCCTGGGACCAGGACTACTACGAGGACCGGCTGCGCGCGGAGAAGTTCGGGTTCGACTCGCAGGCGGTGCGGCCCTACCTGGAGTACGCGCGGGTGAAGGACGGCGTGATGGGCATCACCTCCAGCCTGTGGGGGGTGGCCTTCCAGCCGGTGAAGGACGCGAAGACGTGGCACGCCGACGTGGAGGCCTACGACGTCGTGGACAACGGCAAGCCGCTGGGCCGCATCTACCTGGACATGCACCCGCGCGACGACAAGTACAAGCACGCGGCGCAGTTCGACCTGGTCACCGGTGAGCTGGACAAGCGCCTGCCGGAGGCCGTGCTGGTGTGCAACTTCCCGCGCCCCGGCGACCTGATGACGCACGACGAGGTGGGGACGTTCTTCCACGAGTTCGGCCACCTGATGCACACCATCTTCTCCGGCCACCAGAAGTGGACGCCCATCTCCGGCATCTCCATGGAGCGCGACTTCGTGGAGACGCCGTCCATGCTGTTGCAGCAGTGGGCGGAGCAGCCGGAGGTGCTCAAGAGCTTCGCCAAGCACCACGAGACCAACGAGCCCATCCCCGCGGAGCTGGTGGAGAAGCTGCGCGCGTCGAAGGAGTTCGGCCAGGGCCTGTACGCGCGCCGGCAGCTGTTCCTGTCCGCGGTCAGCCTCCAGTACTACTCGCGCGCGCCGGGCTTCGACACGTCCGCGGTGCTCGCGGAGCTGCAGAAGAAGCTGTCCCCCTTCCGCCACGAGTACCGCGACGGCACCCACTTCGAGCTCGCCTTCGGGCACCTGGATGGGTACTCGGCCGCGTACTACACGTACCTCTGGTCCTCCGTCATCGCGAAGGACCTGGAGTCGAAGTTCCAGGAGAACGGCTACCTGGACCGTGACACGGCCATGCACTACCGCAAGACGGTGCTGGAGCCCGGCGGCTCCAAGCCCGCCGCGGAGCAGGTAAAGGACTTCCTCGGCCGGCCGTACGGCTTCGAGGCCTACCGCGCGTACCTCGACGGCACCGCGAAGACGACGGGCACCGCGAAGGAAACGAAGTAGCGACAGTCGCCTCCCCGGAAGCGGGCCCTGCCGCCCGCTTCCGGGAGCGCCTCGCCGCCTGACCCGCCCTTCGAGGCAGGAGTCGGCGCGCGGTGCCTCCCTGGACCTACGGCCCTGCCCGGTCGCGGAACTCCCCTTCCCCTTCCAGTCCCTCGCGCGTGCCCATCCCCACCCCGGGGACGGAGCCTGACGTCCGTCTGTCGTCACGCGGCGGTTGGAAGGCGTCTTGCTTTGGAGCGCGCTCGCCGGGGCCGTTTCGCGGCCTGGAGGAGGCGTGCGAGGTGACGGCCTGCGGTCGGAGATGGCGGAGGGTGGGCCTGGCGGCGATGGCGGCGATGTTGACCGCGAGCTGCAATGACTCACCTCCCAGGGCGCGGGTGTTGCCGGGGCCGGACGCGCCCGGCAACGTGGATCCGCAGGACGTGCTGTGCCGCTCGGCGGCGCGCGACCCGGGCCGCGTCACGCTGCACCGCCTCAACCGCGCGGAATACAACAACACCGTGCGCGACCTGCTGGGTGAAACGGGCTCGCCCGCGAGCGGCTTCCCGCCGGACGACCACGGCTTCGGCTTCGACAACAACGCGGACGTGCTCAGCATGTCCCCGCTGCTGATGGAGAAGTACTCCCACGCGGCGGAGGCGCTGGTGGAGGCCGCGTGGACGCGAGGCGCGTTCAACACGTGCGGGCTCGACCCCGCCCAACCGGAGACGTGCGCGCGCGAGCTGCTCAAGACCTTCGCGCGCAGGGCCTGGCGGCGGCCCGTCACGCCGGAAGAGGTGGAGCGGCTGGTCGCCTTCGTGTCGCTGGCCCGGCGGCAGGGCGACGCGCCGGAGGTGGGCGTGAAGCTGGCGCTGCGCGCGGTGCTGGTGTCGCCGCACTTCCTCTTCCGCGTGGAGCTGGACCCGGCCCCCACGTCCACCGCGCCGCATGCCATCAGCGACCTGGAGCTGGCGAGCCGCCTCTCCTACTTCCTCTGGAGCAGCATGCCGGATGAGGCGCTGCTGCAAGCGGCGGAGGGCGGGCACCTGCACGAGCCGGAGGTGCTGGAGGCGCAGGTGCGGCGCATGCTGGCGGACCCCAAGGCCCGCGCGCTGGTGGACAACTTCGCGGGGCAGTGGCTCTACACGCGCGCGCTCGACTTCGCACAGCCGGAGTCGCGCTACGGCTTCGACGAGCCGCTGCGCGAGGCCATGCGCCAGGAGATGCAGCTCGTCTTCCAGGAGTTCGTCACCGGGGACCACCGCCTCAAGGACCTGCTGGACGCGCCCTTCACCTACGTGAACGACCGGCTGGCCTCGCACTACGGGCTGCCCAAGCCCGGCACCTCCGCGATGACGCGCGTGGAGCTGAAGGACCACCCGGAGCGCGCGGGCCTGTTCGGCAAGGGCGCGCTGCTCACCGTCACCGCCAACCCGGACCGCACGTCGCCGGTGAAGCGCGGCGTCTGGGTGCTGGAGCAGCTCCTGTGCAAGGGGCCGCCCCCGCCGCCACCCGACGCGGGCGGGCTGGCCCCGGCGGTGGACCCCACGCTCAACATCAAGGCGCGCATGGCGCAGCACCGCGTGGACCCCACCTGTTCGGGCTGTCACACGCTGATGGATCCGCTGGGCTTCGGCATGGAGAACTTCGACCCGGTGGGCCGCTGGCGCACGAAGGAGGAAGGCGGCGCCCTGGTGGACCCGAGCGGCGAGCTGCCCGGGGGCAAGGCCTTCAACGGCGTGGCGGAGATGCGCGCCGTGGTGAAGCAGGACCCGGACCTGTCCGCGTGCATGACGCGCCACCTGCTCACCTACGCGCTCGGACGCGGCGCGGAGGGCGAGGACCGCTGCACCGTGCGCGGCATCTCCCAGCAGGCCGAAGGCCGGGGCGGCCGGCTCACCGACTACATCCTCGCCATCGTCCGCAGCAACGCGTTCCTACAGCGGCGGGGCGAAGCGGAGGGACCCAAGCCATGAGTCACACTGCCCTCTCCCGCCGGACGCTCCTGCGCGGCATGGGCGCGCTGATGGCGCTGCCGCTCCTGGACATCATGCGCCCGCGCACGGCCCGCGCCGCCACGCCGGCCCCGCGCCGCTTCGTGGCCTTCTACACGCCCTGCGGCATCCACATGCCCAAGTGGACGCCCGGTGGCGAAGGGGCCACCTGGTCCCTGACGCCCACGCTCGCGTCGCTGGCGCCGGTGAAGGAGGACCTGCTGGTGCTGAGCGGCCTGGACAACCTGCCCGGCAAGCCGGACGGCGACGGCCACCACGCCGCCGCGACGGCCGCGTTCCTGTCCTGCGTGAAGGCGCGCAAGACGGAGGGCACCAACATCCGCACCGGCATCTCCATGGACCAGGTGCTGGCGAACGCGGTGGGGACGGCCACGCGCTACCCATCGCTGGAGCTGGGCATCGACCAGGGCAAGGGCATTGGCAACTGCGACTCCGGCTACGCGTGCCCCTACGCGAACAACATCGCGTGGGCGGGGCCGTCCACGCCCGTGCCCAAGGAGACGAAGGCCCGCGCGGCCTTCGAGCGGCTCTTCGCGGACTTCGACCCGAACGTCACGCAGGCGGAGCTGGCGAAGCGCAAGGCGTATGGCCTGAGCATCATCGACGCCGTGCGCGACGACGCGAAGTCGCTCCAGGGGAAGCTGGGCACCACGGACAGGCACAAGCTGGACGAGTACTTCACCGGCGTGCGCGAGCTGGAGCTGCGCGTGAACGCGATGGACGCCGCCGGCCCCACGTGCGGCACTGCCACGACGCCCGGGGACACCGAGGACGTGCGCGAGAAGACGAAGGCGATGCTGGACCTCATCGTGCTCGCGTTCCAGTGCGACCTGACCCGCACGTGCACCTTCATGCTGGGCAACGCGCGCAGCCAGCGCGTGTATTCGTTCCTGGGGCTGTCCGGCGAGCACCACACGTACTCGCACCACCAGCGCTCCCAGGCCAACTACGACGCGCTGGCGAAAATCGACAAGTGGGAGGTGGAGCAGTTCTCGTACCTCCTCCAGCGCATGAAGGGCGTGCAGGAGGAGGGCGGGACGCTGCTGGACCACAGCGCCGTGTACTTCTCCAGTGAGATCGCCGACGGCAACATGCACGAGCACAAGAACCTACCCGTCCTGCTCGCGGGCCGCGCGGGCGGCGCCCTCTCACCGGGCCGGCACATCCGCTACGGGGGCCAGCCGCTGGCGAACCTCTACATCGCGCTGCTGAACATGTTCGGCGTGGCCGGGACGACCTTCGGTGACGACGGCACCGGGCCGCTTCCGGGGCTGGGAGCGTAGGGCAGGAGGGGGCTCGGGCCCCCCGGGGGCCGCCTGCCCCGTTCGGTTCTCCTGCGCGCGGGGCCCAGGTGCGGAATGATTCCGCGCATGGCACTTCCTGTGTTCCGTCGCGGGCTCGCCGTGTTGCTGCTGGCCCCGTTGCTCGGCTGTGGCTCCAGCGCGAACGCGCAGCGGCCCGTCTCCGCCTCCACGAAGAAGGCCGCGGCCACCGCCGCCGCGCGCAAGGCTCCCTCGGCCACGCCCGCGCCCTCCGAGGGCACGCGCAAGCCGGTGCCGTCCGCCGCGGAGCTCAAGCGCGACATGGTGGCCGCGCACAATCAGGCGCGGGCGAAGGCCTCGCGTCCCACGCCGAAGCCGGCGCTACCCGCGCTCACCTGGTCCGACGAGGCGGCGCGCAAGGCGGAGGCCTACGTGAAGGAGTGCCGCTTCGAGCACAACCCGGACCGGGGCAGCTTCGGAGAGAACCTGGCCGCCGCGACGCCGGACACCTGGAACACCGCGCAGGTGGTGAAGGGCTGGGCGGACGAAGCCGCTGACTACGATTACGCCTCCGGCAAGTGCAAGGCCGGGAAGATGTGCGGCCACTACACGCAGGTGGTGTGGCGCACCACGAAGGCGGTGGGCTGCGCGACGCGGCTGTGCACGAAGAACTCGCCCTTCGGCGGCAACGTGAAGACGTGGCAGCTCTGGGTGTGCAACTACGCGCCGCCGGGCAACTGGGTGGGCGAGAAGCCCTACTGAGCCGCGAGCGTGATGACCTCGATGCCGTTCGCCGTGCCCACGGCGAAGCGGCGGTTCGCGGCGTCCATCGCGAAGTGCGGCGGGGGCGGCAGGTGGCGGCGGATGCTGGCCAGCACCTTCCCCGTGTCCAGGTCCTCCCAGCGTTGCACCACGCGGCCGGTGGAGCGCGACACGAGCTTCGGGTGGCCGAAGAAGTCCACGAGGTGCTCCGCGTCCACGACCAACAGCGGGCCCGCGGGCTCCTCCAGTTCCACCTCCGCCAGCACCTTCTTCTCCGTCAGCGAGTAGGTGCCCAGGAAGAACTTCGCGTCGTCGCGGGACTCCTCGATGCGGACGAACACGAGCGTGTCCTTCGCGCCGAAGGCCACGGACGTGAGGAAGATGCCGTTCTCCACGCCGTCCATCAGCGCGGCGCTGTCCAGCGACGCGGGCTCCTCCAGCGCGCGGGGCACGTCGAACACCGACGCCGCGTCCACCGGGTGCCAGATCCACCCCGCGCTCGCCAGGTAGCGCCCGTCCGGGCTGAACTGGAGCCGCGAGTGGAAGATGTCCGCCGGGGTGTTGTCGCGCTTCGTGAGGCGCTCGCCCGTGGCGGCGTCCTCCAGTTCCACCACGCAGTACGACTCCGGGCAGTGCGCCAGCAGCGTGCGTCCGCTGGGCAGCGTGTGCAGGGCCACGGGATAGTCGTGGGTGTCCGCGTGGTAGAAGTCCCGCGTGAGCTGCCGGACCACCTTCGTGCCGTCGAGCAGCAGCCCCGCCGTCCCCAGCGACTCGTACAGCACGCTGTAGCGGCCATCCGGGGACATCACCGCGCGGTCGAAGCGGTAGGCGTAGCGGATGTGCGGGTCATCGGTGCTGCCATCCAGGTGGTAGCGCACCAGGCCACCCACCGGGTCCACCAGCGCGTCGCCGCTCCAGCACAGGGAGCGGACGGCGCACGGGGTCTTCAGGGTCTGTCTCTGGAAATCCATGCGCCGGGGACGGGCGCCCCCGGCGCGGCCTGACGGCTCAGGCGGGGATCATGGACAGCAGCTGCTGGGCCTTCGCGCGCAGCTCCTTGTCCGCGCCCTGGAGCACCTGCTGCGCGTGGTGGCGGGCCTGCGTGGGCTCGCCCAGGCGCAGCGCCAGCGCCAGGTTGAAGTGCGTGGTGGGGTCCTGCGGGTGCGCTTCCAGCACCGGGGCCAGGACGCTCGCGGCGAGCGCCGGGCCCTCCTGCGGCACGTGCTCCAGGTAGAACACCGCCAGGTCGTTGGGCGCGCCTGTGTCCGAGGGCGCCTTCGCGACGGCCTCTTCCAACAGCGTGCGCACCCGGCCGCGCTGGCCCGCGATGTCCAGCGCCCGCGCGAGCTGCCGGCGGGCCTCCACCGACTCAGGGTCGCGCTGGAGGACCTCCTCGAAGAGGGGCAGGGCCTCGGTCAGCTTGCCGGCGAGCAGCGCGGCCATGGCGTGCAGGCCGATGAAGTTGGGGTTCTCCGGCGCCAGCTGGCGCAGCCGCAGCGCGGCGGCCAGGGCGTTCTGCGTGAGGCCCCCGAGCAGCGACAGGTTGAAGATTTCTTCCCAGAGGACCGCGTCGTCCGGCGCCAGCGTCAGCGCGTCCCGCAGCTCCTGAAGCGCGAGCCCCAGGTCCCCCGTCTCCAGATACGCCCGCGAGCGTTCCCACTGCGCGCGGTAGGACTCCTTGACCATCGTGCCCCTCAACCCCGGAACATCTTGTGGAACAGCCGCATGAACATACCCGACTTGGGGGCGGTCTCCGGGCGGCCGGACTGCTGGTGCTGCGCCTCCGACTGGAGGTCCAGCTTCTGCTTCAGCTTCTTGAGGTCCGGGTCGATGGAAAAGGTGCTGAACTCATCGTTCCCATCGAGGGCTGTCTGGATCTTCCTCGCGCGGGATTCGTCGTGGCTCATGTCGCGTCTCCTGACCGGACCCCGACCCTACCACGGGGTCTCCGCCGCTCCCCATCCTCGCCGCCCCGCTGTCCGCTTGCCCGCACACCCACCCGCGCGCGGATAATCCCCGCCATGCGACGCCCTTCCCTCTTCCGCTCCCTGTCCCTGCTCAGCCCGTTCCTCCTGCTCGCCTGCATTCCTGACGGGGATCCGGACGACGCGACCGAGGACGCGGGCATCCAGGAGGACGGCGGCACCACCACCCCCGATGGAGGCGGTGTGGAGCTGACGCAGTTCGCCCGCGACATGCTGGACGCCCACAACGCGGCCCGCGCCGCCGCGAAGCCCACGCCGTCCCCCGCGCTGGAGCCGCTCACGTGGGACCCCTCGGTGGAGGAGACCGCGCGCAAGTGGGTGGAGCAGTGCCAGTTCAAGCACAACGACGGCCGAGGCAACGCGGGAGAGAACATCGCCGCCGCCACGCCGGGGCTCTGGGACGCGAAGGGCGCGGTGAAGGGCTGGGTGGACGAGGCGGCGGACTACGACTACGCGAGCAACACCTGCAAGGCGGGCGAGGTCTGCGGCCACTACACGCAGGTGGTGTGGCGCAACACGCGCCGCCTGGGGTGCGCCACGAAGCGCTGCACCACCAACTCTCCCTTTGGCGGCACCTCCCCCTGGGACTTCTGGGTGTGCAACTACGCGCCCCCGGGCAACTTCACGGGCCAGCGTCCCTACTGAAGGCCGCTGGCCCCGCGCGTCCTTCAGCGCTTGAGCGTGCGCGCGAGGAACGCGGACGTCTCCGCCCAGGCGGACGCGGCGGAGCGCTCATCGTAGCGGGCGCCGGAGGGGTTGGCGAAGGCGTGGTCCGCGTCGTACTCCACGATGCGGCTGCGCACGCCGGCCTCGTCCAGCGCCTTCTCGAAGGCCTTCACGGTCTCTGGCGGGATGGACTTGTCCTTCGTGCCGAAGATGCCCAGCACCTGCGCCTTGATGGTGGAGAGCTGCTGGGGGTCGGTCACCGGGTGGCCGTAGTAGATGACCGCCGCGCTCAGCTCCGGGATGGCCATGGCGGTCTGGAGCGACCAGCCGCCGCCGAAGCACCAGCCGATGCTGCCGGTGCGCACGGCCTGGATGCGCGGGTCGCTCTTGAGGAACGCGTGCGCGGCCAGCAGCGTCTTCGTGGCCTCGGCGTCGTCCGCGGCCTTCACCAGCGCGAGCGCCTCGTCGGGCGTGGTGGCCACCTTGCCGTGGTAGAGGTCCACCGCGAGCGCCGCGTAGCCCTCGGCCGCCAGCCGGTCCGCCCAGGCCTGCACGTGCTCGTTGAGGCCCCACCACTCGTGGATGACGATGACGGCGGGCAGGGGGCCCTTCGCGCCCGGGGGCAGGCTCAGGTAGCCCTTGGAGCCGTCGGACAGCTCCACCGGCTGGCCCCGGCGCTCGGGGGCGGCGTCCGTGCGCAGGGTGTGCATGGCCTTGAACTCCTCCTCGGAGACGGCGCCCGTGGCGGACGGCGCGCGCGCCACCTCCGCCGGACTGCTCGTCGCGCAGGCGCCCAGCATCAGCGCCGCCGCCAGCACCCACGTGAGCCTCTTCATGTCCGGCTTCATCGTCCGTGTCCTTTCGGGGCCCGGGCTGTCCGGGCCACTTCGCGTGCCTTCGGGGCGTAGCGCGCTGGAGGCGGGGGCGCCAGCGCGTTGAACCCCGGACGCGAAGAGGGCCGGCGCGAGGGGAAGTCCCTCACGTCGGCCCTCGTTCTCAGCGCTCCCGGTCAGGGGAGGCGGTGACTACTTCGTCGCCGGGGGCGGCTTGGCGGCCGGGGGCGGCTTGGCGCCGGGAGCCGGCGGCTTCGCGCCCGGGGGCGGGGTGCCCATGCCGGGCATGCCCGGCATGCCAGGGGTGGGCTCGGGGGGCTTCACGATCTCGAGCAGCTCGACCTCGAACACCAGGGCGGCGCCGCCGGGGATGTTCGGGGGCGCGCCGCGGTCGCCGTAGGCGATGTCGGAGGGGCACACGAGCTGCGCCTTGCCGCCGACCTTCATCTTCTGGAGGCCCTCGGTCCAGCACTTGATGACGCCCTGGAGCGGGAACTGCGTGGGCTCACCGCGCTTGTACGAGGAGTCGAACTCCTTGCCGTCCGCGAGCGTGCCTTTGTAGTGCACCTTCACGATGTCGGTGGGCTGGGGCTGGGGACCGGTGCCCGCCTGGGTCTCCTTGTAGATGAGGCCGGACTCGGTCTTCACGGCACCGGGCTCCTTGGCCTTCTCCTCGAGGAACTTCGCGGACTTCTCCTTCTCCGCGTTGGCCTTGCGCAGCGAACGCTCGCGCGCGAGGTCCTGGAGCTTGGGACCGTAGGTCTCCAGGTCCACGTCGGTCTTCTGACCGGTGACCTGGGCCGTGAGGCCGGCCTTCACGAACTCCAGCTCCTGCGGGGTCATGTCGAACACGCTGATGCTGCGGCCGATGGACAGGCCCAGCGCGTACAGCGTCTTCTGCTCCTCGGTCTGCGGAGCGCCGGCGGTGGCCCCCGCCGTGGAGGTGCCGGTGGCGGAGGTCTCGCCCGGCTTCGCGCCCTGGCCCTGGCAGGCCGTCAGGCTCAGCATCGCCGCGATCAGGATCGTCTTCTTCATCATGATGTCGTCGCCTTTCCTTTGGCTCAGCGGCGGCCGACCGCCCCCCGCTGCATGCCTGGGGGCGCGGTGTACTACAGAAAGTGCCCGGCATCCTCTTGGGAACCGTGCTTTCCCCGGATGGGGGTCCATGCAGGTAGGACAACCGGCCGCCGGCCCCCCAACCGGCGGGAAGGCCCCGGATTCCCGGCGGGGATGGTGGGAATCCCTAACGGGAGCGCCCGCCGAAGGCGGCCTGGGAGACCAGGAGCAGGACAATGGCGCCCAGGATGGCGCCCAGGAAGCCGGTGGGCTCCGGGTCGCGCCAGTCGGTCCCCCGCCAGACGGACGTGAGGAAGCCGCCCACGAAGGCCCCGGCGACGCCCAGGAGCGTCGTGCCCATGCACCCCAAGCGCTGGTTCCCCGGCAGCACGGCCCGGGCGATGAGCCCCGCGAAGAAGCCGAAGATGATCCACCCCAACAGCCCCATGACGTCCTCCGTGTGCCGTGTGCCCGGCCCGCAGTGTGGAGCACGGGAGGCAGGGGCGGAAGTGCGGGTGGAGGTGTTCTTGACCCTGGAGGGGGCGTGTGGTGCGGTCGTTCGACGATGCTGCGCCCTCTTTGGCGCCTAGGGCGGACCGACGATGAACAAGCTGACGCGGCTGACCATCAACAAGTTCCGGAACGTCGCGCCGACGACGCTGGAGTTCCGCCCGGGGCTCAATGTGGTTCTTGGGCGAAACGCGGCCGGGAAGACGACGCTGCTGCGCCTGTTGTCGACACTTATTGGAGCACCAGATGCTACTCTTCGGAATGATCCATTGGAGGCAAGCTACAGCGTAGTCAGCACCAATGGCCTTAGTTTCGACCACTTGACCGTCAAAACACGAGTCAACGCGCCTGCGCTTCCCCAGATGCCAGGAAAACCAGCATGGGAAGAGCATTACAGCATCGAACAATCAGACCGCTTTTTCTTCAAACGACTTGGCATGGTTGCATTGCATGCAGATTTGCATCCAAACGAAACCATCCTAACAACTACAAACAAACACCACCAAGCTCCAAAGCGACCACATGAGAGCCCACTCATGTCAATCATCTCCACACTCTGGAGCGACAAGCCGTTCGACGATTCTCAAAGTCTCGCCTTCGAAATCCTAAACTCCTACCCAGCATCAGCTGGACGAATGGATGAGAGCCTCGAACAATTCAACAAATTGTTTCAACTGGAGGCACAGGCAACAAACAGAAGATTCATATGGGACGCTATTGAGGTTCCCGATTCGCTGACCAAAATACGTCCTGAAACACTTCCGCCAGGAACTGCAGCTACTTTCCAATTGGCGTTTCTCAAACGCGTAGCACCCGTTCTTGGGTATGAGTCTGCCAGTGTCCGATTTGACATTGAACGACTCAACCCAGAGCCAGACCGCCACCTAACGAAACTAAGGAATCTCCGTTTCTTTTTCAAAAGGGGGGATGAAGAGGTATCTCACGACCTGCTTAGTTACGGTCAAAAGCGCCTACTCGCTTTCTTCGCCAACGCAGATGCCTCCGGAGACATAATAATCGCCGACGAACTCGTGAACGGGCTTCATCATGAATGGATCTCCGCATGTCTCAACGAGATCGGAGAACGGCAGGCTATCCTTACCAGCCAGAATCCTCTTCTCCTGGACTTCTTGCGTTTCGAGAGCATTGAAGAGGTCCGCAACACCTTCATTATTTGCAAGCGCGCTGAAAGCGCTACAGATGCGCAACTCATCTGGCGCAATCTAACTGAGGACGAAGCCGAGTCCTTTTTTCTTGCCTATCAGACTGGGATTCAACGCGTCTCGGACATCCTTCTCACCAAAGGCCTCTGGTGACGTGCAATGTTAGCCCGTGCGCGCATCCTCGCCCTGACCGAGGATTCAGGTAGTCAGGGGCATCCCACGCTTCAGAAGATCTTGAAAGAAGCGCTCAAGCTCGTTGTGGAAGGCGTTGATCTCAATCCTGTCCGCATCAAAATCGAGCCACTTCCAGAGAACGACCGTGCACGACTCGGGTTGCGCGGAAACAGTTGGAAGGAAGAGCCTCCTACGCAGGACACGCTTCGCCTGATTGAATCAATTGCAGTGCGTCTGACTGAAAAGCCCGCTGGATTCGTCGTCTTCCACTTCGATACTGACTCAGTGTGGAGCGAGCGGGATACCGATCCCAAGAGCAACAGGCGAAAATTCGAAACCCTTATCCGTGGCCGAGTGCGTCGTCGCCTTATGGGAGAAGGAGCGTCGCCTAGAAATCCACGTGCCCCTCCTCCGCAGACTTCAGAGGAGGCTGATGCGGCGTTAAGTCGTCTCCTTGTCTTCTCTCCCTGCTACAGCATGGAGTCCTGGCTATACCAAGCCACGAGTGAGTTGCGCCCCCTCTGCCAGAATGAGCACGACTCTAACGAGCACACACAACTCATCGAGGAATGGACCACGGACCGGACTCGCCTTGATGAAGTCCACCAGCCCAAGGTCGTGATGAAGAAGTGTGTGGCCGATCATCACAACGAAACGCTCGCCAAGTCTTTCCCCGCAGAAGACGTCTGGCTGGCTGAGCGTTCCTTCCACGAGTCCGTGGAACGCCTCCGCGCCTGCACCGCCCTGGTCGAAGCACTCTCCCACCCCGTCTCATGAGCCCCCTCCGCCGAGCCACCCAGGACGACAACGCCGCGCTGCTGGACCTGTTCGGCGACGTGCCCATGACCGGGGACCTGGTGCTCAGCACGCAGCGGTCGCCGGACTACTTCGGCCTCTTCGCCATGCAGCGTGGGGAAGCGGAGGTCTGGGCCCACGGCGAAAACTCCCGCCTGGATGGCATGGGCGCCATCCATGTCCGCGACGGCTGGCTGGACGGCAAACCGTGCCGCGTGGGCTACCTGGGCGATTTGCGCACCCGCTTCTCCGCGCGCCGCGCCCGGGGCCTGGCCCGGTTCTATGGCCCCGTCCTGGAGGAGACCTCCCGCCGCCATGGCGTGGACGTGTTCCTCACCGCCGTCATGGCCTCCAACGCCGCCGCGCTCCAGTCACTCGTGCGTCGTGGCGCGGCCCGGGAAGCGCAGCCGCACTACCACCTGATGCGCGCCTTCTCCGCCATCTCGCTCCAGTTCGTCCTGCGACGCAAGCCGCGCCCCAGCCGCTACACCGTGCGCCGGGCCACCGCCGCGGATGTGCCCGCCATGGCCGCGATGCTGAACGCGGACCATCGCTCGCGCCCCTTCGGCTATCGCTTCGACACCGGTGAACTGGAGCATCGCCTCGCTCACTGGCCGGGGCTTCGCGTGGAGGATTCGTTCCTCGCGTTCGATTCCGCCGGGCAGCTCGTCGGCTGCACTTCGGCGTGGAACCCCGACGCCGTGAAGCGCTACCGCGTGCTCGCGTACCGGGGCGGCATGAAGTGGGTGCGCCGGGGCTTCAACGCGCTCGCCACCGTCACCGGCGCGCCCCGCCTGCCCGCGCCCGGCGGCGACTTCCGCTACTTCTACCTCTGCAACACCAGCATCCCGTCGGAGGACCCCGCCGTCCTGCGCGCGCTGCTGGATGCCGTCTACGCCGCGTTCCACGGAAGGGGCTTCCACTTCTTCACCGTGCAGCAGGACGCCGGTGACCCGCTGTCTTCCGCCTTCGACGGCTTCATCCAGCGGCGCCTGGACTTCCACCTCTACGCCGTCACGCCCGCCTCGCGCCCCCCAAGGACCTTCCCGGGGGGACGCACCGGCTTCGAAATCTGCCTGCCCTGACGCTCACACCACGCGCGTCTTCCAGCGCCCACGCCGGAACAGGACGATGCCCACCACGGACATCACCGCGAAGGCCGCCGGCACCGCCCAGTAGGCTCCCACCACGCCCAGCCCCACCGGATGGGCCAGCACCCACGCCAGCGGCAGCTCCAGCGCCCAGAGACATCCCAGGTCGATGAGCGTGGGCGTGCGCGTGTCCCCCGCGCCGTTGAACGCGGAGGTGATGACCATGCCGTACGCGCACGACAGGAAGCTCAAGGAGAAGATGCGCAGCGCCGTGGCCCCCGTGTCCACCACCGCCGGGTCCGTCGTGAACGCTCCCAGCAGCGGATGCGCGAAGATGAAGAACGCCACGCCGATGGTGCCCAGCACCATCAGGTTGTACCTGCCCGCGAGCCACACCGCCTTCGCGCCCCGGTCCGGGTCGCCCGCGCCCATGCTCTGTCCCAGCAACGTGGCCGCCGCGTTGCCCAGGCCCCACGCGGGCATCAGCGCGAACATCGTGATGCGGATGGCGATGGTGTAGCCCGCCAGCGCCGTGCTGCCGAACGACGACACGATGCGCACCAGCACCACCCAACTGGACGTGGTCACCAGCGCCTGCACCATGCCCGCGCCCGACAGCCGCAGCATCGCGAGCATCGTCGCGGGCTCCAGCGACACGTGCTCGCGCCGCACCTGGAGCCGGCCGTTGGAGCGCATCAGCCGGTAGAGCTGGTACACCACGCCCGCGCTGCGGCCCAGCGTGGTGGCCCACGCCGCGCCCACCACGCCCATCTCCGGGAACGGCCCCCAGCCGAAGATGAGACACGGCGCGAGCACGATGTTCAGCCCGTTGGCCAGCATCAACACGCGCATCGCGATGGCCGCGTCGCCCGCGCCCCGGAAGATGGCGTTGATGAGGAAGAGCAACAGGATGCTCACCACGCCGCCCATCATCACGCGCGTGTAGCCCACGCCGTGCTCCAGCACCCACGGCGAGCCGCCGAGCGCCGCCATCATCGGCCGGGCGAAGACGATGCCCGCCACGGCCAGCACCGTGGAGATGACTACGCCCAGTCCAATGGCCTGCACCGCCGTGCGCGCCGCCCGCTCCGCGTCCTTCTCTCCAATGCGCCGGGCCACCATCGCCGTGGCGCCGATGCTCAGGCCCATACCGGCCGCGTAGATGATGGTGAGGATGCCCTCGGTGAGCCCCACCGTGGCCACCGCCTCCGCGCCCAACCGGCCGACGAAGGCGACGTCCACCACGGCGAACACCGACTCCATGCACATCTCCAGCACCATGGGCACGGCCAGCAGGAAGATGGCCCTCCCGAGCGGCAACTGGGTGAGGTCCTGCTCCGAGCCGTGCAGGGCCTCCTTCACCAGGGCCCACAGCCCCTTCTCCACGGCGTCGCGGCTGGCCACGGGCTCGGGCGCCTGGGCGTGGCTGTCCGCCAACGGTGTCTCTTCCACGGGGTGAGGCCTTTCGAGAGCGAGGGGACTTCCTACCGCGAAACGCCCACACGTGGCGCCCAGCGACGCTGGCTTCCTACGCCTCCCGTCCCCCACTCCTGACATCTGAAGGTGCCGCACCCACCCTCCTCGGCTCAGCAAGCGAGCGTCCGCTGTTGGACGGCGGAGTCGTGCCTTTGGACAACATGCCCTTGGAAGAGCCAGGAGTAGCTTGCTGCATCCCGATGAGTCCCTTACCCGCGACCGCTTCTCTCCTGCCCACCGCGGTAGGTCCTCATTTCACCCTGGCCTCGTCCGCGCGACTGCTGGGCACCACGCAAGTGGGGCCCGGGGCCATCATCTCCCGCGGCGCCGTCGTGCGCTCGGTGGGGGGCTCCGTGATGTTGGGAGCCTTCTCCACGCTGCGCGAGGACGCGGTGGTGGTGGGCACGCCCGAGCGGCCCACGTCCATTGGCGAGAAGACCGTGCTCGGTTCGCGCTCGCTGGTGATGGGCGCGCGCGTGGGGTCCCTCTGCGACGTCGGTGACGGCGCCATCCTGATGCCCGGCGTGACGCTGGGCGACCGCTGCCTGGTGGGCGAGGGCACCGTGTTGCCGCCCGGCATGACGGTGCCGGATCAATCCGTGGTGCTGGGCCGGCCGGGACAGGTCCTGCGGATGCTATCCTCCGAGGACCTGACCCACCTGCAGCAGCGCCGGGGCGGAGACCTGTCGCTGCCCGCCGCGCCTTTGACCCCTTTCTCCGCGCGCGACCGCGCCGAGGACGCCCCCATGGGACAGCTGTATGCCTTTCGCGACCGCCACCCCTTCGTCCACCCGACCGCCACGCTCTTCTCCTCCGCGGAGGTGTCCGGTGACGTGGTCATCGGCGCGGGGGCCATCATCGGCGCGGGCGTCAAGATCACCGGCGACCTGAATGGTCCGGTGCGCATTGGCGCGCGGGTGCAGATCCTGGAGAACACGGTGCTGCACCTGCAGCCGGACACCATGCTGGTGCTGGACGAGGGCGTGGTGGTGGGCCCCCGGGCTGCGTGCTGCACGCGTGCAACCTGGGCGCGGGCACGGTGGTGGAGCCCGGCGCCATCCTCTGCGAGGGCAGTCACCTGGGCAAAGGCTGCCACGTGGCCGCCGGCAGGCCTGGTGAAGGCGCGCGCGGTGTTCCCGGACTACGCGCTGGTGGGGGGCTTCCCCGCGACGCAGGTGGGCACGCGCACATCACCGCCGGAGCCGCCGCGCTGGGTGCTGCGGCCCGAGGACCTGCCGGGCTGCGGCGCATGGGGTGACAGGATTTGCACAGGCCGTGTGCCCTCGGGCAGGGTCGCGGCCATGGAACCGGTCCACTCAATCATCGAGATCGCAGGCCCGCCTGCTGCTGGGCTGGCCTGTGGCGCGCTCTTCCGGAAGTTCGTGTACCGCGCCATCCCGCGCGGCTGGGGAGCCTGGCCGGGTGGGTGACCCTCCGCCGCAACACGTGGGTGCTGTTGTTCACATCTGCATCGCGCTGGGCGTGGCGGCGGCATGCCATGCGTCAATTCCGTTCGCGACGCTGATGTGGCTGCAATGAGAACCTGTCCACGAGCCGCCCTTCGCGCTTCACCCAGGAACTGATCCACGGGTTCTTCCTGGGGGGCGACTTCCTCACCGGTCTACTACCTGGCGATGTATTCCCGCCTCGGGCTCCGAGGAGGAGCAGGCCTCCGGCGCGGTCTGACCCCCTTTCAGGAAGCTCCTGAGGACCTCGGCGACTCGTCCGGGTCCTGAGGGTTCTCCTGGGCCACCGTGCGGAAGCACACTTCTCGAGGACAGCGGATCGACTGCCGACGTTGTGGACCGCGATCCACGCGTGGAGCGGACGGTTCGGCTCGGAGGGCACGAGGAAATCCCGAGAGCGCACCGCGTCGCGATGCCCCCCGTTTGGGTCCCCAAGTTTGCTCGCAGCACCCACCCAACTAGGGCGATGAGGCGCCTTTGCCGTCCTGTTCCCAACACCTGCCAGAACGTACCCAGCGACCCGGCCGTCAGCGCCGATGGCGCGGGTCACGTTCTCGGGGCGGTGAGCACCTTCGTGCGCCAGTGGGTCAGGAAGGCATCGCGTTCCCGCGACGGGAATGCAGCCATGCGCAGCGCGACTTCGTCGCGTTGGTGCTCGAAGAAGATCGGGAGGTCTTCATCCGTAACGTTGCGCAGGATCACCAAGAGAGCCGGTCTCCACGAACCGAGTGACGCGCCGACCTTACCTGAAGCAGGTCAGACCCAGAAGACCACGTCGCGCTCCGCGTCCTCGGGACCGGGGCCGTGCGCGCCTTCGCGGAGCCAGCGGCGATACGCTTCGATGTCCGCGTGGTGCAGATCCGCCTCCGTGCTGGAGTACACGCCGCCGCCGGGGCCGCCCTTCAGTCCCTGGCGCTGCGTCTCCATGATGCGGACGTCCTGCTGGATGACCTGCCGCGTGTACCAGCGCACCAGCGGCGTCAGCGCCCGGCCCACCCACGCGCCCGGCACGTCCACCGGCAACCGGTAGCTGATGGCCGTGTACACGAGCGTGTCCGTGGGCCCGATGGGCGTACACTGGGAGTTGATGGCGAAGCCGCTGTCACCCCACTGGTAGTCCACGCGCGTGACGTTGGGGACGATGAACTCATCCGTGTGCACGAGTGGCAGGCCGCGCGGGTTGAACAGCCGCCCCAGGCCGGTGAGCGCGTCCTCCTCCTGGTGGTAGGTCATCCGCACGCGGCCCGCGTGACGCTTCACGGTGGAGGGGACGCGCTTGCGCGTGGGATTGCGGAACCAACCCCGGTGCACGAAGGACGTGTGCGGCACGTCCATGAAGTTCTCCACCAGGTTCGTCACGCCGTTCGCGAAGCGCGTGACCATGAAGTAGACGGTCCAGCCTCGCTCGTTCCAGTAGGGGACCCGGAAGGGCTCAAGCCCGCGCCCTGTGACGTGGGGCGGCTCGCGCGCTTCCCCACGCGGGAGCAGGACGGACTCGTCTACGTCTACCTGGGCAAGGACGTGACCCAGGCCCGCGCGGAGCCCTTCCGGGTCCCCTACTGGAACGAGCGAGGCTGGACCGTCTACTTCATGGTCACGCGCTTCGCGAACGGCGTGACGAACCTGGTGGAGAACTTCATGGACGTGCCGCACACGTCCTTCGTGCACCGGGGTTGGTTCCGCAATCCCACGCGCAAGCGCGTCCCCTCCACCGTGAAGCGTCACGCGGGCCGCGTGCGGATGACCTACCACCAGGAGGAGGACGCGCTCACCGGCCTGGGGCGGCTGTTCAACCCGCGCGGCCTGCCACTCGTGCACACGGATGAGTTCATCGTCCCCAACGTCACGCGCGTGGACTACCAGTGGGGTGACAGCGGCTTCGCCATCAACTCCCAGTGTACGCCCATCGGGCCCACGGACACGCTCGTGTACACGGCCATCAGCTACCGGTTGCCGGTGGACGTGCCGGGCGCGTGGGTGGGCCGGGCGCTGACGCCGCTGGTGCGCTGGTACACGCGGCAGGTCATCCAGCAGGACGTCCGCATCATGGAGACGCAGCGCCAGGGACTGAAGGGCGGCCCCGGCGGCGGCGTGTACTCCAGCACGGAGGCGGATCTGCACCACGCGGACATCGAAGCGTATCGCCGCTGGCTCCGCGAAGGCGCGCACGGCCCCGGTCCCGAGGACGCGGAGCGCGACGTGGTCTTCTGGGTCTGACCTGCTTCAGGTAAGGTCGGCGCGTCACTCGGTTCGTGGAGACCGGCTCTCTTGGTGATCCTGCGCAACGTTACGGATGAAGACCTCCCGATCTTCTTCGAGCACCAACGCGACGAAGTCGCGCTGCGCATGGCTGCATTCCCGTCGCGGGAACGCGATGCCTTCCTGACCCACTGGCGCACGAAGGTGCTCCGCCCGAGAACGTGACCCGCGCCATCGTCGCTGACGGCCGGGTCGCTGGGTACGTCGGCAGTTGGGAACAGGACGGCAAGCGCCTCATCGCCTATTGGGTGGGGCGCGAGCACTGGGACAAGGGCATCGCGACGCGGGCGCTCTCGGAGTTCCTCGTGCTCGAGCCGAACCGTCCGCTCCACGCGTGGGTCGCGGTCCACAACGTCGGGTCGATCCGCGTCCTCGAGAAGTGTGGCTTCCGCACGGTGGCCCAGGAGAACCCTCAGGACCCGGACGGAGTCGCCGAGGTCCTCATGGAGCTTCCCTGAAAGGGGTCAGACCGCGCCGGAGGCCTGCTCCTCCTCGGAGCCCGAGGCGGGAAACAATCGCCAGGTAGTAGCCGGTGAGGAAGGTCGCCCCCAGGAAGAACCCGTGGATCAGTTCCTGGGTGAGCGCGAAGGGCGGCGTGGACAGGTTCTCATGCAGCCACATCAGCGTCGCGACGGAATTGGACGCATGGCATGCCGCCGCCACGCCCAGCGCGATGCAGATGTGAACCAACAGCACCCACGTGTTGGCGGCGGAGGTCACCCACCCGGCCAGGCTCCCCAGCCGCGCGAGGATGCGCGGGTACACGAACTTCCGGAAGAGCGCGCCACAGGCCAGCCCCAGCAGCAGCGGGCCTGCGATCTCGATGATTGAGTGGACCTGTTCCATGGCCGCGACCCTGCCAGAGGGCACACGGCCTGTGCAAATCCTGTCACCCCATGCGCCGCAGGCCCGGCAGGTCCTCGGGCCGCAGCACCCAGCGCGGCGGCTCCGGCGGTGATGTGCGCGTGCCCACCTGCGTCGCGGGGAAGCCCTCCACCAGCGCGTAGTCCGGGAACACCGCGCGCGCCTTCACCAGGCTGCCGGCGGCCACGTGGCAGCCTTTGCCCAGGTGACTGCCCTCGCAGAGGATGGCGCCGGGCTCCACCACCGTGCCCGCGCCCAGGTTGCACGCGTGCAGCACGCAGCCCGGGCCCACCACCACGCCCTCGTCCAGCACCAGCATGGTGTCCGGCTGCAGGTGCAGCACCGTGTTCTCCAGGATCTGCACCCGCGCGCCAATGCGCACCGGACCATTCAGGTCGCCGGTGATCTTGACGCCCGCGCCGATGATGGCCCCCGCGCCGATGACCACGTCACCGGACACCTCCGCGGAGGAGAAGAGCGTGGCGGTCGGGTGGACGAAGGGGTGGCGGTCGCGAAAGGCATACAGCTGTCCCATGGGGGCGTCCTCGGCGCGGTCGCGCGCGGAGAAAGGGGTCAAAGGCGCGGCGGGCAGCGACAGGTCTCCGCCCCGGCGCTGCTGCAGGTGGGTCAGGTCCTCGGAGGATAGCATCCGCAGGACCTGTCCCGGCCGGCCCAGCACCACGGATTGATCCGGCACCGTCATGCCGGGCGGCAACACGGTGCCCTCGCCCACCAGGCAGCGGTCGCCCAGCGTCACGCCGGGCATCAGGATGGCGCCGTCACCGACGTCGCAGAGGGACCCCACGCGCGCGCCCATCACCAGCGAGCGCGAACCGAGCACGGTCTTCTCGCCAATGGACGTGGGCCGCTCGGGCGTGCCCACCACCACCGCGTCCTCGCGCAGCGTGGAGAAGGCTCCCAACATCACGGAGCCCCCCACCGAGCGCACGACGGCGCCGCCGGGAAGATGATGGCCCCGGGCCCCCACTTGCGTGGTGCCCAGCATATCGCGCGGACGAGGCCAGGGGTGAAATGAGGAACCTACCGCGGTGGGCAGGAGAGAAGCGGTCGCGGTAAGGGACTCATCGGGATGCAGCAAGCTACTCCTGCTCTTCAAGGGCATGTTGTCCAAAGGCACGACTCCGCCGTCCAACAGCGGAACGCTCGCTTGCTGAGGCCGAGGAGGAGTGGGTGCGGCACCTTCAGATGTCAGGAGTGGGGGACGGTGGAGGCGTAGGAAGCCAGCGTCGCTGGGCGCCCCGTGTGGGCGTTTCGCGGTAGGAAGTCCCCTCGCTCTCGAAAGGCCTCACCCCGTGGAAGAGACACCGTTGGCGGACAGCCACGCCCAGGCGCCCGAGCCCGTGGCCAGCCGCGACGCCGTGGAGAAGGGGCTGTGGGCCCTGGTGAAGGAGGCCCTGCACGGCTCGGAGCAGGACCTCACCCAGTTGCCGCTCGGGAGGGCCATCTTCCTGCTGGCCGTGCCCATGGTGCTGGAGATGTGCATGGAGTCGGTGTTCGCCGTGGTGGACGTCGCCTTCGTCGGCCGGTTGGGCGCGGAGGCGGTGGCCACGGTGGGGCTCACCGAGGGCATCCTCACCATCATCTACGCGGCCGGTATGGGCCTGAGCATCGGCGCCACGGCGATGGTGGCCCGGCGCATTGGAGAGAAGGACGCGGAGCGGGCGGCGCGCACGGCGGTGCAGGCCATTGGACTGGGCGTAGTCATCTCCACGGTGCTGGCCGTGGCGGGCATCGTCTTCGCCCGGCCGATGATGGCGGCGCTCGGCGGCTCGCCGTGGGTGCTGGAGCACGGCGTGGGCTACACGCGCGTGATGATGGGCGGCGTGGTGAGCATCCTGTTGCTCTTCCTCATCAACGCCATCTTCCGGGGCGCGGGCGACGCGGCCATCGCGATGCGCGTGTTGATGCTGGCCAACGGGCTGAACATCGTGCTCGCGCCGTGTCTCATCTTCGGCTGGGGGCCGTTCCCGGAGATGGGCGTGGTGGGCGCGGCGTGGGCCACCACGCTGGGCCGCAGCGCGGGCGTGGTGTACCAGCTCTACCGGCTGATGCGCTCCAACGGCCGGCTCCAGGTGCGGCGCGAGCACGTGTCGCTGGAGCCCGCGACGATGCTCGCGATGCTGCGGCTGTCGGGCGCGGGCATGGTGCAGGCGCTGGTGACCACGTCCAGTTGGGTGGTGCTGGTGCGCATCGTGTCGTCGTTCGGCAGCACGGCGCTGGCGGGCTACACCATCGCCATCCGCATCACGATGTTCGCGCTGATGCCCGCGTGGGGCCTGGGCAACGCGGCGGCCACGTTGCTGGGACAGAGCATGGGCGCGGGCGACCCGGACCGGGGCGCGAAGGCGGTGTGGCTCGCGGGCAGGTACAACCTGATGGTGCTGGGCACCATCGGCGTGGCGTTCTTCATCTTCGCGCATCCGCTGCTGGGAGCGTTCACGACGGACCCGGCGGTGGTGGACACGGGGGCCACGGCGCTGCGCATCTTCTCCTTGAGCTTCCTGTCGTGCGCGTACGGCATGGTCATCACCTCCGCGTTCAACGGCGCGGGGGACACGCGCACGCCCACGCTCATCGACCTGGGATGTCTCTGGGCGCTGGAGCTGCCGCTGGCGTGGGTGCTGGCCCATCCGGTGGGGCTGGGCGTGGTGGGAGCCTACTGGGCGGTGCCGGCGGCCTTCGCGGTGATGTCCGTGGTGGGCATCGTCCTGTTCCGGCGTGGGCGCTGGAAGACGCGCGTGGTGTGAGCGTCAGGGCAGGCAGATTTCGAAGCCGGTGCGTCCCCCCGGGAAGGTCCTTGGGGGGCGCGAGGCGGGCGTGACGGCGTAGAGGTGGAAGTCCAGGCGCCGCTGGATGAAGCCGTCGAAGGCGGAAGACAGCGGGTCACCGGCGTCCTGCTGCACGGTGAAGAAGTGGAAGCCCCTTCCGTGGAACGCGGCGTAGACGGCATCCAGCAGCGCGCGCAGGACGGCGGGGTCCTCCGACGGGATGCTGGTGTTGCAGAGGTAGAAGTAGCGGAAGTCGCCGCCGGGCGCGGGCAGGCGGGGCGCGCCGGTGACGGTGGCGAGCGCGTTGAAGCCCCGGCGCACCCACTTCATGCCGCCCCGGTACGCGAGCACGCGGTAGCGCTTCACGGCGTCGGGGTTCCACGCCGAAGTGCAGCCGACGAGCTGCCCGGCGGAATCGAACGCGAGGAACGAATCCTCCACGCGAAGCCCCGGCCAGTGAGCGAGGCGATGCTCCAGTTCACCGGTGTCGAAGCGATAGCCGAAGGGGCGCGAGCGATGGTCCGCGTTCAGCATCGCGGCCATGGCGGGCACATCCGCGGCGGTGGCCCGGCGCACGGTGTAGCGGCTGGGGCGCGGCTTGCGTCGCAGGACGAACTGGAGCGAGATGGCGGAGAAGGCGCGCATCAGGTGGTAGTGCGGCTGCGCTTCCCGGGCCGCGCCACGACGCACGAGTGACTGGAGCGCGGCGGCGTTGGAGGCCATGACGGCGGTGAGGAACACGTCCACGCCATGGCGGCGGGAGGTCTCCTCCAGGACGGGGCCATAGAACCGGGCCAGGCCCCGGGCGCGGCGCGCGGAGAAGCGGGTGCGCAAATCGCCCAGGTAGCCCACGCGGCACGGTTTGCCGTCCAGCCAGCCGTCGCGGACATGGATGGCGCCCATGCCATCCAGGCGGGAGTTTTCGCCGTGGGCCCAGACCTCCGCTTCCCCACGCTGCATGGCGAAGAGGCCGAAGTAGTCCGGCGACCGCTGCGTGCTGAGCACCAGGTCCCCGGTCATGGGCACGTCGCCGAACAGGTCCAGCAGCGCGGCGTTGTCGTCCTGGGTGGCTCGGCGGAGGGGGCTCATGAGACGGGGTGGGAGAGTGCTTCGACCAGGGCGGTGCAGGCGCGGAGGCGTTCCACGG
Source organism: Corallococcus sp. NCSPR001 (assembly GCF_017309135.1). NCBI lineage: Bacteria > Pseudomonadati > Myxococcota > Myxococcia > Myxococcales > Myxococcaceae > Corallococcus > Corallococcus sp. NCSPR001. The sequence continues at coordinate 430,626 of NZ_JAFIMS010000001.1, forward strand.
ACTCGTGGAAGGAACGCTCAGCCAGCCAGACGTCTTCTGCGGGGAAAGACTTGGCGAGCGTTTCGTTGTGATGATCGGCCACACACTTCTTCATCACGACCTTGGGCTGGTGGACTTCATCAAGGCGAGTCCGGTCCGTGGTCCATTCCTCGATGAGTTGTGTGTGCTCGTTAGAGTCGTGCTCATTCTGGCAGAGGGGGCGCAACTCACTCGTGGCTTGGTATAGCCAGGACTCCATGCTGTAGCAGGGAGAGAAGACAAGGAGACGACTTAACGCCGCATCAGCCTCCTCTGAAGTCTGCGGAGGAGGGGCACGTGGATTTCTAGGCGACGCTCCTTCTCCCATAAGGCGACGACGCACTCGGCCACGGATAAGGGTTTCGAATTTTCGCCTGTTGCTCTTGGGATCGGTATCCCGCTCGCTCCACACTGAGTCAGTATCGAAGTGGAAGACGACGAATCCAGCGGGCTTTTCAGTCAGACGCACTGCAATTGATTCAATCAGGCGAAGCGTGTCCTGCGTAGGAGGCTCTTCCTTCCAACTGTTTCCGCGCAACCCGAGTCGTGCACGGTCGTTCTCTGGAAGTGGCTCGATTTTGATGCGGACAGGATTGAGATCAACGCCTTCCACAACGAGCTTGAGCGCTTCTTTCAAGATCTTCTGAAGCGTGGGATGCCCCTGACTACCTGAATCCTCGGTCAGGGCGAGGATGCGCGCACGGGCTAACATTGCACGTCACCAGAGGCCTTTGGTGAGAAGGATGTCCGAGACGCGTTGAATCCCAGTCTGATAGGCAAGAAAAAAGGACTCGGCTTCGTCCTCAGTTAGATTGCGCCAGATGAGTTGCGCATCTGTAGCGCTTTCAGCGCGCTTGCAAATAATGAAGGTGTTGCGGACCTCTTCAATGCTCTCGAAACGCAAGAAGTCCAGGAGAAGAGGATTCTGGCTGGTAAGGATAGCCTGCCGTTCTCCGATCTCGTTGAGACATGCGGAGATCCATTCATGATGAAGCCCGTTCACGAGTTCGTCGGCGATTATTATGTCTCCGGAGGCATCTGCGTTGGCGAAGAAAGCGAGTAGGCGCTTTTGACCGTAACTAAGCAGGTCGTGAGATACCTCTTCATCCCCCCTTTTGAAAAAGAAACGGAGATTCCTTAGTTTCGTTAGGTGGCGGTCTGGCTCTGGGTTGAGTCGTTCAATGTCAAATCGGACACTGGCAGACTCATACCCAAGAACGGGTGCTACGCGTTTGAGAAACGCCAATTGGAAAGTAGCTGCAGTTCCTGGCGGAAGTGTTTCAGGACGTATTTTGGTCAGCGAATCGGGAACCTCAATAGCGTCCCATATGAATCTTCTGTTTGTTGCCTGTGCCTCCAGTTGAAACAATTTGTTGAATTGTTCGAGGCTCTCATCCATTCGTCCAGCTGATGCTGGGTAGGAGTTTAGGATTTCGAAGGCGAGACTTTGAGAATCGTCGAACGGCTTGTCGCTCCAGAGTGTGGAGATGATTGACATGAGTGGGCTCTCATGTGGTCGCTTTGGAGCTTGGTGGTGTTTGTTTGTAGTTGTTAGGATGGTTTCGTTTGGATGCAAATCTGCATGCAATGCAACCATGCCAAGTCGTTTGAAGAAAAAGCGGTCTGATTGTTCGATGCTGTAATGCTCTTCCCATGCTGGTTTTCCTGGCATCTGGGGAAGCGCAGGCGCGTTGACTCGTGTTTTGACGGTCAAGTGGTCGAAACTAAGGCCATTGGTGCTGACTACGCTGTAGCTTGCCTCCAATGGATCATTCCGAAGAGTAGCATCTGGTGCTCCAATAAGTGTCGACAACAGGCGCAGCAGCGTCGTCTTCCCGGCCGCGTTTCGCCCAAGAACCACATTGAGCCCCGGGCGGAACTCCAGCGTCGTCGGCGCGACGTTCCGGAACTTGTTGATGGTCAGCCGCGTCAGCTTGTTCATCGTCGGTCCGCCCTAGGCGCCAAAGAGGGCGCAGCATCGTCGAACGACCGCACCACACGCCCCCTCCAGGGTCAAGAACACCTCCACCCGCACTTCCGCCCCTGCCTCCCGTGCTCCACACTGCGGGCCGGGCACACGGCACACGGAGGACGTCAT
>NZ_JAFIMS010000003.1:0-8496 GCF_017309135.1 Corallococcus sp. NCSPR001
CGCGACGAAGTCGCGCTGCGCATGGCTGCATTCCCGTCGCGGGAACGCGATGCCTTCCTGACCCACTGGCGCACGAAGGTGCTCCGCCCCGAGAACGTGACCCGCGCCATCGTCGCTGACGGCCGGGTCGCTGGGTACGTCGGCAGTTGGGAACAGGACGGCAAGCGCCTCATCGCCTATTGGGTGGGGCGCGAGCACTGGGACAAGGGCATCGCGACGCGGGCGCTCTCGGAGTTCCTCGTGCTCGAGCCGAACCGTCCGCTCCACGCGTGGGTCGCGGTCCACAACGTCGGGTCGATCCGCGTCCTCGAGAAGTGTGGCTTCCGCACGGTGGCCCAGGAGAACCCTCAGGACCCGGACGGAGTCGCCGAGGTCCTCATGGAGCTTCCCTGAAAGGGGTCAGACCGCGCCGGAGGCCTGCTCCTCCTCGGAGCCCGAGGCGGGAAACATCGCCAGGTAGTAGCCGGTGAGGAAGGTCGCCCCCAGGAAGAACCCGTGGATCAGTTCCTGGGTGAGCGCGAAGGGCGGCGTGGACAGGTTCTCATGCAGCCACATCAGCGTCGCGACGGAATTGGACGCATGGCATGCCGCCGCCACGCCCAGCGCGATGCAGATGTGAACCAACAGCACCCACGTGTTGGCGGCGGAGGTCACCCACCCGGCCAGGCTCCCCAGCCGCGCGAGGATGCGCGGGTACACGAACTTCCGGAAGAGCGCGCCACAGGCCAGCCCCAGCAGCAGCGGGCCTGCGATCTCGATGATTGAGTGGACCTGTTCCATGGCCGCGACCCTGCCAGAGGGCACACGGCCTGTGCAAATCCTGTCACCCCATGCGCCGCAGGCCCGGCAGGTCCTCGGGCCGCAGCACCCAGCGCGGCGGCTCCGGCGGTGATGTGCGCGTGCCCACCTGCGTCGCGGGGAAGCCCTCCACCAGCGCGTAGTCCGGGAACACCGCGCGCGCCTTCACCAGGCTGCCGGCGGCCACGTGGCAGCCTTTGCCCAGGTGACTGCCCTCGCAGAGGATGGCGCCGGGCTCCACCACCGTGCCCGCGCCCAGGTTGCACGCGTGCAGCACGCAGCCCGGGCCCACCACCACGCCCTCGTCCAGCACCAGCATGGTGTCCGGCTGCAGGTGCAGCACCGTGTTCTCCAGGATCTGCACCCGCGCGCCAATGCGCACCGGACCATTCAGGTCGCCGGTGATCTTGACGCCCGCGCCGATGATGGCCCCCGCGCCGATGACCACGTCACCGGACACCTCCGCGGAGGAGAAGAGCGTGGCGGTCGGGTGGACGAAGGGGTGGCGGTCGCGAAAGGCATACAGCTGTCCCATGGGGGCGTCCTCGGCGCGGTCGCGCGCGGAGAAAGGGGTCAAAGGCGCGGCGGGCAGCGACAGGTCTCCGCCCCGGCGCTGCTGCAGGTGGGTCAGGTCCTCGGAGGATAGCATCCGCAGGACCTGTCCCGGCCGGCCCAGCACCACGGATTGATCCGGCACCGTCATGCCGGGCGGCAACACGGTGCCCTCGCCCACCAGGCAGCGGTCGCCCAGCGTCACGCCGGGCATCAGGATGGCGCCGTCACCGACGTCGCAGAGGGACCCCACGCGCGCGCCCATCACCAGCGAGCGCGAACCGAGCACGGTCTTCTCGCCAATGGACGTGGGCCGCTCGGGCGTGCCCACCACCACCGCGTCCTCGCGCAGCGTGGAGAAGGCTCCCAACATCACGGAGCCCCCCACCGAGCGCACGACGGCGCCGCGGGAGATGATGGCCCCGGGCCCCACTTGCGTGGTGCCCAGCAGTCGCGCGGACGAGGCCAGGGTGAAATGAGGACCTACCGCGGTGGGCAGGAGAGAAGCGGTCGCGGGTAAGGGACTCATCGGGATGCAGCAAGCTACTCCTGGCTCTTCCAAGGGCATGTTGTCCAAAGGCACGACTCCGCCGTCCAACAGCGGACGCTCGCTTGCTGAGCCGAGGAGGGTGGGTGCGGCACCTTCAGATGTCAGGAGTGGGGGACGGGAGGCGTAGGAAGCCAGCGTCGCTGGGCGCCACGTGTGGGCGTTTCGCGGTAGGAAGTCCCCTCGCTCTCGAAAGGCCTCACCCCGTGGAAGAGACACCGTTGGCGGACAGCCACGCCCAGGCGCCCGAGCCCGTGGCCAGCCGCGACGCCGTGGAGAAGGGGCTGTGGGCCCTGGTGAAGGAGGCCCTGCACGGCTCGGAGCAGGACCTCACCCAGTTGCCGCTCGGGAGGGCCATCTTCCTGCTGGCCGTGCCCATGGTGCTGGAGATGTGCATGGAGTCGGTGTTCGCCGTGGTGGACGTCGCCTTCGTCGGCCGGTTGGGCGCGGAGGCGGTGGCCACGGTGGGGCTCACCGAGGGCATCCTCACCATCATCTACGCGGCCGGTATGGGCCTGAGCATCGGCGCCACGGCGATGGTGGCCCGGCGCATTGGAGAGAAGGACGCGGAGCGGGCGGCGCGCACGGCGGTGCAGGCCATTGGACTGGGCGTAGTCATCTCCACGGTGCTGGCCGTGGCGGGCATCGTCTTCGCCCGGCCGATGATGGCGGCGCTCGGCGGCTCGCCGTGGGTGCTGGAGCACGGCGTGGGCTACACGCGCGTGATGATGGGCGGCGTGGTGAGCATCCTGTTGCTCTTCCTCATCAACGCCATCTTCCGGGGCGCGGGCGACGCGGCCATCGCGATGCGCGTGTTGATGCTGGCCAACGGGCTGAACATCGTGCTCGCGCCGTGTCTCATCTTCGGCTGGGGGCCGTTCCCGGAGATGGGCGTGGTGGGCGCGGCGTGGGCCACCACGCTGGGCCGCAGCGCGGGCGTGGTGTACCAGCTCTACCGGCTGATGCGCTCCAACGGCCGGCTCCAGGTGCGGCGCGAGCACGTGTCGCTGGAGCCCGCGACGATGCTCGCGATGCTGCGGCTGTCGGGCGCGGGCATGGTGCAGGCGCTGGTGACCACGTCCAGTTGGGTGGTGCTGGTGCGCATCGTGTCGTCGTTCGGCAGCACGGCGCTGGCGGGCTACACCATCGCCATCCGCATCACGATGTTCGCGCTGATGCCCGCGTGGGGCCTGGGCAACGCGGCGGCCACGTTGCTGGGACAGAGCATGGGCGCGGGCGACCCGGACCGGGGCGCGAAGGCGGTGTGGCTCGCGGGCAGGTACAACCTGATGGTGCTGGGCACCATCGGCGTGGCGTTCTTCATCTTCGCGCATCCGCTGCTGGGAGCGTTCACGACGGACCCGGCGGTGGTGGACACGGGGGCCACGGCGCTGCGCATCTTCTCCTTGAGCTTCCTGTCGTGCGCGTACGGCATGGTCATCACCTCCGCGTTCAACGGCGCGGGGGACACGCGCACGCCCACGCTCATCGACCTGGGATGTCTCTGGGCGCTGGAGCTGCCGCTGGCGTGGGTGCTGGCCCATCCGGTGGGGCTGGGCGTGGTGGGAGCCTACTGGGCGGTGCCGGCGGCCTTCGCGGTGATGTCCGTGGTGGGCATCGTCCTGTTCCGGCGTGGGCGCTGGAAGACGCGCGTGGTGTGAGCGTCAGGGCAGGCAGATTTCGAAGCCGGTGCGTCCCCCCGGGAAGGTCCTTGGGGGGCGCGAGGCGGGCGTGACGGCGTAGAGGTGGAAGTCCAGGCGCCGCTGGATGAAGCCGTCGAAGGCGGAAGACAGCGGGTCACCGGCGTCCTGCTGCACGGTGAAGAAGTGGAAGCCCCTTCCGTGGAACGCGGCGTAGACGGCATCCAGCAGCGCGCGCAGGACGGCGGGGTCCTCCGACGGGATGCTGGTGTTGCAGAGGTAGAAGTAGCGGAAGTCGCCGCCGGGCGCGGGCAGGCGGGGCGCGCCGGTGACGGTGGCGAGCGCGTTGAAGCCCCGGCGCACCCACTTCATGCCGCCCCGGTACGCGAGCACGCGGTAGCGCTTCACGGCGTCGGGGTTCCACGCCGAAGTGCAGCCGACGAGCTGCCCGGCGGAATCGAACGCGAGGAACGAATCCTCCACGCGAAGCCCCGGCCAGTGAGCGAGGCGATGCTCCAGTTCACCGGTGTCGAAGCGATAGCCGAAGGGGCGCGAGCGATGGTCCGCGTTCAGCATCGCGGCCATGGCGGGCACATCCGCGGCGGTGGCCCGGCGCACGGTGTAGCGGCTGGGGCGCGGCTTGCGTCGCAGGACGAACTGGAGCGAGATGGCGGAGAAGGCGCGCATCAGGTGGTAGTGCGGCTGCGCTTCCCGGGCCGCGCCACGACGCACGAGTGACTGGAGCGCGGCGGCGTTGGAGGCCATGACGGCGGTGAGGAACACGTCCACGCCATGGCGGCGGGAGGTCTCCTCCAGGACGGGGCCATAGAACCGGGCCAGGCCCCGGGCGCGGCGCGCGGAGAAGCGGGTGCGCAAATCGCCCAGGTAGCCCACGCGGCACGGTTTGCCGTCCAGCCAGCCGTCGCGGACATGGATGGCGCCCATGCCATCCAGGCGGGAGTTTTCGCCGTGGGCCCAGACCTCCGCTTCCCCACGCTGCATGGCGAAGAGGCCGAAGTAGTCCGGCGACCGCTGCGTGCTGAGCACCAGGTCCCCGGTCATGGGCACGTCGCCGAACAGGTCCAGCAGCGCGGCGTTGTCGTCCTGGGTGGCTCGGCGGAGGGGGCTCATGAGACGGGGTGGGAGAGTGCTTCGACCAGGGCGGTGCAGGCGCGGAGGCGTTCCACGGACTCGTGGAAGGAACGCTCAGCCAGCCAGACGTCTTCTGCGGGGAAAGACTTGGCGAGCGTTTCGTTGTGATGATCGGCCACACACTTCTTCATCACGACCTTGGGCTGGTGGACTTCATCAAGGCGAGTCCGGTCCGTGGTCCATTCCTCGATGAGTTGTGTGTGCTCGTTAGAGTCGTGCTCATTCTGGCAGAGGGGGCGCAACTCACTCGTGGCTTGGTATAGCCAGGACTCCATGCTGTAGCAGGGAGAGAAGACAAGGAGACGACTTAACGCCGCATCAGCCTCCTCTGAAGTCTGCGGAGGAGGGGCACGTGGATTTCTAGGCGACGCTCCTTCTCCCATAAGGCGACGACGCACTCGGCCACGGATAAGGGTTTCGAATTTTCGCCTGTTGCTCTTGGGATCGGTATCCCGCTCGCTCCACACTGAGTCAGTATCGAAGTGGAAGACGACGAATCCAGCGGGCTTTTCAGTCAGACGCACTGCAATTGATTCAATCAGGCGAAGCGTGTCCTGCGTAGGAGGCTCTTCCTTCCAACTGTTTCCGCGCAACCCGAGTCGTGCACGGTCGTTCTCTGGAAGTGGCTCGATTTTGATGCGGACAGGATTGAGATCAACGCCTTCCACAACGAGCTTGAGCGCTTCTTTCAAGATCTTCTGAAGCGTGGGATGCCCCTGACTACCTGAATCCTCGGTCAGGGCGAGGATGCGCGCACGGGCTAACATTGCACGTCACCAGAGGCCTTTGGTGAGAAGGATGTCCGAGACGCGTTGAATCCCAGTCTGATAGGCAAGAAAAAAGGACTCGGCTTCGTCCTCAGTTAGATTGCGCCAGATGAGTTGCGCATCTGTAGCGCTTTCAGCGCGCTTGCAAATAATGAAGGTGTTGCGGACCTCTTCAATGCTCTCGAAACGCAAGAAGTCCAGGAGAAGAGGATTCTGGCTGGTAAGGATAGCCTGCCGTTCTCCGATCTCGTTGAGACATGCGGAGATCCATTCATGATGAAGCCCGTTCACGAGTTCGTCGGCGATTATTATGTCTCCGGAGGCATCTGCGTTGGCGAAGAAAGCGAGTAGGCGCTTTTGACCGTAACTAAGCAGGTCGTGAGATACCTCTTCATCCCCCCTTTTGAAAAAGAAACGGAGATTCCTTAGTTTCGTTAGGTGGCGGTCTGGCTCTGGGTTGAGTCGTTCAATGTCAAATCGGACACTGGCAGACTCATACCCAAGAACGGGTGCTACGCGTTTGAGAAACGCCAATTGGAAAGTAGCTGCAGTTCCTGGCGGAAGTGTTTCAGGACGTATTTTGGTCAGCGAATCGGGAACCTCAATAGCGTCCCATATGAATCTTCTGTTTGTTGCCTGTGCCTCCAGTTGAAACAATTTGTTGAATTGTTCGAGGCTCTCATCCATTCGTCCAGCTGATGCTGGGTAGGAGTTTAGGATTTCGAAGGCGAGACTTTGAGAATCGTCGAACGGCTTGTCGCTCCAGAGTGTGGAGATGATTGACATGAGTGGGCTCTCATGTGGTCGCTTTGGAGCTTGGTGGTGTTTGTTTGTAGTTGTTAGGATGGTTTCGTTTGGATGCAAATCTGCATGCAATGCAACCATGCCAAGTCGTTTGAAGAAAAAGCGGTCTGATTGTTCGATGCTGTAATGCTCTTCCCATGCTGGTTTTCCTGGCATCTGGGGAAGCGCAGGCGCGTTGACTCGTGTTTTGACGGTCAAGTGGTCGAAACTAAGGCCATTGGTGCTGACTACGCTGTAGCTTGCCTCCAATGGATCATTCCGAAGAGTAGCATCTGGTGCTCCAATAAGTGTCGACAACAGGCGCAGCAGCGTCGTCTTCCCGGCCGCGTTTCGCCCAAGAACCACATTGAGCCCCGGGCGGAACTCCAGCGTCGTCGGCGCGACGTTCCGGAACTTGTTGATGGTCAGCCGCGTCAGCTTGTTCATCGTCGGTCCGCCCTAGGCGCCAAAGAGGGCGCAGCATCGTCGAACGACCGCACCACACGCCCCCTCCAGGGTCAAGAACACCTCCACCCGCACTTCCGCCCCTGCCTCCCGTGCTCCACACTGCGGGCCGGGCACACGGCACACGGAGGACGTCATGGGGCTGTTGGGGTGGATCATCTTCGGCTTCTTCGCGGGGCTCATCGCCCGGGCCGTGCTGCCGGGGAACCAGCGCTTGGGGTGCATGGGCACGACGCTCCTGGGCGTCGCCGGGGCCTTCGTGGGCGGCTTCCTCACGTCCGTCTGGCGGGGGACCGACTGGCGCGACCCGGAGCCCACCGGCTTCCTGGGCGCCATCCTGGGCGCCATTGTCCTGCTCCTGGTCTCCCAGGCCGCCTTCGGCGGGCGCTCCCGTTAGGGATTCCCACCATCCCCGCCGGGAATCCGGGGCCTTCCCGCCGGTTGGGGGGCCGGCGGCCGGTTGTCCTACCTGCATGGACCCCCATCCGGGGAAAGCACGGTTCCCAAGAGGATGCCGGGCACTTTCTGTAGTACACCGCGCCCCCAGGCATGCAGCGGGGGGCGGTCGGCCGCCGCTGAGCCAAAGGAAAGGCGACGACATCATGATGAAGAAGACGATCCTGATCGCGGCGATGCTGAGCCTGACGGCCTGCCAGGGCCAGGGCGCGAAGCCGGGCGAGACCTCCGCCACCGGCACCTCCACGGCGGGGGCCACCGCCGGCGCTCCGCAGACCGAGGAGCAGAAGACGCTGTACGCGCTGGGCCTGTCCATCGGCCGCAGCATCAGCGTGTTCGACATGACCCCGCAGGAGCTGGAGTTCGTGAAGGCCGGCCTCACGGCCCAGGTCACCGGTCAGAAGACCGACGTGGACCTGGAGACCTACGGTCCCAAGCTCCAGGACCTCGCGCGCGAGCGTTCGCTGCGCAAGGCCAACGCGGAGAAGGAGAAGTCCGCGAAGTTCCTCGAGGAGAAGGCCAAGGAGCCCGGTGCCGTGAAGACCGAGTCCGGCCTCATCTACAAGGAGACCCAGGCGGGCACCGGTCCCCAGCCCCAGCCCACCGACATCGTGAAGGTGCACTACAAAGGCACGCTCGCGGACGGCAAGGAGTTCGACTCCTCGTACAAGCGCGGTGAGCCCACGCAGTTCCCGCTCCAGGGCGTCATCAAGTGCTGGACCGAGGGCCTCCAGAAGATGAAGGTCGGCGGCAAGGCGCAGCTCGTGTGCCCCTCCGACATCGCCTACGGCGACCGCGGCGCGCCCCCGAACATCCCCGGCGGCGCCGCCCTGGTGTTCGAGGTCGAGCTGCTCGAGATCGTGAAGCCCCCCGAGCCCACCCCTGGCATGCCGGGCATGCCCGGCATGGGCACCCCGCCCCCGGGCGCGAAGCCGCCGGCTCCCGGCGCCAAGCCGCCCCCGGCCGCCAAGCCGCCCCCGGCGACGAAGTAGTCACCGCCTCCCCTGACCGGGAGCGCTGAAACGAGGGCCGACGTGAGGGACTTCCCCTCGCGCCGGCCCTCTTCGCGTCCGGGGTTCAACGCGCTGGCGCCCCGCCTCCAGCGCGCTACGCCCCGAAGGCACGCGAAGTGGCCCGGACAGCCCGGGCCCCGAAAGGACACGGACGATGAAGCCGGACATGAAGAGGCTCACGTGGGTGCTGGCGGCGGCGCTGATGCTGGGCGCCTGCGCGACGAGCAGTCCGGCGGAGGTGGCGCGCGCGCCGTCCGCCACGGGCGCCGTCTCCGAGGAGGAGTTCAAGGCCATGCACACCCTGCGCACGGACGCCGCCCCCG